>JANPCU010000307.1:0-6214 GCA_031431195.1 Planctomycetota bacterium | reverse complement strand
GGTCCACACGAAGCAGACCGATGAGGGGTTCGACAATACCCGTACTCGCGGGATCGGCACTGGTGACCGCATTCTGCGGACGACCGAACGTCCGGCTCACATGGCGAAGAACCGCATGAGTCTGCCCGAAGAACTGCCGCTCGACTTCCGGGTTTACGCCCAATACCTCGGCCCGGCTCCGACTGCGGAATCCAACCACACGTAGGGTGGGACCAGCCTGCTTTGAGGCGCAGGCCCACCATCGCCCACCAGACCACATCGCACATGGTGGGCCTGCGCTCCAAAGCGAGCTGGTCCCACCCTACGAATGAATCGACTGTTTTCCTGTCGCCTGGAGCCTCTTTCTCCCGATCCCGGACTCCAGACTCAGGACTCTCTCATGGCTGATCTGCGTGGCTTCGATGCCAACACTGTCGAACCGAATGACTCATTCGACCCGCTGCCCAATGGCGACTACCTGTGCATCATCACAGCTTCCGAGATGAAACCGACCAAGGCGGGTGACGGGGCCTATCTCGAACTGGAACTGGAGGTTCTCGAAGGTCCGCACCAGGGACGCAAGCTTTGGGACCGGCTGAACCTCAACAATGCCAACGAGACAGCGGTCCGGATCGCCCGCGGAGCCCTCTCCTCCATCTGCCGAGCGGTCGGTATCCCCCAGCCCCAGGACAGCTGCGAGCTGCATGATCTCCCGCTGATGGTGAAGGTGGCGTGCAAGAAGCGGGAGGACACCGACGAGATGACGAACATTGAACCGCCAGAGTTCCCCCTTCCCCGCACCCTGAAGGGGTCACCCATCACAGCCCCGGGTCGCGACCGCAGGGAGCGCACCCTGGGTTAGATCGCACACACGGGACGAACCCTGAAGGGGTTCCACACAGAGCGAGCGGGTGTGCAACCCCTTCAGGGTTGGGTCGCGCGGCGGCCTGAATCCCAGGGTGCGCGACTGGCGTCGCGACCCTGGGCTGTGATGTGAAACCCCTTCGGGGTACAGAGCTTGCAGGACACTTTTATTCTGCTGCGTGAGTGGAAGAGGTCGTGATGACTGGCCCTGGGGACATCGCTATGTCCTCTGCTGATCGGGCAGCTCCAGTGGTAGCCCCACTGATGTTATGTGCTGCCGTTCCCGCCGAGCGTCAACCGGTATTACCGGCATGTGGGCTACCGCACCGGCACGGCCGGATGAACCCGCCGCGGTCGTCTCGCTCATCGACGTTGCCTGGCTAAAGATGCCGTGCCGTTGCGTCCGCTGCGGCGGCCTCAGCCACGAAGGTCGAGAGTACCGCGCTATAGTGCTCTCTCCTCGCGGGGCGGGTCGGCCAGCCTCTTTCTGGCCAACTCCAGGGCCAGCTGGATCTGTTTCCCCCGGATGCCCGTCGTCGTGACTGGGACAACTTTCAGAAAGGCGTGTGGGACTCGCTCCAGCACGCCGGGGTCTACCTCGACGACAGCCAGGTCAAACAAGCTGTCGTGGAGATGCACTCGCCTTGTCGTCCCGGTCACGCGACGGTCGCCATCCGTCCGTTCACTCCGTCACCTGAAGAAGACTCTCCATGCCCACCATCGTTCACGAACGCGACATCGCCGATCCCCCCGACCTCGCTCCCGATGATCCGCCCGTCCTCTGCGAGCGTCTGTTCAAGGTCACGTCGCCCGAAGGGACCGAAGAGGTCGACTCCCCTGACGAAGCATTCGACCTGATCAGCGACCTGCTGACTGAGCAGTATTGGGTGTGGTTCGACGACCCGAATCGCAGTCGCCGGTTCAAACCCCGCATCAAGCTGTATGAGGTCTACTGAACGTGTTGACGCTCCGTCCTTACCAGCAACTGGCCGTCGATGCGGTGTACCACCACCTGCGGGAACACGACACCAATCCAGTGGTCGTGATCCCGACCGGAGGTGGAAAGACGCCCGTCATGGCGACGATCTGCCGTGATGCCGTGCAGCAGTGGAACGGCCGCATACTGGTACTCGCTCATGTCAAAGAGCTTTTGCAGCAGTCAGTCGACAAGCTGCGACAGGTCTGTTCGGACCTGCCGGTGGGGGTCTACTCGTCTGGGCTCAAGAGGCGTGATACCGAGCATGCGGCCATCGTGGCCGGTATCCAGTCGGTCTACAAACGGGCGTGTGAACGGCACCGTTCACCGGGCGGCGACCAACCATTTTCCACTTCAAAAACGCGTTGACCGCCGCTCCCGGTCTAACGCATTGTTCGCATTACGTCATTGGCTAGATGACGGTACGGCAAAAGAGGCCGTACAAGGAGAGGTTAGCTTCTCCCATTGCTGGCATTCAGATTCGAGACCTCCAAGATTTGGACTGGTAACTTTGGTGGTCTGACGAATTTGACCCTTCATCGCCGAATCCACATATTTGGCAAACTGCGCACTGAACGCACGTAAGACATCACTGCTTTGAGAGTATCGAAGTAGTTCATATGCAAAGGCGATTGGCTGATTACGCAGAACGCGGCGTTCGACTTCATGAGCATCAAACTTCGTGTCAAGTTCATTGATTGCATTGGCAATCATTTGTGAGTTCAAATGTTGCATGTCAGAATCCTCACTACCACCAGTTCTGTGATGTGCCAAGTCTTTGGATTTTGTCTAACTCGGCGTGGGATATTTTGTACTTGCCGGTGAGCATTTTCACCAGCCCTTTATCGCCGTTTTGTATGAATTGATCTCGCTTTGATCCTTGCATTCGTTCCGCTCGCTTTAGGATGTCTCCCCGCCGATCTGCCCAGTCCTTGAAGATTATCCGCAAACGTTCGGTATCTTTGAACACTGGTGAGTCCGCAGCATCTCCAACAATAGCGGTAATCTGATGAGGTTGCAGACGCGTCGCGAGTCGCTGGGATGGTGCAACATCCAACAAGCCGTAAGGTGGTGTTTCCTCAATCATCTTACCGGGATAAAGAAGGGAGGTAAGAAGCTCAGACTGTTTGAGAAAGTAAGCGATCGAATGCTGCATAACAAACGTGTAGCTATTGAATTCGCCTGCGACTTCTGGGTGCCGTTGAGCGATATCGGTAAGACCTGTGGTGAGCCGTGACGTGGATGGAAAAAGAGTGTTTGGAATATGACCTTTCTGTACTATGAACTCGAATGAGGCGATTTCATCAATGAGTGCAGAATTGCTGATACCCAATTGTGCATTCTCCGAGACAGTTTGTCGCCAACGAGACTTGGCATCTGCGAGCAGACTTTGCGTATTTGCATATACATCCCACACCCTGCAAGCATCGTCGTGGAGTTTGAACGCCGCAGAGTAAGCATTGTAGACCGGATCACGTGTTCCAGACGACTGATGGGTATCAAGGTTCTCCAATTCCCTTTGCATGTCATCAAGAAGAAACCGTAATTCTTTTGCGGAGCTTCCTTTAAGGCGTGTAAACTCATGAATGTCTTCGAGTAGGTCATGCACAACCTGATACTTGGTCAAGTCGACTGTTGATCGAGCATTGGCGAGCGGATCTGGTTTACTTGCAATCTCGCTAGGTTCTGCATTGGTGTCTGTAGAGTTGTTAGCAAGTGAAGGGTTTTCGAGGCGGTCAGCTGCCAGAGCGTCAGCCTTCGATAGTGCTTCGTTGCCTTGGCTTCGATGGGTATCGCTTCGCTGGCGTAACCATTCCGGAGACTTCGCATCAAGTTCGATTGCAATCGTCAGGTCAGCGATAGCTCGCGAATGCTCCGCTTTGTCGCCGAATACAAGAGCTCGGTTGCCGTAATATTTTGGAACGCGAGGAGATAGATCAATCGCGGCGCTAAAATCTTTTAGTGCAAGGGTGATTCGGTGCATGCGCAGGAATGCAACGCCTCGTGCATTCAGCGTTTCAGCCGATTTCGGGTCGACTTCGATGGCTTTGGTTAACGCAGTCACTGCGGTCTCGTTGTCGCCGTCTTCCAGTGCAGTCGCGCCTTCTGTGAACCAAGCAGCAAATGATTTGGAAGTCTCCTCTTGCGAATTGTCCGCAGCTTGAGTTGCGGCGGGGTTCGCAATGACGGGTATTGCAGCGTCATTCTGACGTGAAACATCCGTTGAACTTGAAGGGGGCGTCGTTTGGCTACATGATGCGCACATGGAAATCACGCACGCTACGGCAAAAAGCTGCGCAAGCAAGGATGATCGGAGGAAGCTGCGAGTTGTGGGGTTCATAACTCTCGACCGTGGCTTGAAAGTAGGCGAAATGCGTTGTAGGCAGTGTGGCACAGACACTGCTTTGAGTGTCTGGGTTGTGGAACAACAATACTCTACGGAGGACTCGCTCGCGTTTCAATCCCTCTTGTTCCTGCGACACCCTGACATACCAAACGATGCCTGGGCCACTCCGCTCCCACCGAGTCCGTGACCGTCCGGTCACTCGTCGTCGAGAAGTTCGAGCGCATCATTGCCTATCAGCTGGGACCGAAGTCGGAACCGTGTGCCGCTTGGGCCAACGTCGATCTGAACCGTGTGCCGTTTTGAGGTGGAAGCGAATCACATTGTCCGGGAGAGCCAATAGCCTGGTCGGCGTTTCGCATGTGCCACTGCCATGACTTGCACTTCGGCTTCATCCACACGGTAAACGACGATGTAAGGGAATCGGTCAAGCAGCACATGCCGATACTCGTCGACATAGACCGGCCACTGACGAGGTGATCGCACGATGCGGCCCATCGCGACATCCAGAGCATCGGAAAACTCGACTGAGAGTGATTCGTCGATGTCGCGGTACCAAACAACAGCGTCCTTGATCTCGCCCCTCGTTCGGGGGTGAAACTTAATCGGCCAACGTTCCATGTTCGCCTCGAATCGACTGACGCACTTCTTCCCACGACAAGAGCGTCACTTCGCCCGAATCGATTTCAGCAGCTCGTCGTCGAATCTCGCTGGCCCAACTGGCGGCGATGTCTTCGTCCGAGTTCGGCTCGAGACTCTCAATGAGGAGTGCCGCCAGCCGCCCACGTTCCGCAGGTGGCATTTCGAGGGCTTCGGTTAGTAACTGTTGAGGTGATTGGCTCATGTCATTGTCTCCTTTGACACATTCAGTCTACCACGGATCGGGAGGTGACGAAACTGGCATTCCCGTCGAATTGCAATCGACGGCGTGATCTACTCGCATGGCGACCGTGGTCGGGCAGGCCAGGACGCTGCATACCAACAAGCCAAAGACAACTTCCGCTCCACCGTCATCGGTCACTTTCACAGCCAAGCGGGCGTCCGCTGGTGGGCCAATCCCGAGTTCCGGGTGTTCGGCCTATCGGTCGGCTGCGGCATTGATGCCAGCCGGCTGCAGTTCGACTACGGCCGCCGGTTCTCCCACAAACCGATCCTCGGCTGCGGCGTGGTGATCGGTGGACGCCAAGCCTACTTCGAACCCTGGCTGCTCCGCTCACGCTGAGGTGGGAAGGCAGAAGGGTGTGCAGCCGAGTCGTCCGTCGTTCAGACTTCATCCGAGAGTCGCTGGCGTTCTCCTATCCCGGCAGGGATGCCAGAAATTAGCCGGTGGTTGAGCGCAGCGACACCACCGGTTACGAGTCCCTTCCAATAGCTTCGCATCCCGGAGGGATGCCAGAAGTCATACCAATTGGCCCTCGCGGTGTGTGACCTTCGCAGCCCCAGTCACAGCGTCGCGCATAGTCCCTCTGCAATCCCTCCGGGATAGGAACGAGTGACCCGCACGAACAGGTGGTGTCGCTGCGCTCAACCACCGGCTAATGGCTGTGACCCCTCCGGGGTCGTTGCCCATCGATGACGCAACCACTGCGGAACGTGAACACTCTCACCCGCGTCCCTCTGCACTCATCCTTCAGCCTTCCACATTCATCCTTTGCTCTCCACCCTCTTTGGAGAACCTGATGCTGACGACACTGACCCGAGTGCAATCGCTGGAAGTCCGGATCAAGCAGACGACCACGCAGACCGTGGTTCCAATGATCTATCTTGCAGCCCCGTACTCGGAACCTGATCCCGTCGCGAATACGAAGCATGCGATCCGCATCGCCGATGCCTTGCTCAAGGCCGGGTTCACCCCGCTCGTCCCTCATCTCACCATGCTCTGGGACATCGTGTCGCCCAAGTCGTACGAGGAATGGCTCGACTACGATCGCGAGCTGCTGTCTCGCTGCGATGCCGTCCTCCGTGTACCCGGTTATTCCGTGGGCGCGACGAAAGAAGCCAAGTTCGCCGACTGGCTCGACATCCCGGTCATCCGTCCCAGCTCCGCATCA
>JANPCU010000306.1:0-22015 GCA_031431195.1 Planctomycetota bacterium | reverse complement strand
GCTCCAAAGCGAGCTGGTCCCACCCTACTCAGCTCCTGACAACATCCGTTCAATTCACGAGGACTCCCCAATGGCCTTCGAACGTGTACGACGGGCGTGGTTCAACCTGATCCACACCCACAATCTGGTCTACAACACCTGCTGGGAGGACCCGCGCGTCGACCGCGTTGCTCTGGAACTGAGCCCTGGCGACTCGGTGCTGGTCATCACTTCGGCGGGCTGCAATGCCCTCGATTACCTGCTGGCCGGGGCCGGACATGTCCATGCCGTCGACATGAATCCCCTCCAGAACGCTCTGCTGGATCTCAAGCTCGCAGCGGCCAAGACGCTGGAGTACGACGACTTCTTCCTACTCTTCGGGCGCGGTCGGTCGGTCGATTGGAAGTCGCTCTACCCAGCAATTCGCGAGGAGTTACCCGCCCATGCCCGGGAGATCTGGGACCGGCGCGGCTCAGCTTACTTCGGCGGTCGTGAAGGCCGACGCAGCTTTTACTTCCGCGGCTCGTCCGGGACGTTCGCTTGGTTGGTCAATGGATACATGAACCGCGTGGCCAAGCTGCGGGAACCGGTGAACCAGTTGCTGGAAGCCACTTCGGTCGCAGAGCAGCAGACGATCTATCAAGAACAACGGCTGGGCGAGAGGCTGTTCCGCCCGCTGGTCAAGTTCCTGCTGCGGCGCGACACGACGATGGCCATGCTGGGTGTTCCGCGCAGCCAGCGTCGTCAGCTCGATGAGCAGTACCCCGGCGGGATCGTGCAGTTCATCGTCGATCGCGTCGAAGAGGTCCTCACCCAGCGACCGATCGCAGACAATTATTTTTGGCGTGTCTACCTGACCGGTGAGTATACGCCCGACTGCTGTCCGGAGTACCTCAAGGAGGCCAATTTCACAGCGATGAAGACCGCTCGCGAGAGGATGACGGTCACGACCGATTCGGTCCTCGGATATCTGAACCGGTTCGAGGGACGCATCAACCGGTACGTGCTGCTCGACCACATGGACTGGCTGCATGAGCATCACCGCGATGTGCTGCGCCAAGAGTGGCAGGCCGTCGTCGACAAGGCCGCTGACAACTGCCGCGTCCTGTGGCGAAGTGCGGGTTTCAATGCCGACTTCATCAACCCGATCCAGGTGCGTTCGGGACAGGGCACCCGTGAGATGGGCCAGTTGTTGACCTACCACACCGACCTCGCGAAGCAATTGCACACTGCCGACCGGGTGAACACCTACGGCAGCTTCTACATCGCGGATCTGCTGGCGAACTGAGTGCCATCGTGCCCGTAGGGTGGGACCAGCCGCTCTGGGCGCAGGCCCACCATGCTCGACGTTGTCCCCGGCATGGTGGGCCTACAGCGTTGTCTGAACCGAGTACCGGGGGCGCTCCCCGCAGGAAACTGCCATGCTGACGACATCACGAGTTGGTCTGAGTGATTGCCGAATCCTGTGGCATCTGCTGGCCAAGCGGGTGCGGGGGTCATCGCATGCCGAGCGGCTCGACAGCTTCTACGCGGGCCAGGCGCGGGACTATGACTCCTTCCGCTCCCGCCTACTGCACGGTCGACAGGCCATGATCGATGCGATCGACGCCCCGCAAGACGGCGTGTGGGTCGATATCGGAGCGGGCACGGGGGAGAACGCCGAACGCTTGGCTCATCGCCGCACGCGGTTGAAGTCGCTGTATCTCGTCGACCTGTGTCGTCCGCTTTTGCAGGTCGCCGAGGAGCGCATCGCCCGCGAAGGCTGGAAGAACACCTCGGCCGTGTTCGCGGACGGGACGAAGTTCGTGCCGCACGAGGGGTTGGCGGATGTCGTCACGTTTTCGTACTCGCTGACGATGATCCCCGACTGGTTTCGGGCGATCGAGCAGGCCTACTCAATCCTCAAGCCGGGCGGCACCATCGGGATCGTCGACTTCTATGTCTCGCGCAAGCACCCGGATGAGGGCCTGAAGCGGCATGGCTGGCTGACCCGCAATCTGGTCCCGACCTGGTTCAGCAATGACAACGTCCATCCGAGTGCGGACCACCTGCCGTATTTGCTGAACCGATTCGACCGCTGCCAGTTGGAGGAGCAGTCGGGGACGGTGCCGTTTATCCCGTTCGCCCGTGTGCCGTATTACATTTTCGTGGGTCGCAAACCACGGGGTGACTGAATCGGAATCCGCGACTACTGACCACTGATCAGAACTTGCCCCACCAGCTGACTGTCCGGGAAGTTGGCCAAGACATACGTGTTGCGTTGCTCGCGAACTTCGACCGTGACCGATTCGGGAATGCCGAAGGCTCCATGTGCATCGGCAGCCTGCAACTTCAAGGTCCGAGTCCCCACGGGAGCCTCGATCCGCAGCACCTGAATTTTTTCGGGGAGCAGACCCCAGCACCGGGTGTCCGCGGCTTCGCTGAATTCCCACGCAATTCCGCCGAGCGTCAAGGCGATATCGAGCGCCGGATTCGACTCCGCGTTCATCTGTTCCTTGGCGAGGTAGATTGAGCCTTTCTTGATCGTTCGTCGAGCGACCGCCATCGCCAGCACTTCGTTGTAGCGGGCCTGATAGTGGGCCTCGGCCAGTTCGCCCACATCGACCAAGGTGGCGGTTGACCCGACGTGCCCACCATCGATCGCGGCCTGCACCGATTGAATCCGGTTGGGGCGACGGACTACCTGGGCCACCTTCACGGGGGCAATGGTGGGCGGGAGTGTCTGTTTGCCCAGCGCACTAATGATCCGGTCAGCAATCAGTAGCGAGACCTGGGTGGGGATGTCTTCAGACACCTCTTTGATCGGCCCGCGACCGACCATTGTAAACAGGTAGATCACTCCATGATCTCGCGCACAGGCCACGTCATCGCGGGCTCGTTCGAGGTCGGCTTCCCCATCGCGAAAGTCGGGGACATAGGAGACCACCATCTCCCGCGCGCGGACGACCTCATTCGCATCCAGTGACGATTCTTCATTCAGCATCGCCCGCACATACGGACCGAGGGCGACCTGCGGCAATTCCGGTGCGGTGGGGAGTTCCTCACCTTCCGGAGTCACCTCGGCCTGCTTCTGCTGCGACTTCTCGGCCAGCTCCTGCTGCTTCGCGCCGATTTGCAAAGCATAGGCCTGAGCATCTCCGCCGTCTGCCATTAGATTCGAGAGGGCCAGGAAAGTCTGCACGAGGATCTTCTCATGGTCCTCCCCGGCATAAGAGATCTTGGTGTCGTCGGTCAGCATCGAAGTCGCGATTTCCTTCGCCGACTTCTCCTCGTATTTGTCGAAATCATCCCGCACTCGCCGCAGGAGCTTCTCAGCCTCTTTCGGATGGCCCGCACACAACTCGATCATCGCGCGATCGAGGTCGAACACATCCTGGTCCGACTTGTGCTTGTCGCGCAGATTCTGGGCACGAGTCCGAGCGGATTCGAGATTCCCCGCATAGAAATCGTTGCGGACCGACACCACGCGGTCCACATGCGACGCACATCCGCTCAGCGCCGCAATAACGATGAAACAGATCCCCTGCAACAGGCCGGGGATGACCCGCAGCCGTTGAACTTCATTCGGTGGGGAGGACTGGGATCGCATGAGTTTGAGGGAGCCCCAAAGGGTTGCAGGCGAGCCGGTGGCCGTCAGGCCCCGGTTTTCCCGGCATGACATTTCTCCGGTTCGGTCCGGGGGCTGACACCCGCCGGCTCGCCGGACTTCCACTTTCCCTAGTAGTGCTTCAGCTTGCTGAGCTTCGACTTGTGATACCCCTTGCGGATCGTGGCCGATTCCTTGTCGTAGTCACCGGTGTTCGCATCGATCAACTCCAGGACGAGCTGGTAGTCCCGCTGCGAGTCTCCGTTGCTGTGCGTCGACAAGGAAGTGATCTTCGCATAGAGCAGGTAATGGATCGGCTCACCGACTTGCTCCATCGCCGCCGCGAACATGCGCTGGTTCGCCGGGATGAACAGCTCGTCCGAGCGGAGCCCGCACTCTTTCAGCCCCGCGTCGACGAACCGCTTGTTGACGAGCTTGAACTGCTCAGACTCGCTGATAAGCGAGTCGATGTGATCGTAGATCTGTTCGCGGCTGTCGCCGAGTTCTTCCGCGCTCTTGTTCTCGACCCCCATGAAGCAGACCCGCTTCTTCCCAGGGATCTCGTCACCGCCCACGGAGACCGATTGAATGTCGGAACACTGCCGGGCCAGCAGCTTGCCGACCGACTGCTCGATGAGCGGTTTCCAGGTCTCGGCCCCAGCGGCATGACTACCGACCATGTCTTGGTCATCGTCCTGCAGGACGTGGGCAACTTGCTTTCCTCGGCATCCGGTCGCCAGTAGTACGGCAGCCAAAGCGGGAGCAAACGCGGATTGAATCAAGAAGCTGCGACGAATCATGGGGTGGCCTCATGCCAAAGTGGAGAGTCGCGACACTTGTGTTCCACCAGGAACAACTTTCGCCAGGACTCACAAAGTCGGACCTTGGGTGAGGCACTCGTTGCCTCACCACCACGCAGATCGCCTGAGGAGGTCCATCCTCTGGCGATCCACTGAGCGGCGAAAACTGCCGATGACAGGAAATCACTTCCTCGACATCGAAGCTCGACCCCGCTCTCTGGATCATTCAGTCGGCGGACGAACCGCCCGCTCTTCAGCGGAGATTGATATCCTCAACCGAACTGGCATTTCTACCACGCACAAGAATTTCACCGAAAGAGCAGTTCGTCCGTGGAGTTGATTCTGTGCGATCAGATTGACTACGCCGCATCCGCCACAGGGCTGGTCAGGCGGACCTTTAGATACCGTTCCCCCTTCGTATCATAGAAATAGATCAAGTTCTGATCACTCGCCCAGATGGCCCCCAAGCGAATACTGCGTGGCCCGTGCAGCTGAAATTGCCGCCCGCAGACACGGCCCCGCATGATCAGCGGGTCTTCATGGGTCTGGAACTGGTCTTCCAACAAACTCTCCTTGGCGCACAGTTGTGCATGCACATACTGGCGCAGGTCGTCGAGCGTGGGGATGGTAGCGGTTGTGTCCAGCATAGGTTCTGGTGGAGCGAATCGGAGGGTGAATCAAGGGTGTACTTCGCAGGTCGCAGCCACGGTATCGTCGGGCCAGTGACTCCGACTTCCCAGAGAGGCTCGCTCATCCACCGACCGTCACAGCCGCAGGGAATGGAATTCACCAAGAATTCCTCAAGCGTCGCGTGGGTTCGGAGTCGGCCCGACGATCCGCTATCATGCGAAGTCTCCTCACGCAGCTGGAGATTTTTCGGTGCGAGAGAGCGATTCCACTTCAGTGATTGACCCCTTCGGGAGAGGCTCGTGCCGTCACCCTTGCATGCGTTGGTTCAGAGCCTGGAAGACAACATTGCCCAGGCGATCCTGGGTAAGAAAGCAGCCATCCGGCTCGCGCTGGTGGCGCTCCTGGCGGAGGGACATCTGCTAATCGAAGACGCGCCGGGCGTCGGCAAGACCTCGCTTTCGAAGGCGCTGGCGTTTAGCCTCGGCTGTAAATTCACGCGGCTACAGTTCACGCCCGACATGTTGCCCAGCGACATTCTGGGCGGTAGTGTCTTCCTGCCCAACAAGGGGGAGTTCGAGTTCCGCCCCGGCCCGATTTTCACGCAGATCCTGCTCGCTGACGAAATCAACCGCACCACGCCGAGAACGCAAAGTGCCCTGCTCGAAGCGATGATGGAGAAGCAGGTCTCTGTGGAAGGCAAGACCCACCCGCTCGAGCGACCGTTCTTCGTGCTCGCCACGCAGAACCCCTACGAGTTCGAAGGCACATACCCTCTCCCCGAAAACCAGCTCGACCGCTTCATGATCTGCATGGACATCGGCTACCCCGACAAGGCCGCCGAGAAGGGGGTGCTGACCTCGCACCGCCTGGGCGAGCCGGTCGATCAGCTGAAGCCCGTGATTTCGACGAGCCAGCTGCTCTCGTTGCAGGCCGCTGCGCGGGATGTGCGAATGGATGACTCATTGCAGGACTACATTCTGGAGATCGTACACCGCACGCGGTCGAATAATGAATTGACGGTTGGCGTCAGCACCCGTGGGGCGATCACTTTCTCCCGAGCCGTCCAAAGTCACGCCTTTGTGGAGGGGCGTGAATACGTGATCCCGGACGACATCAAGCAGATGATGCTGCCGGTGCTGGCTCACCGTGTCGTCTGCGCGGGGATGCTCCGCGAAGGTCAACGCAAGCGTGCCCAGACGATCCTGCAACAGATCGTCGACCGGATCCCGGTGCCGAGGTAAAGACAGATCGCGGAATGATCTCTGACGCGAGCGAGTTTGAGACGTACGACAGACTTCCGAGTCCGTCGCTCCCCAAGGTTTTCAACACGGACGGACTTGGAAGTCCGTCCTACGAAATGTCTCGTTTCTCTCCTCGCGAAGTCTGGCCGTCGCGGGAACCACCCGGGCGAGGCCAGTGGCGAAGGCTACGGTTCGGGGCATGCTTTGCGAGTGGGATTCGGCCCGATTAGGATGTCGACTTCCTCCCCCCATGACTCAACTCCTTTGGAACCTCCGCTCATGTCCGAACCATCCCAACTTCAACCCGGAACCCTCTGTCTGCACGGGGGCCAGGTGCCTGACCCGACGACCAATTCGCGGGCGGTGCCGCTCTATCAGACGACTTCCTACGTCTTCAACGACACTGACCATGCAGCTGATCTGTTCGGTCTGCGGGCCTTCGGGAACATCTACACGCGGCTGATGAACCCCACGACTGATGTTCTGGAGAAGCGACTTGCTCTGCTCGAGGGCGGCTCGGGGGCACTCGCGGTGGCGTCAGGACAGGCAGCTGAGTCGCTGGCGATCCTCAACATCTGCCAGGCCGGACAACACATCGTCTCGTCGTCGAGCCTCTACGGCGGCACGTATAATCTGTTCCACTACACCTTCCCCAAGATGGGGATCGACTGCACGTTCGTCGATCAGAGCAACCCCGAGAACTTCAAGAAGGCCATCCAGCCCAACACCCGCTGCCTCTATCTGGAGACGATCGGCAACCCGCGCTGCGACATCGCCGACCTCGCCGCCATTGCCCAGATCGCCCATGACGCAGGCATTCCTCTCATCGTCGACAACACCATGGCCAGTCCGTTCCTCTGCCGACCATTCGACCACGGGGCCGATATCGTCGTTCACAGCTGTACCAAGTTCATCGGCGGACACGGAACCTCAATTGGTGGAGCGATCATCGAGAAGGGGGGCTTCCCCTGGAACAACGGCAAGTTCCCCGAGCTGACCGAGCCTGACCCGAGCTACCACGGGATGAGCTTCTACAACACCTTCGGCGGGATGAACATTGCGTACATCCTCAAGATCCGCACGCAACTGCTCCGCGACCTCGGCCCGGCGATCAGCCCGTTCAATTCCTGGATGCTGCTGCAGGGGTTGGAGACGCTGCACCTGCGGATGGAGCGGCACTGCGACAACGCCCTGACCGTGGCGAAGTTCCTGGCCAGCCACAAGAAGGTGTCGTGGGTCGGGTACGCCGGTCTGGAGTCGCACCCCAGCTACGCCCTCGGCAAGAAGTACATGCCGCGCGGCACCGGAGCCGTCTTCGGCTTCGGCATCGCCGGAGCCACCCCGACCCAGCAGACCGCGAACGGCATCAAGCTGATCAACAGCGTGAAGCTCTTCTCGCACCTGGCCAACATCGGCGACAGCAAATCGCTGATCATCCACCCCAACAGCACGACCCACCAGCAACTCTCCCCCGAGGAGCAGAAGAGTACCGGCGTGACTCCCGACTTCGTGCGGCTGTCAGTCGGGACCGAAGATGTGAACGACATCATCGGGGATCTGAAGCAGGCGCTGGACGCGGTGTAGCAAGTGCGAGTGAGCGAGCCGAAAGCGTCAAAGCCCAGGGAATTGCACTCGGCTCGCTCTCTGCTGGTGGCCCAGGCATCGCTCTGGGTGATGAAGGCACAGAAGGGATATGCCCTCCGTATTCTCTCGTTGCAATCTCACCTTGTGGTCCACCAGGTTGAACTTGTGGGGTCGCTACGTTCGCCAGAACGTGGGCGGACGCCAACAAGCGTTCGCCGAAGCCCACAAGTTAATGTTGGTGGACCACTCGAGCCTCATCCACGCAAAGGCTTGGAGTTGAGGCAGGCCCGCCGGGAGGGCCAGGCCAGTGCTGTGAACACGATTGAGTGTAGGCGATGTCGCTCTGCGACTCGCATTCCGCCTGATGATGAATTCTACGCGGAAGTTCCCCAGAAATCGAAGGGGGGCTGGTGGGAGGAATCTCAGTCGCGGAGCGACATGAGCTACGGTCGGAGAGTCGACGGGCACGTCAAAAACGTGCCCCACGCCCCACGTGATCGACCTCAATCGTTTTAACAGCATTGGGGCGAGGCTCCTGCCGAGCCGCGAGCCGGGGAACACGTCGACAGGCCGTTGCGGCTCGGCAAGAGTCTGGCCCTCCCGACTGCGGGGAACCCCAAAATTAAGCGTGGACAGGGCAACTGGCGACACCGCCCTTGTTCCCGTCTGTTGAATTCTGAAATGGGAACAGCTGGCAACGAAGGTCGGATGCTCCGGATGAGGCGTCTCCAAACTCGCTACGGCTGGTCCAAGCCCACGGGTGCCGCAGAGTCGGGAAGACGATGGGCCTCTTCATCGGTCAAACATGATGCGCAGATTTAAATTCGATCTACGGTTCGATATTCTCCCCCGCCCGATCGGGAAGGGGCTGAGGGGGCGGGATTTGTACGGACCCAAGTCGGAACTGGAACATCGGGCATCGAGGGGCCGGACCAGCCCGGGCCAGACGGACCACTCCGCCTTTGGATGCTGCGGTTGACGCCCTGCTGGAGTGCCGCTCCGACCACCTCGACCATCGCCCGCGCCAGCACATGGGTCATCGGGTGATTCACGATGTCCATCACCGTTGTTTCCGTCTCGGTCCGCTCAAACTTCTGATGCTGTTTCAGCTCGGACCAGAGCGCCTCACGAGACAGGATCCCTTTGCGGAACCGCTCTACCAGTTGGTCGAGGCGCAACTGATCGTCGAAATGCGATCGATCCTCCTCGAAGTTCGACTGCTGGAAGCGGCGGGTGATGAACTCCAACCCGTCACTGACTCCGACTGAGGATGCGACCGCTTGAGCGGTCTCCTGCAACTGGGGCTTCAGTTTCCGAACCTGCGCGGTCAGGAAGCCGATGCGGGAGACGATCTCGTCATCATGAGGACTAGCCGTGCGCTCGGCGCGTTGTTCGAGTACGGCAGTTTCAGTCGCGTCGAGGAACGCCCGATAACGATCCAGTGCCGCCTGGTAGAACTGGCACTGCTCCTGGCTGACAGCGGCCAGTTCGGATTGAGCATAGACCGTCAGCCGGCGAGTCTTGGCCAGTTGTTCGTCCAGGCGGCCTCGCAGTTGCCGGGCTTCCGCAGCTGCGGTGATGACCGGGGTCAGTCCGACCCGGTTTGCGACCTCTTCCTCGATTTTTTCGATCTGAGTCATCAGCTGATGAAACACCTCGCGCCGCCGGGTGAGTTCGTTTTGCATCAGCACGGGAGTGTTCTTGAGGAACTCGTAGCCCCGCTTCGCCGTCGGGTAGCCAATCAGTTCAGAGACCCAGCGATCCATGCGGCGGGTCCACCCGCGCTCGGTGTACTCGGGGGTCAGGAAGCGGCGGCGATACAGGTACTGGAACAGCGAGCTGCGCTCATAGGTCGGGAGCTTTTCGCTAGCACCGGCCTGCACATCGGCGACACGTTTCTCGTCTTGGCGCAGGGCCGCTTCCGCCTCGACAGCTTGCTTCGAGAGCGCGGGGAACTCTGCGTGGACCTGCAGCTCGGACAGCACCACAGCCTGCAAACGTGCCTGCTCTGCGAGCTGTTGTGTGAGTTGAGCGTCGGCTTGCGAGCGAGACTGAGAAGCCTCCTGTTCAGCGGACAGGAGACGCGCGATGCGTCCTTGCAGTTCGGCCAGCGTCCGCTCTTTGCGTTCGACGATCAGAATTAATTCGCGCTGTATCTCAGCGAAAGTCGACTGGATGGTCTCGCGGCGAATGTCGGGCAGGTCGTGCTTCGCCAGTTCCAGGAGCGCCGTCCCGCGATCAGAAACGACTTGCTCGACCTCGGTCTTCAGGTGCTTCTGAGCACCCTCGGCTTGTTCCGCATCGGCCCGAGCCTGTTCATGGGCCGCTCGAATTACCTGGAATACACGTTGTCCGGGTATCGGCATGGGAGACCCCTTAACAAAGCCGTGGGATCGGCTTCCAGCCTGTCATGATGGCAATCCACAGACCGGCTGGAAGCCGATCCCACGCCCGCTGGACGCCTACTTGCGTTCGCGGACTCGCTGGAGCCGCCGAACAACCGAAAAACCTCCCAGCGCCACCACCCCCGCTAATAGTATAGCAGGCAGCAGATGCACCGGTTCTGCGGCATGTGCGGGAGCTGTCGGTTCTGTCGTTCCATGACCGGGATGAGCCCAGGCCGACGAAGCAACCGCTGCGACGAGCAGTGCCGTCCAAACAGACCTTAACCTCTTGTGCTGCATGATGTTTGCCGTGCGATGTCAGGAGCCCGCTTCATAGTATTATGTCAGCTTATCAAGTCACTGATCTAGCTCCAATCCCGATGAGAGGGGATTCGTGAATCGCATGCATCGATCGGGAGGGCGGCAGCTCCGGCGGGGCCGCGAGCCGGGGGATACGTCGACTCGCCGTCGCGGCTCGGCCAGAGCCAAGCCAGTGCTGTGAACAGGATGCGATCTTCGTGGGGCACGTTTTTTACTTGCCCGTCCTCAGCAGAGCGACAGCCGAAAAAGCGAAGGACTGCTTGCGGGAGCTATTGCTGACAGCTGGGCCGCAGAGTTGAGGCCACCAGAATCGTCCCGGTTTGCGCTCTTTGAGTTTCTGGCGGCCATCTCTGCTGTCTGAATTCACTCCCGAGTGAAGGAGTTTCGCCCGTCCTTCGTCGGACAAGGGGCACGTCGAAAACGTGCCCCTCGGGGAACGGATTCACAAGGATCAGGTTCACCGCACTGGCCTGGCCCTCCCTTCTGGGTGGAACCCTCAAATTAAGCGTGGATAGAGCACCAAGTAGCACCGGCAATTCACCAGTCTGGCGGTGCGACAAACGCTGCCTGCCAATTCTCAGCTGATTCGAACACACCCTGTGGACTGTGAGCTAGGCTTACATGACCAGTCAATCGGGACAGGCTGACCAATCGCTGCAATCCTGCAAGGCGTACCCCACCTATCCCGCAATCTCGGATTTCAGAGACTTCCAGGCATTCTCGGATTCTCATGACTTCTAGGATCATTAGGCTTGTTCGACGCTGATTCCACGCCTGATTCCCTCGGGCGTAGCAGTTTTTCAAAGGCATGCCGTGCCCGCCACCGCTCTGCTCTCCGTTCAAGCTTCCCCACCGATCCCGATCGCTACCGGGTATGTGGCCCAGATGCGCCCCTTTCCGTGTGAATCGAGTCCGGCGTTTGAAGCGGCCTGGCGTGACTTGGAGCAACGCAGTCTGCTGCGGAACCCATTCCTCTCGCCGTCATTCCTGTTCCCTCAATCGGGATCGCCCGCAAACTCGCCATCGCCACAACTGCTCACCATCATCGACACGCAAGGCCGCTGGCTTCTCGCCGGACTCTTTGAACGTCTCCCCGCCACACGACAACTGCCCCTGCCCCACTTGCGAGCAGTCCGTTCAGAGCACAGCTTCATGACGGGACTGCTCGTCGATGAGACTGAACGGGAACCGATTGTGGAGACCTTGTGGAAGTTCCTGCGTCAGCAAAACCTGCATGGGTTGTCGCTGCCGATGTTTCCGCTTCAAAGTTCCTTGGCGGGCCTACTGACTGCCCAGTGTGAGCGACAGCGAATGGTCGTGACCGTGGATGACCACCACCAGCGAGCCACCGTCTCTGCCAACGATGGTTCAGCGATGTCGGCCAAGCGGGCCAAAAGTCTACGGCGTGGTCGCCGAGCACTAGAAAAGATCGGGAAGGTTTCACTGCGATTCACCGGGTGCCCGAATGGTGATCTGTCAGCTGTGGAGCGGTTTCTTTGGCTGGAATCACTGGGGTGGAAGGGCGAATCGCAATCCGCCCTCGCCTGTCGACAGAGCGAGACCGAGGCGCTGAAAAATGTCGCTCTCGGCTTCGCCACGCGCGACCGCATCCGTTTTGCGGAACTGGTCCTGGGTGAGCAGGTCATCGCCAGCATGTGCCTGTTTCGGTCCGAGTCGGAATACTACGCCTTCAAGATCGGCTGGGATCCCCAGTTCGAACGCGGTTGCCCGGGGTTCCTTCTCGCCGCCGAAATTCAAGACCACATGTCTCAACTGCCACGGTGCGAGAGTATCGACAGCTGTGCATGTCCGGGCAGTTTCCTCGACCATGTCTGGCCGGGCCGTAAGGAGATCGGCACCGCGTTGTTCACCACGACTCGCTGGGGATCAGCAGCGGCGAAGGGGACACGTTGGGCCCGGGATGTCTATCGACAACTGCGAGGCCAGGGTGCCGCAGCGGGCCGCTCACTCGATGATGCGCATGAGGAGTCTCGTGAACTGGTTGAGGGACACTCATGAGCAACTGGTTTTTTCGACTCAATTTCACTCCGCGCGAGTTCAATCTCCTTCCTTCGGACCATCGTCCAGCGCTCGACGGCGTACGCGGGATCGCGATCCTGACGGTGTTTCTGTACGACTGCTTGAAGGTGCCCGGCGGGGGCCTGTTGAACTTCGTACTCCGCAAGGCGAGTGTCGCGGGCTGGACCGGCGTGGACCTGTTCTTCGTGCTGTCCGGATTCCTGATCACCGGCATTCTGATCGACTCGCGCGGCAAGCCCGGCTACCTCCTCAGCTTCTTCGCCCGGCGATCACTGCGGATCTTTCCGTTGTACTTTCTGGCACTCGCGGTGACGTTCGTCGCGGTGCCCGTGCTGGCGGAATACTGGAGTCCCGCGAGGCCGGTGGCTCGTAGAGTCAGTGAACTCTCGCAGGATCAATTCTGGTTCTGGACCTACCTCCAGAACTGGCGGTTCGCGTATGAGGGACACTGGCCCCATGTCGACGATCTGAATCACTTCTGGTCGCTGGCGGTCGAGGAGCAGTTCTATCTGGTCTGGCCGTTCGTCGTCGGATATCTGTCGACGCGCTCGCTGGCGAAAGTCTGCTGGGCCTGCATCGCTCTGGCTCTCGCGCTGCGGGTGGGCCTGTGGTGGACCGGGGCTCCGGCGATCGCCTTGTACGTAACCACCGTGGCTCGCATGGACAGTCTGTGTCTCGGCGCTCTCTTCGCAATGGGCTTGCGATCACCCGTCTGGTATCCCCGGCTTATCCGCTGGGCATGGCCGGTGATGTCGCTACTAGCCGTAGTGATTGTCGGCGTTGACTCGGTGTGGCCGCTGCTCAAGACCGAACAAGTCGGTTCGCAGACCATCGGGCACACGCTGCTCGGCCTGATGTTCGGCTGCTTCGTGTTCTCCGCAGCTGCGGTGTCGCCGCAGCACTGGTTTGCGAGAGTCCTCTCGCAGCGCTGGCTGACGCTGCCGGGTCAGTTCAGCTACGCGATGTACGTGATCCATCGACCGATCTACAAACTGGTACTGCAGCTCGACTGGTCGGTCCTGCCCGAATCTGTGCAACCGCTGGCGATCTTGTCGGCCACTTTACTGGCGACGCTGGCAGTCTCAGCACTCTCCTGGAAGTTCTTTGAGAAGCCGTTCCTGTCGCTGAAGTCATTCTTCCCCCGGCCCGGCGAGGCCACTGCCGAATTGAGTCACACTCGGGCCACTGTCCCCGTCAGTGCTTGATGATCCGCATCGCGAGCCCACCAGCTTGCTGAGATCACTGATCAACCGGAGTCGAAAAACGACACTCCGCGCTGCAGCCGACAGCCTCTCGCCGGATAAGAGTCCTGCCGAGTGAGAGCACATCGCCTCTTCTCTTCAATGCCTCGTTCTGAGTATCGGGTTCGTACACAGATTTCACAGATCGGCACAGATTTCGAGTGGCGGGCAGCCACATCTACCCAAAGTCACTGGCATCGGTGCCAGCAAATCTGTGAAAATCTGTGCGATCTGTGTACCTCATCTGGCTTCTGCCATCGTGAACAAAATGCGATGCGAGGGTGAAAAGCACCACGGAGATGCAGTCAGTTGCAGCGCGTAGTGTCCGAAAAACTCGATGGGATTGACTGAACGTGGAAGACGAGGGATTCACGGAGTGGCGTCCGTTTGGGAAGTCTCGACCGCTGGTTCCTGTGCCGCCACGGCGGCTTTGAGAAGTGCCACGGCCAGCACGGACAGCACCACCACGCCTCCCAGCACCATGACCCACACGAATGTTCTATGGTCCTCGGCCCAGGGAGGCTGCGGCGAGGCATCGCGATAGGTGCCGTTCTGTGCCCCCGATAACACTGATAGAGTGGTCAGACGCTCCACATCCGGCACGGTGCTGATCCGGGCCAGATCGTAGCTCGGGGCAGAGACTTTTCCACCGACGTACAACACCACCGGGTTTGTAGCCGTGCTGAGTGACTTCACCGGAACCGCTAGCGACCGTTCAATCCCATACGCCCGTGCCGACGCCACGGTCAGTGGCTGGTCGTCTCCGTTCTGAATCTCGACGCGCAACCGCTTCGACTGCTGCGGCGTGAACACAATATTCGCCGTGTGTCCGTGCGAGACCTTGGCCAGATGAAACAGCTGGACGTTCGTGATCGGTGAGGTACTGGTGGATTGAAGGGTGAGTAACTGGGCGTTGCGATGGTATTCGTCGGCTCCGGCGATCTCGATCTCGAGGCGGTCGATGGGAACCGGTCCCGCCAGGGTCATGTCGGCGCGAGTCACGTTTTGGTCGGTGCGGATTTCGTTGGTGACCAGCAGGGGGTAGCTCACGCGCGGAGCTGCGCGGCGGCGGACCATCCGGGCGGTACACCCGGTGATGGTCAGGGGAGCTTGACCTTCGTTCTCGATCACGATGCGGTAATACCGGTACTGGCTGCGGGGGCAGTGGATGGTCGACTCGGTCAGCCGGAGCGAGCCGCGCGTGCGGTCGACCAGATACCCGTCGTTGACGAGCAGCTTCCAGTCCCCGTCGTCGGTTTGATGGGCACCATAGAGGCGCAGCGACCGGACGTATTCGCGCTCCGATGACGTGACCGACAGTCGCAGACTCTCGACCGGTTCGGTGATCGTCTGGGCGCTGAAGACGAACTCGGTCGTGTCCGCGATGTCCTGGCGACTGACGACGGGCAGGTTTTGGTCGGCTTGGCCGAACTCATCTGTGGGCGAGATCATGATGTAAGGGATCTGCGTCGAAACCCCCTGCTCATCGACACTGAGCAACCGAATATCATCCAGGTTGCGCTGGCTGGCGTCGTAGATCTCGGGAGTCAGTGGGATACGGACGAAGTTCGGGTCGGTGTCGACTCCGGCCAGCGCGGGGGAGTATTTCCCCAGCTCGAAGCGGTGCGTGAACTGCGTCGAGAGATCGGGCTCCGCCTCCTCCGCCCTCGCGGTTGCTCCGATGCTCAGGGCGAGCGTCACGGCCAGCAGCAGGCACATCGGTTTGATCCAGTCCTTCAGCTGGTCGCGGAACCGGCGGTAGAGGAACGAGGTCGCGAACAGCGTCACCCCCAGCCCGATAAAGGCGGCCCAGCGAATGGTCTTGTCGAGATACCACACGTCGTACAGGAACACCTTGGCGGTCGTCAAAGCGAAGAGCCCAATCGCCAACATACGGATCGGAGAGGACCGTTTAATGAGACCCGCTCCGGTGGTGGCGATGGCCATCAACGCCCAGGTGCCCGTGATGGCCAAAGCAGTTCCGGTGTTCCAGCTGTGCTGCTTACCGAAGGCATAGACCTCGATGGTGAACATGAGAAACGCGATCAAGTAAGCGAACAGACCGAGCGAGAGGCCGCCCTGTGTGGGGATGAGGTATTCACGATCATCGCCCTCGCCCTCCTTCGCGACCAGCGCTCTTCCGGCCCACGCCGAACCGATGGCCAACAGGCAGCAGACACCACGCGGGTTGAAGAACGGCGTGAGCCAGACCGCATCCAGTGTGCCGCGTACCCGTGATCCCCAGTCCCCCAGCGTCCCCAG
Source organism: Planctomycetota bacterium (assembly GCA_031431195.1). Classification (GTDB taxonomy): domain Bacteria; phylum Planctomycetota; class Planctomycetia; order Planctomycetales; family Planctomycetaceae; genus TH-plancto1. Next base: position 5,947 of record JANPCU010000306.1, on the reverse strand, counting down.
AAACAGAATCACAATCACCGCTCCTAGCCCCACATAGAATACCTGCGACAGACCGGTCAGTGGACTCTGCCGGATGTCGAACCGGTGGCCCACCAGCCGGGTCAGATAGGCGAAGCTGGCTAGGCCAATGCCCGTGGCACTCAAGAACGTGGCCCAGATCCAATCGCGTCGTTGCCCGAAGGCGTACGACTCCAGCAAACACAGCGCCAGCAGCACTATCGGCGCGGCCAACTTGAGGGCTGTGACAAAATTGTGGTTGCGATGCGGCGAGGTCGCCTGCCCCCAGACGCCGAACAGGAGCGATCCCGCTCCGATCAGCAGACAAAGCCCGCGCGGATTGAGCAACACGCGCGAGTATGCCTCGGCCACCACGGTCTGCCCGTGTTGTACGATGTCACCAAACGCAGTCGCCATCAGCAACAACAACAGTCCGCCGGTGCCGATGTAGATCAGCCGCGACAGCATCGACAACGCGTACGAGTTCCCCAACCAGCGCGCGGCGATCAGTGTGCCCACGGAAAAGATCGCGAACCAGGCAGTCACCTGACTCAGCTGGGTCGCCCACAACCAGTCATGCCGCTGACCAAACGCGAACGTCTCGGTCAGACACATGCCGAGCAACACGAGCGGGACGGCGATGGTGAGTGAGCTGCCGATGGAGCGCGACTCAGCATCCTCGGAATCACTTCGCGTGAACTGAATCGCCCCGACGAGAGCGGCTCCGAGCGCGGTGAGAAATCCAATCCCGCGCGGATTAAAGATCATCTGCCCCCACAGTCCCGCGTCGACGATCCCCCAATCCGGGAACGGCAGCAGGAAGAAGACCAGAAACAAGCACCCCGTCACTCCATACAAGAACTTCGCCAAGGCCCCGAGCGTGCTGACATCGGCCATCCGGCGAAACGCCATCAACGTCGCGACCGCGAACAGCGACAACCAGATCGGCAGCATCGACAGATGCGTCGCCACCGACCAGTGGGCCCGGACCCCGAAGACGAACGTCTCCAGTAATCCCATCGCCAGGACGATGACCGGCACCAGCGGAATCAAGATCGTGGAGATCTGCCCCGCATCGGGAACTCGCCCCCCAATGCCGATCTTCTTCCAGGTCTCATCCGCCCCTTCGATGCGGGCCGACTTCTCGCGCCGCCGGTATTCCCACGCCAGGATCGCCAGCACGATCGCATTGGCCAGGAAGCTCAGCGACCGCCCGTTGATGACCTCGCCGAGTGCCGACCATTCAGTGGCCACAGTCGCCGGGTCTTCCCACAGCTTGCGCACGAAACCGGTCGTGAACTCCTCCGGACCGGTCAGCGTGCCCCCGGCGTACATCACCATGTGCATCTGCACGATGGCGAGCAGACCAAACCCGGTCAGCCGGAACCCCGGCTTCTCGTATCTCAGGCCGATCTCGATCAGCAGCAGACTTTCCAGCGCCCACGCAATCACGATCCAGTGACCTGTCAATTGCAGCGGTACAGCCAGTGTCACGAAGGACAGACCGACTCCGACCAGCGTCACCACGATCTGGTTGTTGCCAGGATTCCGGACAAAGGCAAACACCCCCAAGCCCAGATAGTACGCCGCGACCAGCAGCGCCATAATCCCGTGCCAGTTGGAGTACTCTGCCTTCGTCAGGCCATATAAGGCCCCGAAATATGCGATCGGTGTCATCAGCATCAAGGCCATATCGGGCGTGCTGCTGGTCTCCTTGCGAATCACATGTCTCCACAGCCCCATCAACGAGAACACCACCGCGAACAGCGTGATCCACGCGACCGTCAGCCACAGTTCGTCCGGCTGATAGCGGCCTTCGAGCCAGCCGACCCAGATCAGCAAAGTGCCGCCAAAGTTCAGCAGGTGCAACCGCCCCCAGCTGCGGAAAGTGGCGAGCGCGAGGACTCCCAGATCGAGAATCAGGATGTACGAGAACAGCGCCGAGATATTGCCGCCACCCTTGGACAACATATACGGCGTCAGGAATCCGCCGATCATGGCCAGCACCGCCGCCGGGAGTGAATTGAACACTCCCGCAAACGACAGCCCGACCGCTGTGACGATGATCATGCCTGCAAACGCCACCAACTGGGGCATCAGGTCGTACCACTGGAACCCAGCAAAGAACGAGAAGTACAGAATCCCCATCGCCGCTCCGGCCAGCCCTTCGGCCAGCACGCGGTAGTCCTTCTTCATCGCGTAGGCAGCCCCGACAAAGGTCGCCACGCCGCCGAGAATGCCGAGCGCCACCCGCCCGGTTGGCCCGAGGTACTGTTCCTCAATGGCGTACTTCAGCCCGAACCCCGCACCGATCATCACCAGCACCGCACCCACCCAACTCATCCACTGCATCGCGTCCATCTCATTGAGCCAGTTCGGCTCTGGGACGGACGGGGGAGCTGGCTGTCGACGGGCTCTGGCCTCGGGAGGCACATCCCCCGTGGTGGCTTGTCGGCGACTGGCGAGACGCTCGCGGACCATGTCAGCAGTGTCCAGCGGAGCTGTTTCGCCTCCCGTCTCCGAGAGGGCTGCCACGATCCACGGCGACTCTTCAATGGCCTCTGGCGGAACAACCGGTTGGGATGCCGAGGCAGGAGTGACTCCGCTGGCCAGAGCGACGGCAGGTGTTTTCGCTTGAGGCGGCAATCGCGTCGAACGAGTCTGAACTGGGATAGAGGACGCCGGGGCTTTCGATGCGGGAGTGACACCCGCCTGCGAACTCAATGGAGGTATCGTCGTCAGCAAGAACTCTGCCACTTCTGCGGGAGTGGCTTCCGGGGCGGATGCGGACGGAGGAGTTACGCCGGAATACGCAGCCCGGCTGCGGTCCTGTTCTCTCAGTCGCTGCAGTTCTGTCGACAAATTATTGATGCGGGCTGAATCGGCCTCTCCTCGTTTACCCCACTCCTTCCGCAGCCGTTGGAGTTCCTCGGTCAGGCTGGTGATGCGAGACGACTGGACAAAAAACAGAATCGGCCCGAGGCAGATCCAGGCCAAAGCCGCCAATCCCAGCAGAACCAAAAAACCGTCCATCTCCGACTCCCGCCAGTCGTGTCACAACAATAATCGCTGAGAGATGTTGTAACGTGAACAGCTATCCCGTGGCGAGTCCTGTCATCAGGCAAAGCACACGGGACTGTTTTTTCTAGTTCATCTCCCGAAACACGCCCGAAGCGGCAACAATCCCTGAGTCTGCGGTCAACGGCTCAGTAGCTGACCGCATTCTGATCGCACATCGCCCCTGACAGTCCCCTATGCAACCCCGGCCCGACAGTTCGACCGGCCTCGCGGAGTTTCCCCCGGTGATTCACTGGGGGCAGGCGTTGGAGGAGCATGCGCCGTGGCTGCGGACGGTGATCCGGTCGCGCCTGAACGAGCCGCAGGCGGTCGACGATGTGATGCAGGAGGTCGCCCTTGGCGTCCTGAAGTCGAATCACCGACCGACCGATCCGACCAAGATCGCCCCGTGGCTGTATCGCGTGTCGATCAAGCAGTGCCTGATGTACCGGCGGTCAGCGGGCAGGCGGCGAAAACTGGTCAATGCGGTCGCCGAGCAGCGGCCGCCTATGCCCTCCATGGAAGGAGGCGACCCCCTGAAGTGGCTGCTGGGCAAGGAGCGTCAGCAGTCGATTCGATTCGCCTTTGAAAGTCTGCCGGAACTTGATCGGCAGATCCTGATTTTGAAACACGCGGAAAACTGGAGCTATCAGCAGCTGGCCGATCGATTGGGGGTCAGCCTCCACACGGTCGAGTACCGGCTGTTGCAAGCTCGCAAGCGTCTGCGTGCGGAACTGTCGCGAACCGTGGATCGCGACACGTCACTGCCTGAAAAACTACCATCATCCCCGCTGGGGGAGGTCTCGTGATGACTCACATTCTGGATGAACTGACCCGGCAACGCTGCGTCGACGGCGAACTGAACGAAGCCGAACAGCAGGCCCTCCTGCGACAGCTGGAGCGGAACCCCGCAGGCTGGCGCGAGGTGGCGCTGGGCTTCATGGAACATCAACTCTGGTCCACTGCCGGTCACGACTGGGTTCACGAACCCGCGCCGCCGCAAGCTGCGACAGATTTTCTCGATCCACCCCCGCGTCCCGATCGCAGCTGGGTGCGGAACACGATGCTGGCTGCCAGTACGCTGGTGGCCGTGGGACTCGGTTATCTGGGCGGGAGCCAGCGTTTCTGGCCGGGAGAGTCTTCGTCGGCCTCTCCGCGAACGATCACTCAACAGTCCGCTCCGGTGGAGCAGACCCAACTCGCCAGCGTGACGATCCCGACTGGCTCCCGGCCCGCCCCTCATCCCGCTCGCCGCGCTCCGACTCCCGTGATGCAAGTCCAGGTGGCGTCCGATGGGCAGGGTTCTCCACCGATCACCCTTCCCGTGTATGACGCCGAGGAACTGGAAAAGTACGGGCCGTGGACGCCTCCCCAGTTGTCCGCCGAGGTGTTGCAGCGGCTGAAAGATCAAGGAGTTCAAGTGCAGCAGGAACCTCGCTTCTACCCCGTGCCCAACACCCAGAACCGCAATTGGGTCGTGCCCGTGAACACGATCCAGCTTCGCCAGTCGGTGCAGTGACGAAGATGACTGTCGCTGGCGAGCCGGGCGGCGTCAGCCCCCGGACCGGTTCGGCCAGCGGCAGAGTCCGGAGGCTGACGCCATCCGGCTCACCGGATCCGCGAGCAGCATCAAACTCCAGCCTCAACACAATCTTTTCGTTTTGCATTCGACTGCTTCGACAGGCCGAATCACCGACCTCAGCCCCACCAGGAGTCTCTCATGGAATTCAAACGCTGGCCCGCCTTTCTGGCCCTCACCTTCACCGTCTCGTTCCGAGCCTTTGCCTTGGCTCAGGAACTAAATAGCCAGCCGGATGTTCCCCGTACCGATTCTCAACCCGTCATCGGTACGATCGTGGTGGAAGGCGAGGAGCAGTCCGCTGAGAAGCCGAAAACCGAACAGCCACCTGAGCCGGGCGCAGTGCAGGGCTACATTCTGTCTGATGAAATGGGTGCTCTGATCCGGCTGCACGGTCTGGACACTGCAAGTAGTTTCATAAGGATGAAACCTCTCGACGCAGAGAACCTCCCGAAGTTCGTCATCGGGGTCTCATTGACCGAAGTGCCGGACTCCTTGCGGGCTCACATCCAACTGGCAGACGGAGCATGCATCATGGTCGGGGCTGTGGTGCCCGAGAGCCCGGCAGCGCAGGCGGGGTTCCAACAATATGACATCCTCCTCAAGGCCGGGGATCAAGACCTGAAGCATTCGAAGGAGCTGCAAGAGTTGGTCGACGCCTCGGAGGGGAAGCCGCTGTCGATCACCCTGCATCGACAGGGAGAGGAGAAAACGCTGGAGGTCACTCCCATCAAACGTGAGGAGTTGAAGAACGTCCCAGACATGGTGGACCATCAGACGCTGTTGAATCGCATGCTTCTCGATTTGCCGAATGGCCAAGCCTCCTCACCCTTGAACTTTACCTTTCCCAGTGCCCAGTTGCCGATGGGGCATCCCGTTCCAGTCGACGCCCTCACCGACTCGATCCGCGCCCTCACCGAGCAGATCGAGCGGCTCAAGGGATCGATCGACAAGCTGGAACAGAACCAGACTGGGGATGGAGGACGGGACGCAGAGCGGAAGGAAAACAATCGTGCCAAGGACGACGGCGATTGCTGGAAGCTCCCCCGCCGTGACCGGCTGACGACGTTGATCAGCATCTCGTGATCAAGACTTTGGGCAGGTCGACTTTCGATTAACTCACGGGGGTCGCCAAGCTGCGGCCCCCGTTTTATGGTTCGCGCGGGCGAGTTTGAGATGTACGACGGACGTCCTCGTCCGTCGCTCCCCGAGGTGTTCCACACGGACGGACGAAGACGTCCGTCCTACGAAATGTCTCATGGATTCCCGCGTGAAGTATCGCTCACGAACTTGGCTTCTTCGCCACAGCTCGGA
>JANPCU010000305.1:0-4494 GCA_031431195.1 Planctomycetota bacterium | reverse complement strand
GGACGCAGAGATCAGGCTCTCCTTCCGAACTCTGCGTCCTCCGCGCCCTCTGCGTTTTCACACCGCACGTCCTCGCGTTTTAGGTGTCCCTTGCGGGTGTCGCGAGTTTCGGGTGAATATTGGCCTTTGGTTTTGGATGCCAACTTTCCTGACGCACACAGATGTCCAAGTTCGTCGTACAAAATGTCTCCGTCTCAGCTGGCACTACGCCGAGCGGAGATTTCCCCAGTCCTCGACCTTGGCCTTGGCGTTATTCTCCTCGCAGAACTTTTGCACCCACGAGATCAGGGAGTCGCTGCGACCGGTCACATCGGCGGCGCTTTGGGCTTCGACGTTGAGGCGGAGTAGCGGCTCGTTGTTCGAGGCTCGCACGTTCATCCACCACTTTGGCGTGTAGCCATCGGCCACGGTGCGGTAGGTCGCTCCGGTCGGGTCGTGCTTCGTATCGATCAGGAACAGATCGTCGACCGTCTTGAACTGCGGCGACCGAGGATGGAACACACCAACTCCGTCCAAGGTAAAGACGTAAGCATCTGCTGCCGGGTCGTTGTACTGCTTCAGTAAGGCGTCGATGATCTGCTGGCTCGTCTTCTTCCAGTTGGCACTTTCAATCCGCAGATTGACCTCACCGCTGGACGGCCACGGGGAGAGCGAACCGAGCAGCTCGGAACAACTCTGCCCCGTCGAGAGCAGCATGTCCCAGAAGTCGATCATCGAGAACAGACCCGAGTCGAGTCCGTACGCTTCGGGGTAGTTGTAGTGTGCCGACGACTCGCCGCCGAAGGCCGCATCGGTCTTCATCAGGGCCACCTTGAGGGCATCTTGGCCCACGCGGCTCACGACCGGGCGACCACCGGCCTTGCGGACTGTCTCCACGACTAGCCACGACGACACCGCCGAATAGACGACAGCGGGCAGCTTCTTGCCAGCGGCGAGGGCTTTGCGAATCGCGTTCTGCCCGAGAGCGGCCAGCAGCAGCGAGCCGGAGACGAACTGCCCCTTCTCATCGACGAGAAACACACGGTCGGCGTCGCCATCGAACGCCGCGCCAAACTTCGCTCCCAGTTCCACGACCGTTTTCTGAAGCAGCTTCACCGCACCCGGCAGACCCGGATTCGAGGGCCGCGTCGGGAAAGTGCCGTCGATTCGCTCGGCCACTGCATGCACTTCGACGCTCGACTGGCGAGAGTCCAGCTGTTGCTTCAGCAACGGAACGAGTAGCCCTCCCACTCCGTTCCCCGGATCAAGCACAATTCGTCCAGTGGCCTGATGCAGATTTTTCGAGCGGTCACAGGCGGCTTCGACAAACTCCTCTTGAAGCCGTAAGTTGGACCCGACAGCAAATGGTGAACACGCGGGTTCCGCAGCGGATCCCTCTGCGGAGGAGACCTGGAAGATCGGGAACAGATGCGCCAGCGGGCTGATCATGTCGAGCCCACCCGTCGCGGTGTTGAGCAAGACGGACTTGATACCGTTGTACTCGGGAGGGTTGTGGCTGGCGGTGACCATCACTCCGGCGATCGCTCCGTTGAGCTGTTCTCCAACGCCCCACTGCACCATGTCACTGGTCGCCAATCCACAGGGGAGCGGCACGCCTCCCCCGGAAGCGATCCCCTGGACAAGCGCCGTGTAGATCGCGGGAGAGGAGACGCGGCCATCGCGGCCGACAATGATCCGCGGCTTCGCGACTTTTGTAGCCTGCGTGACATACTGCACAAGACACTTCCCCACGAACCAGGCCAGTTCTTCGTTGATCTGATTCGGGTAGATGCCGCGAACATCGGCCTTGCGTTGCATCAGCGTGCGGTCAAACATGGTCTTAATCCTCCAGGGGCCAGGGCTGTCCAGCACAGACCTCAGCTGCGAAAGTCTCTGAACAAACGGAGTTTTGCGAATTCGGCTCTGGACTGCTACTGCGATTGTGGGACAATTCAGGCAGGATTTATCTCAGCAAGAGCATGGCGGCAGACCATGCCTGCGTGGAGTCCGTTTGCGGGGGTGTCTGATGCCAACCTTCGACTGGCAATTCGTGGTCGCACTCGCCTGCGTGGCCCTCGCAGCTGCGGTGATTGTGCGTCGTGTCTGGAGTTTCGTGCATCCGGTGGAGAATGGCTGCGGTGGCGGGTGTGTGGGATGTGGTTCGAAGAGTCAGACATCCGAAGCTGGGCTGGTGTCGCTGTCGCTTCCGCCCCGTCGAGAGGCGGCCAGCGAGGTCGTCCCCAGGCCATAGACCCGTTCTGCCCCTCGCCCGAACCCACTTTCCGCACGCTTCTATGCCTGAACTGCCCGAAGTTGAAACGATGGTCCGTGGGATTCGCCCGTATGTCGAGGGGCAGCGGATCGCGACCTTCCAGGCGTGTCCGTGTGCGTGCCGACCACTCACCATTCGACCGGCCATGAGGACGATCGCCTCTCAGGTGGCGGGCCAGACGATTGTCGAGGTGACCCGCCGCGCGAAGCGGGTCGTGCTGAGGCTCGAGTCCGGATCGGCCTTCGTCATCGAGCCACGCATGACCGGCCTGATGCTGCTTGCCGACCCTCCCGACCCCGAACATTTGCGGGTCGTCTGGAAGCTCGGGGCCGGTCGGGCGAGCCGCTCGTTGTGGTTCTGGGATCGACGCGGCTTGGGAACCGTTTCGTTGCTGAACCCTGACCAGGTCGCGCAGCTGTTCAGCTATGCATACCTTGGTCCGGACGCTCTGGTCACCGAAGTCGCGCACTGGCAGGCCGTCTGTGGAGCCACTCAGAGAACGATCAAAGTGCTGCTCCTGGACCAATCCAAGATCGCCGGAATCGGCAACTTGTACGCCAGCGAAATCCTGCACCTGTGTCGCATCCATCCCGAAACGCCAGCGGCCACATTGCGTCTTCCTCAGCTGAAACTGCTGGCGAAATACACTGTCGAGGTATTGTCAACCGCCATCCAGTATGAGGGGTCGACGCTGGGGGACGGCACGTATCGGAATGCCCTGAACCAGTCCGGCGGCTATCAGAACGCCCACCGGGTCTACGCCCGAGAGGGGGAAGCTTGCCCCACCTGCCAGCGGGGAGTCATCGAGCGTATCGTGCAATCCCAGCGCTCGACCTTCTTCTGCCCGCGCTGCCAGCAGACACCCAGGCCCGCACAGAGGACCGATGCCTGACGAGGGGCTACCCGCAGTCGCCCGTTAGACTTCATGCGGGACGGATTGAGACGTACGACGGACGTCCTCGTCCGTCGCTCTGCGAGGCTTTTTTCACGGACGGACGAGGACGTCCGTCCTACGAAATGTCTCAGTTCTCACCGCGCTGAGTCTAGCCATCAGTCGAGCCTGGCGAGCCCGGTTCGCCCATCGTACTCGACTTCCGTCCTGCCCGACTCCACCCATCCAGTATCGATCCGCCAAGGTTCGCCCAGGTGAACTCCGGCAGGGGGAGCCTCCTCCCGGTCAACACGGCACGCATGCAGCCTTTCAGGAAGAGCCACGGAGCCTTCAGTCGATTGCTGAAGGGGACTGTCGTCCCCATTCCGGTGGGGCGTACAACCAGCACCGTCACATCGTCGTCGGTCAGGTTTTCGGGGGAGAGCTTCGCAATGCGTCCCAGCAGTTCGGCGATCAACTCGCCCGGTTGGGTCGCGTCGATCGTCAACACCAGGTCGAGCAATCCCTGCGGCCCCAGCATCTCACCACTGGCATGGCGTGATTCGATCAACGAGTCGGTGTAGAAGACCAGCAGATCCCCCGGACTGGCGTCGATGCCGATCTCGCCGTACTCCATCTCCTCCAGCATCCCCAGTGGAAAGTCCGACAGTCCCGTGGCGTTCTCGTCTCCGCTCGTGTCCAGGATGGCCCACTGTCCGGTTCGTCCGCTGTAGATCAGCGGTGGCGGATGCCCCGCATTAGTCACAGCGATCCGCCCATCCGGCGAGAAGAACGACGCGGCCACCGCTGTGGCGAATCCGCCTGAGTGCCGCACCTCCCCGAACTCGCGGTTCATCTTGGCCAGGAACTGCCGCTGCTCAATGTGGTTCACATGCCGCCGCATCAAGTCCCGCAACCTCTCCCCGGTCGCGGCCACCGACGCCCCATGCCCGCTGATATCCGCAATCAACAACCGTGTGATCCGACCCGTCGCGCAGCTGGAGATGTAGTACACATCCCCACCGCCCGCCGCCTGCTGGTAGGGGAGGCTATAGATCCAGGTCTCCAGCCCCAGCATGGAGAAGCTGCGCTCGGTGGCTTGGTTGCCGCCCCAGACTTCCATGCAGGCCATCACGGGCGGAGCAGCTTCCGGTTCAGTCGGCATGGGGGATGGGGCCTATGTGAGTGAAGTCATTCCACGAAAATGGAGTGTACCAAGACTCATGGGCTGGGGAGATAAAGTCCCTCGATGCATCCTGTTCGATGTCTACAACCAGAAGCGGGACAAATGACGACCGCCTGCCGTGGGGCGGGCACCATTGGCCGGCCCGGGGGTCGGCCCCCCAGGGCGGGGCCAAGGGGCCCGCCCCCC
>JANPCU010000304.1:0-3095 GCA_031431195.1 Planctomycetota bacterium | reverse complement strand
CCCCCCCCCGCCCCGGCCCCCCCCCCGCCCCCGCCGGGGGGCCCCCGCCGCCCGGCTCGCTGGCGTTTGAGTCGGAGGCCAGCTGACCACGCCGGAAGGAGCCCGGAGTTCACCAACTCGACAGCCATGAAAACGCCGTTTCATCCGGCCAGGGCTGGGCTGGGCTGGGCTGGGCTGGGAGGGGAGGGTGCGGAGGCGGGCCTCGCGAGTTCCGGTAGGTCAGGCTTTGCCTGAGCGATCAGGTGAAACCTGAACGGGGATTCGGCAGGGTGAACGGGCTCTGGGATCGTTCAGGCAGTCTTCGCGGGCTGGCGGATCAGTGAGATCGGTGGGCGAGGTTCTCGACGAACGACCAGCCGGTCTCCGAGTGCATCGCGCTGCTGCGCGTCCTTCACCATCGCGTGCAAATCGTTATTGAATTCTGCGGCGATTTGTTCGCGGATGTTGTGGATCTCGGCGACGATCGGATCAGGGGACATCGTTGATCTCCAAGAGTTCGTGAGGCGTACAAATCACGGGTGGTTCGCACCCCAGTTCGCGACAGACGGACTCAATCCGTTTCTGAAGTGCTGGGTTGGCGATGTGTTAGCGGTTCCAGGTCAGCATTAATTCTATGCCATGCTCTGCAGCAACGGAAATATGAGACGCATCGATGACCGCTTGAGGAGGCAGTGGGACTTTGCCCAGCTCCGCCGCCGCACCCCATATCCAGTCTCTTGCCACATCGCTCTTGGCCGCAATAGTGGCAGCAGCCTGTAGCCGTGGGCGCAGCGGCGCTAGCCGCCAGCCCACGGAACCGATCCCGGTCAATACCGCAGCCGCGAAAGCGGCGACAGCGATGACCCGTGGGACTCTCGGTCCTCAGCTCCGCTTGGGACGGAGGACAACGCCAGTGCCGTGAACATGATGAGTCGAGTGGTGAGCGGCACGGCACTAGCCGCCGGTTCCCCTCACCGTGGTTTGTCGAGGAACTACGTTCTGGTAGGACAACGGTCAGGGGAACCGGCGGCTAGCGCTGTGCCGCTCACTGGCTGAGACTGGGGTGTGGGAAATGTGCCCCACATCAAGTGACTGAACCATGATCGTGTTCACAGCACTGGGACAACGCTCCCACGACGGGCTCCTGTCGCCGCTCTCGCGGCTGGTTCTGTGTTGATGTTCTGAGTCCGTGGGCTAACGGCTGATGCCGCTGCGCCCACGGCTATATGCTACGGCAGCTCTCGCTGCCCAGAGGAGGTTATGTGGGCCAGACCACCCAGACAATCCCTCTGCTTCCTGTGCCAAACGGACATCGCTCGGGATGCCACGGTGACAGTGGCACCCGAGAGATTGTATGCTGAGTCTGTGCGTTCCCACCCCTGCTCTGCAACCCAAGCGATCGCGGCAGAGTCTGAGCCAACTGCGATCATTCCGAATCAAGGATCAACGATAATGCCTCGCTACTGGGTGATCGCTCCTGTGGAATCGAAACCTCCTGAACTCTTTGACAGGGTTTGGGAGTTTGACTTGGCCAACAACTGTATTTCAATTGGCTGGAGCGGACTCGGGGACATCTCGCAGCTCTCGAAAGAAGCGATCGCGGCCAAGATCGCCATCGCTCTGCCCGACAAGCCTGCGTCGACACAATCTCTTTTCACCAACATGAACTGGTCGTTCTTTCACGAGATTGCACCGGGTGACATGATCATCGCACGCCGAGGACGCAAGATACTGGCAGCTGTCGGTCGAGTGACAAGTCGAGCAGTATTTTCACCGGGAAAAAGCCCCGTTCACAATCACAGTCATTTCATCCAAGTCGACTAGCAGGACGGCCCGCGAAACAAAGCCTTCGACACAGTCGTGTTTCCGATGCACACGCTGGCCGAGTTCACAGAGGAACAATACCGAGCTGTGGTGAGTGAGAATTCCCCGGGAATCTCGATCCCGGAAGAGCCTGTTGCCGTCACAGATCGCACGGAGTTCGTACTGGAAAAGTACCTGGAGGAGTTCGTCGTCAGCAACTTCGACGTGATCTTTAAACGACAACTCGAACTCTACACGGATTCGGAAGGGAACATCGGCCAGCAGTACACCACGGAAATCGGCCCGATTGACATCCTGGCCTATGAACCAAAGACCAAGACGTTTGTGGTGTTGGAACTCAAAAAGGGGCGACCGTCCGATCAGGTGGTCGGGCAAGTTCTTCGTTACATGGGGTGGGTCAAACAGAACCTCTGCACAAAAGGCCAGTCGGTCCGTGGGATCGTCATCTGTCGCGAGAAGGACACGAAGCTGTTGTATGCCTTGGGAATGGTCAACAACGTGGAGGTGAAGTACTTCCGGGTCTCGTTTGAACTGCGGGATACGCCGTGAGGTCTGCTGATACGACAAACCGGCTGTCTCCACCTGTCGTGTCGTGAGTCCTTGAAACGTAACGAGATCTGTGCGAGTGAAGATCGCGAGATCACGTGGACTCTCCAGCCCCTCACATGTACAATGATTCTGTACAACATCTCTGGGAGGTCCATCATGCCGATTCAAACCACCTACACCGATGCTCGAGCCAACTTGGCCAAGCTGTGCGATCAGGTCACTGCCGATCTGGATGTGGCGATTATCTCGCGGCGCGGAGCCGAGGATGTGGCCTTGATCTCGGCATCTGAGTTATCGGGAATCCTCGAAACGGCTCACCTGCTGCGTTCACCCAAGAACGCGGATCGTTTATTGACAGCTCTGCGCGGCGCTCAGAAGGGTGCCGGTAAGCCCCAAACCGCAGCCCGCTTGCGCCGGGAGCTGGGCGTCGATGAGTAATCGCGTCTCGATCTTCCAATCCGAGTTTCGCGAGGATTTGCGATTCTGGGTTGAGACCAATCGCAAGGTCGCACTCAAGGTCTTCGATCTCATCGAGGCGGTCATGCGTGATCCCTTCGAAGGGATCGGCAAGCCCGAGCCGCTCAAATATCTGGGAGCCAATGTCTGGTCCCGGCGGCTCACCCAGGAACACCGGCTTGTTTATCTGGTGAGTCAAGATCGGATCGATTTCTTGCAGGCCAGATATCATTACTGACGACCAGACCCCGTGGGTTCATTGTCTCGTTCCCAAGCTCCAGCTTGGG
>JANPCU010000303.1:0-23064 GCA_031431195.1 Planctomycetota bacterium | reverse complement strand
GAGGGGAACCGGCGGCTAGCCCCGTGCCGCTCACGGGGTGATGAGGGTGTCGACGGGGACGGGGATACGGGAGTCTTGGTAGACGATGGCGAACTCGCCGTGGACCAGGCCCTCGGTCGCAGTCGGTGTGAGGGTCAGGGACAGCTTGGCGGTGTTCGCGGATTGTTTTTCGATGACCCAGGTGAGTTGCGATTGCAGGCCAGACTCAATCTGGATCGCGGAGACATCAAGGGCGGAATTCTCGGGCGAGCGAATGATGATCGTCACGGCCCCGCTGCCACCGGGGGCGATGCGCCCGAAGAAGGCGCGGCTGGGGATGGCGGCGATCGACTGGCGGATGTCGACCACGACCGCCACTGGGGGAGGCTGGGTGTCGGTGTTCGACTGGAAGGTAATACTTGCCTCGTGATGCCCGAGGGCCAGCGTTTTTCCATTCAGAGAGATGTCGTACCGGAACCGCTGCGACGGGGACGACGGCATCCGGTCGGTCACGGACTCCACCACCGGAGGAGCTGAGGTAATCCACGGAACGCTGGCCTTGAACACCGGTGGGGCGACCGGTTTGTCGCCGAAGTTGGAGACGACGATCGAGCGGGTGACGGTCGCCCCTTTGCCGACATCGGCGAGGACGACGCGTTCGGGCGTGACATAGAGGACATCGCGTATGAGGGCACTGACGGTCAGCCGCGCCGAGGTCACGGTCGGTTCCCGAAAGCTGACCTCGACCGTGTGTGACACCGGTTGGAACCGGATCGCGCTGCCGGTCTTCAGTTCCACCGTGACCGGCTTCCGCTGCCGGGCGGGGATGACCTTCCACGCCGGGGTCGCGATGGTACAAGAGCAGTCGGTTTTGACCCCCGCCAGAGTCCAGTCGCTCGCCGTGTTGTTCTCAATCAGGAACTCATGCGTCAGCGTGATCGAGGGTTTCGCCACCCCGAAATCGTGCCGCCGAGTCAGCGTTTTATCCGCAGGCTCAGCAGAGGTTTGCTCCTCCGGAGTGGGAAGAAATACCTCACCTGGCGGCTGAACATTGCAGCCCCAGATCGAGACGATCAAAAAGAAAAATAAAGCTCGGCCCATCGAGCAGTTCCCGTGTGGAGTCCTCTCGTGTGGAGTCGACCCTTATCTTCAACACGCTATCTACGGAACATGCAACATACAAGTGGGATCGCCACGATATTCTCAAAGTGTTTGGAGAATCTATACTCAGCGCGGTGAGAGCTGAGACATTTCGTACGACGGACGTCCTCGTCCGTCGCTCCCTGAGTTTTTCACACGGACGGACGAGGATGTCCGTCCTACGAAATGTCCTCAGTTCTTCCCGAGAGGAGTATATCTCGGCCAGCGGCACGGGTTCGTGACGGTGGTGCTGGACCTCGACTCGAGGGCGATCGTGTCGGTCGTGAAAGGGCGGGGGAAGATCCCCTTGCGCGAGGTGTTTGCCTTGCTCAAAGCCGCGCGGGCGAAGATCACGTCCGTCGCCACCGACATGGCCGGCGGGTACATCGCAGCTGTGATGGAGCACCTGCCGAAGGCGGCGCTGGTGTTCGATCGCTTCCATGTGGTGAAGCTGATGAACGAGAAACTCAGCGACTTGCGGCGCGAGATGTATCACGAGCTGACCGACAAGCAGCATCGCAAAATGTTGAAGGGGACGCGCTGGCTGTTGGTGATGAACCCCGAGAGCCTGAAGCAAAACGAGAAGGTCGACGAGCAGGCCCAACTGCATGAGGCTCTCCAGTTGAACGAGTCCTTGTCGGTCGCGTACTACCTCAAAGAAGATCTGCGGCAGTTCTGGAACCAACGGTCGAAACCCGCTGCGGAGAAGTCCCTGGAAGCGTGGTGCCGCCGCGCCGACGCCTCGGGCATCCGCCAAATGCGAGTCATGGCGAAGACCCTGCGAAGTCATCGCACCGGCCTCTTGAACGGGTACGACCACCCGCTCAGCACCGGCCCGCTCGAAGGCATCAACAACAAAACGGAGCCCTGCAACGCCGAGCATATGGCTACCGAAACTATGAACACCTCAAGGAACGAATCCTCACCCTCCACCACACCAAATACACCCTACAAGGTTAATACCTCGCGATGGCCAAACACCCCAAATAGTGCGATGAACCGCCTTTCAGATGGCAATCCATATATCCGGCATTTGGCCGTCAAATGGCTCGCCGATGCTCGACCTCGTTCTGACGTGGCTGTGCCAAACCTGATCCAACGCATAGATGATGAAGATTGGCTCGTCGTGACATCAGTCATCCTGACACTTGGTGACTTTGGACCAATGGCCGCAGCAGCGATTCCGCAAATCGAACCGTGGCTGGAATCTCCCAACGAGTACATCCGTTTGTAGGAGCGACGACCATCATCAGACTTGATCCGACTCGCACCGAGTTCATTCTGAGCATCAGAGCGGCAACGATGAGTGACCATCCCGTGGTTCAGTCGTTCGCAAGAGAGTTCTTCGGTGACGGCGAAGAGATGGACGCATGAAATGTGAATCCGCAGATTAGGAACCATTCGTACTGAGCTAGGTGCCTCAAGACTTGCTTTTCCGCATCGGACCAAGAGTTTTTGAGAAAACTCACACAAGCTCAGTTGACAGGAAGATAAATCACATGTAATATAATGTGAGAGGAGGTCAGAAAGACATGTCAAACAGCCGACTTCAGCAGGAACTCAAGAAGAAACGCCCGTTCGATTCGCCGGAACAGGAGTCGATCCTGAACATCCTGCGCACCAACGATCGATTCCAAAATCGGTTCGGTCGGCTGTTTCGTGAGTACGATCTCACGCACTCTCAGTACAACGTCTTGCGAATCCTTCGGGGTGAAGGCCAGCCGATGCCCTGTCTGGAGATTGCCGACCGCATGATTCAGGTCGTGCCCGCCATGACTGGACTCTTGGATCGGTTGGAGAAGCAGGAACTCGTCGTGCGGGAACTCTGCACGCAAGATCGCAGAGTCGTATATGTGACATTAACGGAATCCGCAAAAGATCTGTTGAGTCGCATGGACGTTCCTGTGGGTGAACTCCACAAACAATTGATTGGCCATCTCACGCAGGCGGAACTGAAAGCACTCAGTCGCCTGTTGGAGAAGGCCCGATTGAGCGTGCAGAACAACAGCGACTGACACGTCTCTTTTTTTGGTCACATACGTGACATGTGATCTACTGCTGTGACACTCATCAGAAAGGTTCAGATCATGACATTCGTTGGAAAAGTGGCGTTAGTGACTGGCGGGACATCGGGCATCGGGAAGGAGACTGCTCTTCAACTGGCACTTGCCGGTGCCAAAGTGGTGTTGGCCGGTCGCCGTCTGGAGGAAGGGAACGCCGTCGCCGAGGAGATCAAATCGGCAGGCGGCGAAGCACTCTTTGTGCAGACGGATGTGACACAAGAAGAGCAGGTCAAACACCTCGTGGAGGAGACGGTCAAGCATTTCGGACGATTGGACATCGCCTTCAACAATGCCGGGATTGAACAATCTGGACCGGTCACGGAAGTCACTGAGGAGGACTATCGAAAGGTCTTCGACATCAACGTACTGGGCGTGTTTCTCAGTCAGAAATACGAGATTCCCGCCATGCTGAAGTCCGGTGGTGGCTCGATCATCAACACGTCCAGCATCGTCGGCCATGTGGCGATGCCCGGAGCGAGTCTCTACATCGCCTCCAAGCACGCCGTCGAAGGGATCACCAAAACGACAGTTCTCGAAATGGCCGGTCAAGGCATTCGGGTGAATGCCGTCGCTCCGGGTGCCATCGCCACGGACATGATTGATCGGTTTGCCGGTGCCGAGGGTTCCGAGAATCGGCAATGGCTGGCCTCGCAGCATCCGATGGGGCGGTTGGGCCAAGCGAAAGAAATCGCCGCCGCAGTGTTGTATCTGGCTTCAGATGCAGCGTCATTCACGACAGGCATCTCATTGCCCGTCGATGGCGGCTACTTGGCCAAGTAACCGACGACATCACGAAACAGCAAGTGGAGGTGACATCATGATCCAAGTCCGCAAAGCCCAAGACCGGGGCCATGCCAATCACGGCTGGCTCGACACGTACCACACGTTTTCGTTCTCGACTTACCAAGACCATGACCACCTGCGGTTTCGGTCATTGCGAGTCATGAACGAGGACATTGTGGCTCCCGGTCAAGGATTTGGAACTCATCCGCACCACGACATGGAGATTGTGACCTACGTTCTCGAAGGAGCGTTGGAACACAAAGACTCGATGGGGAACGGTGAGGTGCTGCGTCCCGGAGAGTTCCAGCGGATGTCTGCGGGAACCGGGATCACACACAGCGAGTTCAACCCGTCTGAGAGCGAGCCGGTTCACCTCTATCAAATCTGGCTGTTTCCCGAACGCAAGGGAATCGAGCCAAGTTACGAGCAAAAACGATTTCCTGAAGAAGAGCGGCACAACCAACTGCGTTTGGTGGCCTCTCGGGATGCTGAGAATGGCTCGTTGCGGATTCATCAGGACGCCCGCATCTACTTGTCACAGGTCGATGTGGGAAAAGAGATCGGGCATGAGTTGCTCGAAGGCCGTCATGCGTGGCTGCAAGTCCTGCGAGGAAGTGTTTCGCTGAATGGCGTCAATCTGGAGACCAGCGACGGAGCCGCCGTGAGCGAAGAGAAATCACTGTCGATTCGGGCGACTTCGGACGCCGAAATCATGTTGTTCGATCTCGTGTAGATGGAACAACTCCCAATCCCCTGACTGTTTCTGGAGAGAAACCATGCAAGCGGCAGCTTCCCTGTTGAGCCGTTTGATGATCGCCACCATCTTCTTGATGAGTGCGGTCGGCAACAAGATTCCCAAGTTCAATGACGTTGCCGGATACATGGCATCGGAAGGCGTACCGCTGCCACGGGCCGCACTGGTGGGAGCCATCGTGTTCCTGATCGTGGGCAGCTTGTCCGTGATCGCCGGTTTCAAGATTCGACTCGGAGCAGCACTGCTGTTGGTGTTCCTTGTCCTCGCCACATACTTCTTCCACGACTTCTGGAACTTCGAGGGCCAAGAGCAGCAAATGCAGATGATTCAGTTCATGAAGAATCTGTCGCTGATGGGGACGATGTTGTTTCTGATGGCGAACGGAGCAGGCCAGATGAGTCTGGATGCCCGTCTTGCGGCCCGCACATCCAATAGTCGACCAGACATCAACTGACCGAAGTTGAAATCCGCATGCAGACGTAGGCGGTGAAACATTTGGTTTATGGAAGCCCACCCACCCGATCCCACAGCAACGAGAGTGAGAATAGATCATGGCGAATTTGTTTCAGGAATTCCGACTGAAGGACGTGGTGCTGAAGAACCGCATCGGAGTCGCACCGATGTGCCAGTATTCGTCGGACAACGGCTTCCCGAACGATTGGCACTTCGTCCATCTTGGCTCCCGTGCCGTGGGTGGGGCTGGACTGGTAATCGTTGAAGCGACAGCCGTTTCACCGGAAGGCCGGATCAGTCCCGCCGACAGCGGCATCTACCTTGATGACCATGTGGAACCGTTCTCTCGAATCTGCAAGTTCATGAAGGAGCAAGGGACAGTCCCCGGCATTCAGATCGCCCACGCTGGTCGCAAGGCCAGTGCCAACAAGCCGTGGGAAGGCGACAATCATATTGAAACGGGAGCGGGCGGTTGGCAGACCCTCGCTCCGTCAGCGGTTCCCTTCGGTGGCAACCTCCCAAAGATCCCCAGAGAGATGACGGTCGAAGACATCGTGCAGGTTCAGGATGCCTTCGTAGCTGCGGCAAAACGGGCCTTGGCGGCAGGGTTCGAGTGGCTGGAACTGCACTTTGCCCACGGCTATCTCGCTCACGAGTTCTATTCACCGCTGGCCAATCAGAGGACGGATCACTACGGCGGTAGTTTCGAGAACCGGATTCGTTTTCTGATGGAGACCTTCACTGCTGTTCGCAAGGTCTGGCCGGAGCGATTTCCACTGACTGCCCGACTCTCGGTGACAGACTGGATCGAAGGCGGTGTCACGGTGGACGAGTCCATCGAACTTGTACGCCGCATGAAAAGTGCCGGGCTGGACTTGCTCGATGTGAGTCAAGGATTTGTCACACCTAACATCTCACAGATTCCGTGGGGACCGGGTTTCATGATCCCGACTGCCAGCCGGATTCGGCGAGAGACTGGTATTCCCACCGCAGCGGGGTGGATGATTACCGATCCGCAACAGGCAGAAGAAGCAGTAAGGGATCAGCACACCGATCTCGTTGTGCTGGCGAGGGAATTGCTGCGTGATCCTTACTGGCCATACCACGCTGCGAAGGAACTGGGTGTCGAGAACGCCTCGGAGATTCTTCCAATCCAATACGCTCGTGCCGTGAAGCGATGAGGCTTTCACAAATTAGGTGAGGCTGGCGAGAAGAATTGCTTGATCCCAAGGTGATTCGCCTGAACCAGTGAGTCGGATCTCACGTGGCTGCATCCCGATCACGGGTCGGCGAGCGAACCCTATCGAACGGCATAAAATCCGCCGCCGTGTTTTGGGGAGTCCAGTTTTCCACAGACATTTCAGCCCCACGGCTTGTAAGAAAAAAGTTGTCGAGTAACAAAAAGGTGGTCATCGTAGTGGTTGCCAAGGGGGTGTTGGGGAACGACCACCGGGGGAATCTGTTTGGAGTTTCTGGATTCCATTTTTTGCCATAGCCTTGTCGCTCGCCGAAGAAAGTCCACGTCTCCCTGACTTCAGTCTTCAATCACTCTGACGACCTCGCAGGCACCCTCAACGAGCTTCGTGTAGGCGGTAACAGAGTGACCTTGGACGGTTGCCCCCAAGGCCGAAAGCTCATGGCCTTCGTGTTCGATGATTCCGACTTCAATCTGGCCCTGACGAACGCACGTTGTCTGCATGATTCACTCCAGCTTGATGACGCCGAAGCCGTGCAGGACGATGTGTCCGGCAACTTGTCTTCGTCTGTGTTTCAAGCGGGTGTCCGAATGACCGGGGGTGCGGTCAGATGCAATAGTCGGTAGTATGTTCTCGGAGGACGAAGCTGTGCCGGGATTTGACATCATCGACATTTCAATGTTTCGTTTACGGCTGAATGCAAACCTACGCAGCAGACTGATGAGCGATCTGCATCAGGTATGTCCGACCGATAGACTGGGATTGGACCCTGCTGAATGGTCCACGATCCCCGAAGCCACCGAATTTCATGTGACGCCGAATGTCGGATCGCAACGACAGAGGATCTTTTGTGGTAAATTCGAGGAACGAAACGCATTCAATATCCCCGGCCCCTTCTATGGTGCCCAAACCGATACATGTGAGACTGGGCCGCTCGAAGCACCCGAAAACGTCATGCTTGACCGAGATGGACAGGAGTTCGTTTTTCGCCAGCCGACAACCGCTCATGAACTTCGAGGGATCATTGGTGCCGCACGTTGCGATCCGTTTTTGGGATACGGAGCAGATGGCGATGAACACTGGAACATTCGACTCATGCGAGAGTGGTGGAGTGACATGGAAGGTCGCATCGTTCAGGTGGGGAAGCTGGCGGTAACGAACAAAACCATCGAACCGTTGGTATCGTTCTGGACCTCACAGGCCGAGAGCTACCTTCGCCGTTATGCATTCTTCGTTGATAACCGGCTTCTTCCTACACCCACTGATCGTCTTCCCGACCTTTAATCCGAAGATCAGAGCGGGATCACTTCGTACTCGACTGATTGGCCCCGTTCGATCCGGTCGATGGCTCCCAGTCGGAGTACCTTCGACTTCATTTTCGCTTTGTCGTGTTTGAAGTTCAGGACAAGGCCAAGCGACTCGACCTAGAGTCGAAGATCACGTCCACAGTCTCGCAATGCGATAGATGTGGCCCATCACCTGATTGGTTGGGGCGACATTCTCCGAAGCACAAAATTCAGTCGAGCGGTCTTTGGCAGGTGAACGAACTGATTAAGACACCGTTGTCTGGACAGGAACTGCAAGAGCTTCGCCGAACTCTGGGCGTCGGAGTTAAACCATGACCACGACCTGCACGCACAACGGGCTGTTAGGCATCGCCATGATAATCTTCGTTGGAGTGAGGGGCGGGCTTCTCAGCAGAATCATCGGATGATCTGTTGTCAGTTTAACTCGGAACCTTATCCTTGCCATGAACTGCTTGGCTGAACCTGAGCAAGACTACGAGTGATCTTCGGTTCGTGAATGTTCAAGAAGCACCACATGAAGACTTTGTGCCGGAGAAAAACTCAATGAGCATGACACACGAACCTACCATGAGACAGCCAGGCGAAGGCCGCACCATCGGTGTCGTCGGTGACGTGTACCGCTTTCTGGCGATCGGCGAAGACACTGGCGGCAAGTACGCCATGTGGGAAGCCATTGTGCCTCCGGGCGGCGGGCCACCACCTCACATTCACAGCCGGGAAGAAGAATCCTTTTACATCCTCGAAGGGGAGATCAGCTTCCTGATCGGCGACCAGCGGATTGTGGCAACGGCGGGGATGTTCGCCAACATGCCGGTCGGCTGTCTGCACTCCTTCAAGAACGAGTCTGACAAACCGGCGAAGATGTTGATCTCGGTGGCTCCGGCTGGTCTGGAGCAGATGTTCTTCGAAGTGGGGCAGCTGGTCGAACCCGGTGCAACTGCCGCCCCGCTACCCACCAAAGCGGACATCGAGAAGCTGCTGACCGTTGCCCCACGGTATGGGATTGAGATCAAAGTGCCGGGCCATTGAAGGCTCGGAAGGGATGCCAGCGATGACAGAGTGGTATGGCGTTCGACAATACCCTGTGGGAAACTGTTTCACGCCATGAGTGTCTCATCGAGCGGGAACAGCCAGCCAATCCACAAAGGACTTTTTCGATGAGTGTGACTGACGACGAGTGGGAAGAGGCGAAGAAGATTGGAGGTCTTGTCAGCCAGAAGCTGAGGGAGATCATGGATTTACAAGCGGACATTGACGCCCTGTTGCGAGACAAGCATCGCTCGCCATTCGGGTCGAAGAATTGGCAGTACGCTGACATTGAATCATTGCAACGTCTGGTGGCCATGACGGCGATTCAGTTCGTGCTGTTCGAACCGGAGGGGCGGGTGCAGGGCGATGCCGGGTTCAAGGCTGCTGCCGAAAAGCTATTGGGGATCATCTCCATGCAAATGAAGACACTCAAAACAAAGAGGTCTGACTGGTGAAATCGGTGGACCAAACGGTTGTGTGCTTCTGCATTGCCTACCCCTCTTCCAAATGGTTCTCGCAGTAGATCAGGATCGCCTCAGCTTGTTGTTCATTCAAGAGGCCGAGGGCCAGATGAGCGGCCACGTAACAGAGCGTGAAGGCCATCATCGGTCTCTGTTCCAATCCGTGATCGTTCCCTTGTGGGTTGGAGTTCACGATGTAGTTTGCCAGTGCCGTTTCCACGACTCGTTTGGCGACCTTGCCTGTGGACTTCTGACCTCGAAACTTCAGGCACACATGCGGAGCCAAGTGGTAGAGGTTGGAGTCAGTCAGAGGTGTCCCGATGACTCGACTGATGGGCTGGGCTCCACCGGCGTCGGCCATCGCCAGTTTGATTTCCTGGAGCCATGCAGCGGGTGTTGTGGGCAACGGGTATTTCATGGTCGTTCCGGCTTTCGTCCGAGGAGTGGTTTCTGTGGCGGTTTGTCGCTGACGATGGCTCGCAGCTCCAACGCCCGCTGAGTCTTTTCCAGTTCGGCAGCGAGCATTTTCTCTTCGGGCAACGCCATGCGATACTCCGCTGCCATCACTTTGTTGGGCAGGCCCTCCAAAGCATAGTGAGCTACGGCCTCGTCCTTCTTGGCACACAGAATCAGACCGACTGGAGGGTTCTCGTCTTCGTGAGTCCAATGCTCTTTGGCATAGTTGAGATACAGGTGCATCTGGCCGGTGTCGGCGTGCGTTAGCTCACCGATCTTCAAGTCGATCACCACCAAGCACCGCAATCGTCGATGGTAGAACAGCAGATCAATCCGATACCACACATCGCCGACTCGCAACCTCCGCTGCCGTCCAACAAAAGTGAAATCGCTGCCAAGTTCCAGCAGAAACTGTTCCAGCTTGTGGATCAGTGCCTCCTCCAGTTCATGCTCGGAATACTCGTCCTTCAGGTCGAGAAACTCCAACACCAGAGGATCTTTGATCTCTTCTTCGGGTGTGACCAGATCGTTCGCTTGTGGTTCGGTTCCCTTGCGAAGCATGGCCGCTTTGTTCTTGGACAGCAGGGCTCGCTGATAGAACAGGGTGGAGATTTGCCGATCCAGTTGTCGCACCGACCACCCGCCACGCAGGGCTTCCGCTTCATAGAACTTGCGGGCGTTGGTGTCGTCCACGGAGAGGAGTTTGACGTAGTGCGACCAAGGCAGGGGAAAATGACTCGCAACATCTCGGATCGCTGGAGTTGAAGACGGCGAAATCTGGTGAGGCGATTTCGCCGACAGTGTGGGCGAAATCTGAGAACTGGATTTCGCCCACAGAGTGGGCGAAATGCCTGCATAGCTGAGATAAAACAGCCGCATCTTGTAAAGACTGCGATCAGAGAACCCACGCCCGAACCGAGCCGTCAGGTCGATTGCCAGCCGCTTGAGAAGCTCTTGACCGTAATCCGCTCGGCCTTCCCCCCCTTGTTCCGACTGGACAATTCGCCGCCCAATCTCCCAGTAGGTCGCCGACATGACAGTGTTCACCGCACGGGCCGACATGCGGCGAGCGGCCTCCAGGAGAGATACGACCTCCCCCAACAATCCACTGTAGTCTGCGACTGGCAGCATGGCGGCTGTGGCCTTCTTCTTCGCCATCAGAACATCCTTCTTGTCTGGCTCATCGGCTTCCGTGCGACATAGTTTTATCCGACCCAGCGGGTGTCCGGCAGTCAGGCTCGGTGATCGCCTGAGCTACTGATCACTTCACGATAGCCTCCACATCCTTCCAGAACTCAGCCACCGGTTTGTCGTTGATGTATTCCAGCGTCGGCATCGAGCGGAGCAAGGCAGTGTCACGGGCGGGTTGGAAGTCGAGCCAGAGGGACTTGAGCGGCAGGTCTTTGATCTGCGTCAGATCGGTGACGTTGGAACTTTGGCATCCGAGTGATCCCGTTGGCATCCCTCGCCGGGGCGATAAGTCTTTCACATCTGTCCCAACGCCGGGGACACGTGCCAGCGTGGCTGACCCCGCCACCCCGTCGTAGTCGTAGGGTGGGACCAGCTCGCTTTGGAGCGCAGGCCCACCATATTCGACGTTATCCCGAACAAATGGTGGGCCTGCGCCCAGAGCGGCTAGTCCCACCCTACGGGGTTCTTCGAAGGAGAGACGTGGACGTCGGCCCACCGCCAACCTCTGCAGCGTACCGTGAGCTGTCAATAAATCGTAGGGTGGGACCAGCTCGCTTTGGAGCGCAGGCCCACCATATTCGGCGTTGTCCCGAAAAAATGGTGGGCCTGCGCCCAGAGCGGCTGGTCCCACCCTACGGGGACTTCCAGAACTCGGCGACTGGTTTATCGTTGATGTATTCCAGCGTCGGCATCGAGCGGAGCAAGGCGGCATCTCGGGCGGGTTGGAAGTCGAGCCAGAGGTACTTGATCGGCAGGTCTTTGATCTGCGTCAGGTCGGTGACGTTTGAACTCGGGCATCTCAACAGATCGAGTGGCATCCCCGCCAACGGGGTCAGATCGGAAACGGCTCCATCACCCAAGCTCAGTTGGATCAGCGGCATCCCTCGGAGTGGTGAGAGGTCCGTCGCATGTGCCCCGTCGATTTGCAAATACGTCAGCGGTAGCCCTTGGATCGGCGTGAGGTCCGAGAGCGGCGTCAGACTGAAGTTGAGCCACGTCAGGGGCATCCCTTGCAGCGGCGTCATATCGAATCCGGGACCACTGCCATAATCGAACTTGGTCAGCGGCATCCCCTTCAGCGGTGAGAGATCAAACACCAACGTCCCGACGCACTTGAGGTCCGTCAATTGCAGCCCGCTCAGCGGCGAAAGATCGGCCACTTTGCCCTCTCGTCCATTCCCCTTGCTCCCGGAACAGTCGAACGTCTTGAGTCCGCTCAATGCCCGGACGGGGGAAATGTTCCACACCTTGTCGGAGACGAACTTCAAACTCGTCACAACACCAGCATCAATCGTGTGCTCCACCTTGCCATCAAAGCTCGGGTTGAGTTCTTGCAGCTTCTTCGCCACCGCCACGACTTGCTCCTCCGCTGTCAGAGCGGCCACATCTTTCAGCCATTGCTGGAATGCCGGATCAACCAGTGTCTGAACCGGATCGCTGTACTCGGCTACGTCCTTCCAAAAGTCAGCTGAAGTTTGACCGTTGATGGCCGTCAATGTGGTGATCGAACGGAGCAACTCAGTATCTCGTTTCGGGTGGAAATCGCAGACCAGCGTGTCGAGCGGCATTCCTTGAAGTGGAGAATAGTCGGTGACTTGCGTCAGTTGCGTTTGAAGGACCGTGAGGGGCATCCCGCGCAAGACACGGATGTCGGAGACGGGGGTTCGATAGCAGTCGAAAAATGTGAGCTGCATCCCTGTCAATGGAGTCAGGTCAGTGACATGCGTGAGTTCGCAGCCGATGGCAACGAGCGGCATCCCCTGGAGAGGAGAGAGATCGCTGACGTTCGTGTTGTTAAAGCTCAGCTCTGTCAGTGGCAATCCCTTGAGCGGAGAAAGGTCAGCGAACCGCCCATTCACCCGGTTGCTGTTGATGTCGAGGTTCCACAGTCCCGGCAACGCTCGGACAGGAGAGACATCCGTGACATTGTCCGTGAAGAATTTGATGTGCGTTACCACGCCATCGGCGATCTGATGCGTCACTTTCCCATCGAACCCCTGATTCAGTTCGCCCAGCTTCTTCGCCACCGCTTCGACCTGCTGCTCAGGAGCCAATACCGAGACCTCCTTGACCCACTGATCGAAACCCGGTGTCTCGAACGCCAGCGGTTGCTTCACCCCGGCCACAGCGGGTGGTTTCGCCATGACAGCGGGAGGTGCCGAGGGCTGCGGTGGCTTGGTGACGACCGCTGGGGGCTTCTCTTCCAGTGGGACCAGTTTGGCGGTGATCGGCTGCTTCCCGCCGGACTCGATGGAGAAATCCTGCGTGAAGAACTCAAAGCCGTCCTTGGTCACTTTCAGCCGGTGCTGGCCGGGGTCGACGGCGATGGTGATTGGTCCCTTCTCGCCTTTGCGAGTGACCTCGACTTGCCCCTTCTCGTTCAGCACCTGCACATCGGCGTCGGCTTCGGAGACGGTGACGACCAGCGTGCCGTCCTTGGTCTTCAGGGAGACGACGATGCCAGCCAGCAGGATGAACGCGGCGAGGAGGCTGCCGCCGATGAGGAGCCAGCGGTTCGGGAGCGACGGACGAGGACGGCCGTCGGACGTGAGGGGCCGGGGTGACGCTTTAACCGCCACGGCTTGCGTCACCGACAGGTCTCGCAGAAAGTCCATCATGTCTGGCTCGGCGGGCGGCAGCACCACCTCGCGCCCGATCACCGTTGAGTCATCTCCGTGACGGCAGCGCTCCAGTTCGGCAATCACTTGGGGCATGTTCTGATATCGATCCTCGGTCTTCTTGGCGACCATCTTGCGGAACACGGCGTCCAGCTGCTCGGGGATGTCGGTGGAAGCCGAACGCAGCGAGGGAATCGGCTGATCCCGATGGTTGAGAAGTTTGGCCATGAGTGTGTCCCCCTCGTAGGTCGATTTGCCCGTCAGCAGATACCACAGCGTACAGCCCAAGGCGTAGATATCAGCCCGCGCGTCAGCTGTCTTGGTGTTCAGAGCTTGTTCCGGGGCCATGTAATCGACAGTGCCCATGACGGTCCCCGTGGAGGTTAGCTCCGCATGCTTCAGGCCGTCGGGCTCGTCGCTGAGACTGGCCAATCCCATGTCGAGGATCTTGACCACTCCCTCGGAGCTGAGCAGTAGATTGGCGGGCTTGATGTCGCGATGGACGATCCCCTTTTTGTGGGCGGCCTCCAGCCCGTGGGCGGCTTGCAAGATGTAGCTGATGGCTTTGCCGACCGAGAGGGGGCCGTTCTTTTTGACCAAGGCTGAGAGGTCGCTGCCCTCGACCAGTTCCATCACCAGGAAATGCACCCCGTTGGCACAGTCCGCATCGAAGGCGGCCACGATGTTCGGGTGGCTGATCTTGGCAGCGGCCTCGACTTCGCGCTCAAAGCGGGCAATCGCCTCTTTGTCTTTGGTCATCGTCGCGGGAAGGAGCTTGATGGCGACGATGCGTTTCATGCGCAGGTGTTGGGCCTTGAACACCTGCCCCATGCCGCCCGCCCCGATCTTCTCCATCAGGAGATAATTGCCGAGCTGGAGGGACTTCCCCTTCCCCCGGTAGACCTCTTCGGCCTGATACTTGGTCAGCTTCTTGCTGCGGACCAGTTCCCGCGCGAGTGCCTCGGCATCCTTGGAAGAGCCCTTGGGCGGAATGAAGTCCTTCAGAGTGTCCCCGGTGATGATCCCAGTTTCTTCGATCTGCTGGATGAATCGTTCAAGAGGAATTGCCATCGTCTGTGGGCCCAGAGTGTTTCGGCGAGTGATGTGATTAGAGTGAAGTGATCATCGTCGTCGATCTCGATCCGGTTGACCAGTCGGAGTGATGTCCATCAAAGTAAGATCAGGCGAACGGCCAACGAAAACTTACTCGCCAGACTTCCGAGGGAGTGTGTGCGTCAGGAAAGTTAGCATCCAAAACCAACGGCCAATACTCACCCAAAATTCGCGACACCCGCAGGGGACACCTCGAACGCGAGGACGTGCGGAGTGAAAACGCCGAGGGCGCGGAGGACGCAGAGTTCGGAAGGAGAGCCTGATCTCTGCGTCCTCCGCGCCCTCTGCGTTTCACACTTCCGGGGCGCTGGATGGAGGTTTCTCTTTCGAGGTGGCCGGGAACGGTGATGAATCTCGGACGGCTTTTTCGAGGCCCACTCGGCTGTCGTGAATTTCTGAGAGTGGACGACCTTTTTGAGGCACACACTCCTTCGGAAGTCTGGCGTGTATGCTTCCACGGACTGATCACCAGATTAAAGTTTGCAAATCCGAGTTGATCTTGACGAATTTCCTCTTTACAGGTTGTCTCTTCGTGATAATGTGGTATTGGCGTCTCAGTGAGGCGTCACGCGTGGGGGAGGTGCTGGCCCGCTCTCCCCTGCGTTGTTTTTTTTGGTAGGTTTGATTTTGCTGGACTCTCATCCACAGTACTTCTCGTCGGGAGAACTGAGACATTTCGTAGGACGGACGTCCTCGTCCGTGTGGAAAGCCTGGAAGAGCGACGGACGAGGACGTCCGTCGTACGTCTCATTTTGGCCCGTGTGAAGTATAAATGCCGGGCGGTCCGACTCGTGGCTGTGACCCCTTGCCCCACTGAATTTAGGGAACGGCGACATTTTGAGGCGTACTGAAAGAGTTTCCGCGACAGGGGGGGATGCTCCCGAATGCGGTCGCGGTTCGAGGGGATGAGAACTCGGGGCTGTTCAGCGATGACACTGAGTACGAGTCCACACGCTGGCCCATCTCCCCCTCCCCTTGTGACCCGCTCTCGACGTTTGGGCGTTGCTCGGGGGGCGGGCAGGAGTGCCCATCCTGGCCTGCGCAAAAGCCACGTCACTTGGGCTGGAATGTGGGGGGCGTTTCTGTTCCTAGTTGTGTGTGTTTGTCACTCCCGGCAGAGACCGCGCAGGGCCACGCTGCCATCTGCACGAGAATCTCTCTGAGCAGGAAGCGTCAGCACTTGGGGCGAGTCGCGTGAGGCAGGGAGCAGGAGAGTGCCTCACGCGAAGGCGCGGAGGCGCGAAGAAGCAGAGCCCGTCCTTCTTCTTCGTGCCTCCGCGCCTTCGCGTGAGACATTCCTGCCCAGAGAGTCGTCGTACAGTTCCTGGATAGACCTCCCCCAAAAACAAGCCGACTTTTGCGCAGGCCATGCCCATCTTACGGGGGATTACTCCTCCAGTTCCCACTGGGTATTGAAGATCTCCCCGGTCACGATCTCTTCCGAGAACCCGGTCTGCTTGTTGGCTCGGAAACGCAGCACTGCCGCATCGCCGAGGCGGGGATAGAGTTGGGCGTTGGAGGCTTTGAAGTCCTTCTCGTGGAAGCTGTGGCCGGTGTTGAGGACCACGTACTTACTTCGGTTCAGCGGGTTCGGGAAGATCAGGGCCACGCTGTGCAGGTCGGGGTTGTAGCTGGTGTCGTTGAACGTGACGGCTTCTTCGGTCCAGTCGAGAGGCAGGTTCTCGAGCACACGGGCGAGGACGGCGTTCGAGCCGGGGTCGCCGAACAACACGAGGTTGTGGTTTTCGATCAGTTCGTCGGTGATGGAGGTGTCGTCGATGGTGCGGGCGTGTCCACGCATCCATTGATCGAACTCCTGCTGGAACCGAGTGAGGTTCCAGTCGGCATAGGCTTGGTGGCTCTTCGACCAGGGGGTACCAGTGCCGCGTACGCAAACGAACGGCTGGGAAAAGGCGTCGTCGATCGGGCCTTGGAGGTTGTGTCGCTTACGAGGCTCCTCCGGTTCCGCAAAGGCGATCGAGTCGTCGTAGTCGAGCAGCTGCCAGACCTCGTTCACTTTGACAAAGTAGACCTCGGGCAGGCGACCGGAGGCGGCCTCGGTGAGCGGGAACTCGGCACTATCGTCGATCGAGAGCTTGTCGGCGATCGTGCGCGAGACGCTCAGGGCGTTGACGTTCCCGGTGTCGAGGTGCAGCGTGTCGTCCCCCTCCATTTCGGATTCGACGATCGACTCTTCGTACGGCACCGTCTGCTCCTCGATCCG
Source organism: Planctomycetota bacterium (assembly GCA_031431195.1). GTDB lineage: Bacteria > Planctomycetota > Planctomycetia > Planctomycetales > Planctomycetaceae > TH-plancto1. The sequence goes on along the minus strand of JANPCU010000303.1, from coordinate 6,297 downwards.
CAGCCAGTCACACTCGTTGTACTTGACGGTGCAGGTGACGAACCGCACCTTGCGGCGGTCGGTCGATTCCGGGAGGCCGCGTTTGGCGTTCGCTGCGTGGAAGGCCATGAAGGCGGCCCGGCTCGCGTCGTCGAACTTGTGGCCCATCATCGGGCCAATGATGACCTCGACAGGGACGTTATATGACTTCGCGAGGTCGCGCATCGTGGTGCTCGCGGCGAGTTGCGGGTCGATCTCCCCGCCGTAGGTCACCAGCGGGACGTTGGCGAGGTTCATCGCGTAGTTCGTGGCGTCGTAGATGCGCAGTGTGTGGTCCTGGAACGCGGGGAGTGGTTCCTTGACCTTCTGATACGAGTAGAAGTCGACAAACCCTGCCCCCGGCCCGACCGAACACCATTTCGCTGGGTCATGCAGCCCGATGTGCCACGCCCCCGCCCCGCCCATCGAGAACCCCCACAGCACGATCCGGCGTTCATCGATCCGGTAGCGGCGGATCACATCGGCCAGGGCCTCGAACACGTCGGCCTCACCCGCGAAACGGTAGGCGTTGTTGCCGCGACCGAAGACATCCAGCTTGATGTAGGTCTGGTCACTCGGGACTGGTTTGCCTTCGTGCTGGGCAAAGAACGGGACTTCGCTCTGCTCGCCTCGTCCATGCAACTCGATGTAGAGCGGCAACCGGTTGGAGCCTTTCTCTTGATACCCCTCGGGGAGTGTCAGTGCGTACGGCTGAGCAGTGCCATCGACCTTCGACCGATAGCCGAGCAGCAGGCGACCGGGAGTCTGGCCCCATGACGGCTGGCCAGTCTTCAGAGCCTCGATCCGTTGCTTCGACTGTGCCAGGATCGCGCGGGCTTGGGCGGGTGAGTTCTTCTTGGTCAGCTCCTCGAACCTTAACGACCGGTCAACCGCCTCGATCCCAATTTCGGCATCGACGAGTTGCCGCACTTCCGGTTTCGCCGATTGCAACGACTTGGCCGTGGTTCGCAGATCAGCGATCTCCTTCACCAGTTCGGCGCGGACCTCAGCGGTGAGCGGAATCGGGGCGGGCGGGTCAGCTGCGAGGATTGGCAGACAGCCCAGGAGTAAGCTGAGGCAGGCGATCAAGAGCGAGCGAATCATCGAGTGGTCCTTGCGAGGAACGTGCGAGCGATCTTCCCTGGAGTAGGCACCTGCCGAGGCGGGGACCGTATGCAAGGGGGATGCTTCCAGATCATCGTGGTCCGAGGTCAGTCCAGCAAGCGGATTCCGGATATTCCGAATGTCACCACGAGATCGATCAGTCAAAGTCGCCCGGGGCAGATTCTTTTTGACAGGGGTTCCATAGCGACCTAACTTCAAGTGTGTTCGCCAAACAACGAACGGAACGCGGTGGGACGACCTCCCCGTTGGCCCTCTTCCCTAGAGAGCTGATCAGCGACCGACGACCAGCGGGCATGAAAAGAAACATCCGGAGCGCGGCAAGGAAAAGCTGGGAAGCTTTGAGGGGACCTTGCCGCGCTTTTTTTATTTGTACTCAGTACAGCTGGTAATGAGACGTAGCTTCCCCCTCACCAGTGGGCTGGCACGCTTGCCAATACACCCAAGTTCTGGCGAAACGCGGCGACGACTGAATGGTGTGTGCATCAGAGAAGTCGGTCTGTCGGGTAGGCAATCTGGCCTGCCCCACAATCACAGAGAAAACGTGGCCTCTGAAAGCGTGCGACAGACAGGATTGTCTGTCCTTCCGAGTTGCCTGACGCACACACGCCAGAGTGTCTTACTTCATGGCTTTCGAAGTATCGGCGCGTGGGTCAGGGGGCTGTTAGGCGAACGGACAGAAGCAGCTGACCGTGGGATAGGCTTCCAGCCTGTCTTTTCGCGGGAGTTGACAGGCTGGAAGCCTATCCCATGGGTCAGACAAGTCTGACCGATCGCCTTAAACTCTGATCTGGGACCGCCTCGATGCCGACTATGCTTCACACGGGCCAGCTGGAGATGTACCACGGACGTCCTCGTCCGCCGCTTCCCGAGGTACTCCACACGGACGGACGAGGACGTCCGTCCTACGAAATGTCTCAGTTCTCCCCGCGAGAATATAAGTTCAGTGCATCGAGTGCCTCATCCACGCTTAATTTTGGGGTTCCCCCCAGTCGGGGGGGGCGAGGCTCCGGCCCAAGTCTTGGCGTGGATGAAGCACTAGCGGTCGAGTCTCCCCGTGATCCATCGGTCACTCGCTGACGAAAATCGTCGTGGAATTGCGAAATACTCGTGGCAGTGGCGTGTGAGAGAAATCGATGAAACTGAGCACGGCTGGGCGGCATCTCAGGCAGGGATTCGGTTAGAATTAAGGAGTCGATCCTCTTCTTGGAGTCCCCCATGTCTCAATGTCCCGCGACGGTCCTCGGACCGTTTGCGTTCTCGACTCTGTGTCTGGCTGCTTTGGTTGCGGGATGCAGCGGAGTAGAAGAGTCGGCGTCGACGAGTCCCTCCCCTGCTCACTCCCCACCCACTGTCACTGCGTCTCCCGATAAGGATGTCACCATGCCTGCTCCGTCAGAGTCTGCCGGATCGACCCCGGTTTCATACAACTCGCTGACCGCTGCGGAAGAGCGAGTGATCGTCCATGCCGGGACCGAGCGGGCTTTCGTGGGCGAGTACACGGACAACAAAGACGCCGGGACGTATGTCTGTCGCCGCTGCAATGCCCGACTCTATGAGTCAACGGATAAGTTCGACAGCCATTGCGGCTGGCCAAGTTTTGATGATGAGATCCCCGGAGCTGTGCGGCAGCGGACCGACAGCGATGGGAGGCGAATCGAGATCCTGTGCGAAAACTGCGGCGGCCATCTGGGCCATGTCTTTCTCGGCGAAGGTCTGACCGCGAAAGACACGCGGCACTGTGTGAACTCGATCTCGATGAAGTTCTATGCGGAAGGGACAACGCCGCCACCGGTGATACGCCAGCCAAATGTCAAATGATATTGTCGGTTCAGCGGGGGCTTCGCTCTCCCGAATAGGCAGTCCACCACCCCAAGATTTTGCGTTGACGCGGCTGGCCAGCAGAAAACTGGGCAGCGTGATCCCACAGCTGCGGGACTTGGCACCGGATCTGGATTTGGATTCGGCACGCCTCTGCGGGGAGCAAGGCCAAGTGACAGAAAACGACCTCGCAGTCGAAAAGCGTGACTGCAAGCGTGGGGGCGATATTCTTGAGAATCGCAATGGGGCTAATCTCGAATGCCAGATGCGATGAATCGTATTGATTCCGACTGAGGCGTGATGTGCAGGATGTGGTCCATCCGAGCCATGAAACTGTCATTCCGTCAGTCTGGCCATCTGTGGCTGAAACCGGCAATACGCCTATCCAGCGCGAAGAGAGTGACTTGTGACCGATTCCCGAATTGGTGTCTCGGCGGCATGCACATTGCCCCGTATTCGTCCAAACACTTCGACTCTCCGCCCGTTCGCGAGGAGTCCGGAAACCTGCATGAATCCCGTTTTTGAGACGGGGCGGATCATCGGGTGGTGTGTTCATCGGAGGAAGAAGAATGACGAGTTTTCGAAGCATGTTGGTAGCTGCTCGTGTCGGTCTGCTGGGAGTCGTAGTCGCTCATGGAGTGGTTGTTCAGGGGGCAGAGACAGCTGTCCCCCCGGCCCCGCCCGTGGCCGAGGCACCAGCCACCGTGAAAACGGAATCGGTGAAGGCCGATCCGGCCGTGGTCGAGGTGGACGTGGAGGCTCCTGATGTCGCCTACATCATCGTCGACGGGGCGACCCAATCGACTCGTGGAACCAAACGCAAGGTCCGCTTGGCCCTCGATGGCAAGCGAACATTTGTCACAGTCGTGGCCAGCTGGTCTGAGGCCGGACGAGATCGCCGGATTGAGCGATCGGTCAACCTCAACCAGCCGACCAAGCTCGTCTTCACCGTCGATGACTTGGACACGAACGAGCAACAGCTGCTCGATCTGACGAATCAGTCGCGAGCGAACTCGGGGCTATCGATGTTGCGGATGGACCCGCGTTTGTGCCGGGCAGCGCGCCTGCATAGTGCGAACATGGCCCGCCTGAATTCGATGTCTCACAACCTCGAAGGGAAGTCTCACCAGCATCGGACGATGGAGGCCGGTTATCCCAGCGGGATGGTGGCCGAGAACATCTGCTACGGCCAGGGGAATCCGCAGGCGGCCATCAACACGTGGCTGAACTCGAGCGGTCACCGGGCGAATATGCTGTCGAATCAGTACAGCGACCTGGGCGTCGGCATTGGGTATAGCCGCAACGGTCAGCCGTATTACACGCAGGTGTTTGGCCGGTAGTCTGGAGACATGACCGGGGATGTGCCGAGTAGGCTCGGCATCCCTGCCATAAATCAGAAGGCCCGTTGATCGAAAGATCAGCGGGCCTTTCTGCGTTTAGGATTGGGTCGTAAGTCGCACGGGGGGCCTACGGGTCGGTGCCCTCGCTCACGATTCGGGTGACCAACCCTGTAACCCGACGCGACAGCGAGGTGGTATTGCCGCAGCCGCCCCGTCCATCAGGGGCGTTCAGCGGGTGGTTCATAGTCGGTGATTCTCGATGAGATCCCTATTGACAACCGGACCAAGCCTGCCAGAATCAATGCATGTCCAGAGTGCCTTGATCCTTCGGAAAAAGCCTTCCGGAAAGCATTCCTGCGATAGACAGAATTCACATTCGGGACAGACAGAATTCATTTCTATCTAACCCTTGTTAGGCAGCAACAGGAGTCGCCATTGAAATGTCGTCACTGCAATGTGCCGTGGGAGTGGGACTGGCAATACTGTCCAGAATGCCATCGCAACTTCGGCGGCGCTGTTTACCCCGATCAACAGACGCCGGAGGAACTGGATAAGATCGAACGGCTGATTGAACAAATCCATACCGCCTTTTCTGGCACACAGCTCGAAGACGGCACGACCATCCATGAAGCCGATCTTGAAGGATGCTACCTGAACGAAGAAGACCGGCTCGTGGCGCGAGCGAAGGACACTGAAGTGAACTGGTCGGAAGTGCCGGACTGGAAGGTAGAACGGTTTCCGTCTGCCCTATCATTCTTTGATGTGAACGGTTGGCGATTCTATATCCCCGCCTACATGATCTGGACCTTGAGAAACTGGCGGACGACGAATCTGATTGTTGCCGATTTCGTCGTGTGGGAGTTTGATCCGACTATGCCAGAGTTATCGCTACCCCACTACGAGTCATTATCAGCTGCACAGGCCCATGCCGCTTACGGCTTCGTAAAATTCTTTTGCGACTACTCAGGTGACCAGGAATCTCGCCACGCAATGGACGCTTATTGGCATCAGTTCGCGTGTAACTGTTAACCCCTCCGCGCGCTCTGTGGGCGCAGGTTTGCACAGTGCTTGAGCGAGTCACGGGTGATGTCGGTTACGCGGGGTGGCCCAGACATCGCTTTGGATGTCTGGGTGACGTAGGAACAAGAGGGATTGAAAGGTAAGCGTGTCCTCGGTAGCCTCTTGTTGTTCCACAACCCAGACGCTCAAAGCAGCGTCTGGGCCACCCCGCCAAAACCATCGCCCGCTTCACGCTGCACACATTGGAAAGCTACCGATTTACCTAGCGAATGATTACAATGGTAACCATTGCGAGTGTCTGGAACGGTTCCAGCCTTAGCTCAGTCCAATCCAAATGGGAAATCTCTGATGAAACGCGTTGTTCATGTCTGCTCGGTCGTGATTCTAATGACCGTGGTTTTGATTGGCGGGTTGTCGGCGGCAGAAGTGCCGCCGTCAGAGTCAAACGCCGTTGAGACGAGGAGGACTGGCGTGACGCTCACGCCCGAGGAGCCGCCGCAGTTCGTCGTATTGAGGGCGGTGGAGAATCAGTCGCTCACCTTTATCTATTGGCGGGTAGCGATCGAGCAAGCCCCCTCGGGGCCGCCGGTTCTGGTGAATCAGCCTTGCGAAGTGACTGTGAAGCAAATCGACGTGGTTGGCCGCACCGTTTCGGGCAAGACACTTGCTGATGAAAAGGCATGGCAGTCCACCGTCGGCTCCGCGATGGTTTTGGTCCCGCACAACTCGACGATCGACGAGGTGTACACCGCGTCGTTAAGTCCCGAAACCGTGTTGGTTCAGCCCAAGGATGTGTTGCCCCAGGAAGTGCCGGTCGCGTATCCTGACGGTACGCTGCCAGCGAATGCCCCCACTGGAAATTCTACTCCTGGAGGCAACGCGGTGCCGCAACCGGGTGCGCCTACGCCACTACAAATCGACGCCGCACAGAAAGCGATCGCTCCCGAAATCACGAGGTTGAAACTCAAAATCGCCC
>JANPCU010000302.1:0-2461 GCA_031431195.1 Planctomycetota bacterium | reverse complement strand
ATCATTGATGATGTCCCGCCGATCGATCGACAACACCAGACCGTAGGTGTCGGCCTTGTTCGTGTAGACTTCCTGGCCGAGCGAACCCTGCTTGATCTCGCCACCGGGCTGGACCTGTTCGTACTGGTCTTTGCCGATCAGCCGGTAGCTGGTCACAGTCTTGAAGTCGCTGACGTTGCGGACAGCGCAGATGTTTCGCCAGGTCCGCTCCACACTGAAGAACCCGTCCAGCAGAAACTTGTTCGCGACGTTCGACAGCAGTCCGCCGATGTCGATCATCGACGAGGCCGCCGTGAGGCCCTGGCTGAACGCGAACCGCAGCACGGTTCGATGATCGCGGAACGAACGCCCGTCGTAGCCGTTGGCCCACGCTGCTTCGAGCAGCAGCTCCTGGAAGTTGATGCCACCCTTGAACCGCCGATCTGCCGCTTCGAGGACAGGTTCGTCGTACATGTCCTCGACATCGGGAGCCTTACCCGCTTGCATACAAGCCGCTTCCAGCATCAGCGTGGTCACGGTCGTGTCGCGGCTGTGAATCGCGGGTGCCGCAGGGCGGTTGATCCGCAGGACTTCCAGTTCTGTCCGTTGTTCGTTCCAGCCCTGGCGAATCGCCTGGGCTTCAATCTGCGGGTGGCGTCCGCCGCAGGCCTTACGGACCTTGGCAATCCGCTCGGTCTCCGCGACAGCAGCTGCGCGGATTGACTGAGCGGATTCCGGGGTCGATGCGGTCATGTCTGGCTCCTCAATGTCATCGAAGGTCTCGTCCTCATCGGCCTGATTCGCTGCCACACTGGCGCTGGTGGCTCCGTCCGCTCCGAGATCGACGAAGCTGATCTCGCCGAGAGTCGACTTGCGAACGACGTTGACGGGGCCGGGATGTTGTTTGCCGTTGACGGTCACTTTCTGAGACTCCTTGACGAACTCGTACTCTTCGACGCTGGCCCCGACAGACGCCTGCCACGGGAACCCGTTCTTGGAACTGGTCACCACTTCACGAGCGGCGACGGTGTCGCGGGAGACGACTCCCGTCGCGACCAGTTGGCCTTGGTCCACGCGGATGGCATCGGTGTGCCCGACTCCCGAGAGCGGGTCATGAGCAAACCGGATTGGTCGCGACTGCGACGGGATCGACAGCCCCGCCAGATCCAAGATCACGGGGTACTTCCACCCCGCGACCCGCATCGGTCCGCCGGTGTAACCGACCATCTGGAACCGGGGCAGTGCATTGGGTGTCCCATCCGCTGCCGCCTGCATATCGATCCGCGCGGTGGCGGTGAGGCACAGTTGGGTCGGCGGCGATTGAGCGTCAATCTTCTTCCGGGGGCGGAGCGTCTGTGTCGGCATTCGAATCCTCGGGTGGAGTGTTTTCGTTTTGGGTGTTGGTCGTGGGGCCGGGCGTCGACAGCCCGAGTTCATTCATCAAGGCCAGCTCTTTGGCCCGTTGCCGCAGCTGGGTTTCCCAATCGAGACCGCGACGGGCATACTCATCGGCGTACGTGGTCGTGTGGTTCGCGAGCCGCAGAGCCTGGGCACTCGATTCCTTCAGCGGGTCGACATGCTCGTGTCCATCGAAGAACCACGTATGTGCGGTGCGCGGGGCGTCCCCCAGGTCAGGCAGATATCCCTCGATCAGCAGGGCTTCTGTCATCCAGGCATTCAGGATGCGATCGAGAACCACCGACTCCAGATGGGCCTGCTCGACTCGAATTGCCTTGAAGTACATCTGGTGATCGAGTCGGCCCGAGGCATAGTTGTAGCCTGATGAATTCCCCGCCGAGATCGCGAACGGCATGTTGAGACAGCGGGCGATCTCATTGAGAATCTCGCGCTTGAACTCTCCATACGTGGTCGTCGGAAACTGAGCTTCCATTTGGCTCATTTTCCAACCACCGGGCATCGTCATCAGCATGCCGCGTTCGAGTTCGATGAGGTCCATCGGCTCGAGGGATTCGGCTTCACCGTTCGCCGGGGCGTCGGTGTAGAGAACTCCGCCGGGAAGAGCGGCGATCTCAGCAGCGGTGATGACCGCCAGTGTGTACCGCCGGAGATGAGCGAACAATGGAAGCGCGGGGGTGATGTCGGGCACGCCTCGTCCTTGTCCCGCCCGGTCCTGGCGGTAGTAGTGAATCATGCTCTCGGCAGGCACGCGTTCGTACTGAATCGACAGGCTTCCCGACGTATCGCCGGGGTGTTTCTTGAGGATGTGGTACGCCACCGGGTTGCCGTAGACATCGAACTCGACTCCGTCGACTGCGTTGGTCAGATCGAGTCGCAGGTCCGGCGTGGCGACCTGATCGGCTTCGACCAGCCTGATGTCCAACTGCACTGCGGTGGTCAGCTGCGGGTTGTTGGTCAGGATCGAGAATCCCTCGCCATCGGAGGCGCGAGACATTCGCAGCGTGCGGAGTTTTTCGGGCAGGCCGATGGCCTTGGACCACGCCATCCATTCCTGTTCGATGAA
>JANPCU010000301.1:0-9754 GCA_031431195.1 Planctomycetota bacterium | reverse complement strand
GCCGGTTTCCGCCGCCTTCGCCCGCGGGCCAACGCCCCTAAAACGCGCCCGGGGGCATTGGCTCCCAGCCTGTATTTACACGGGTTTTCACCGGCTGTAACCATATCCCACGGGTCAGTCAAGTCTGACCGTTCGCCTAGCAGCAGCGTGGTGAACGATGAGTGAGTCTGGTCCACAGCCGCTCCAGGGTCGCATGAGCGTCGAAGAAATTTGTGATGTACTCAGCTGGACTCGGGATGCTGACTCAACTGGCAAGCTGGGCGATCGGGGCACGTGTCGTGTTTGAGATCGGCATGCTCCCGGCGACAAGCGATTCTGATTTCGGTGCGGATTGGTGGAACTCTTCGCGACGCTCGGCCCCGTTGACGCTTCGAGTTGTGGTTCGCTGTACCAATAAAAACAGGGGTCGAGAGCGAACGCTCTGAACCCCTGTGTGTGTGCCCGATATTGTCCAAGTTAGAACCGCTTCTCGACACCGAAGGTCCAGCGGGTGGTCCACCACGTCTCACGACCGGGGCGGATGCTCGGGAATTGAGGGAAGCCACGCCAGTCGATCGACTCTCCGGCTCGTGCCACATTTCCGACGACTGTGGCCGTCCAACCGAGGCGGAACACCGTGTTGTCAATTCCGGGCATCCGGCGGACCAGCGGAACCATCTCCAGAATCTTCATCTCGGCCATGATCGTCTGCTCGAACAGTGGAGAGACGTGTGTGATCGTGCGGTTGCTTTCGAAGCGGGCATCCGCAGCCAGCATATCGAGTCCGTTCCCGAACGCCAGCAGTCCCTGCTGATCCCCAATGTTGTTGCCAAACTGGTGATAGTCTTCCTGATTCCCCATCAGACCCACAATCGACTGTCCCCACATTCTGAACTCGTCGCCATCGCCGAAGTCGTAGCGGAATCCAGCCTGGGGACCGGCCAGCTGGGTTTGAACGGTGTTGTTGAGGGTGGCCTCATACAGGTCGTAGTTCGCCTGGAGGGAGTTCGTGTCGGGTCGGAAGGTGGCCGCTTCAGTGGCACCTCCTCCACCACCACCTCCTCCTCCCCCGGTGACTTGAGAATCATCGAGCAAGTAACCAAAGCCGCTATCGATTCCGCGGAAGGCGAATTGCTCGTTGATTTTCATGTATCGACCACCAATCAGTGGACGCAGCTTGAAGGCTTCCCGCTGGACGATGGGGCTCATAAAGAAGTTCGTGTCTCCGCCGATGGCTGTCGATTTGAGATCGTAGTGAAAGAGGAGGTCATATTTCGTGGTTCCCAGGTTGGCTACTCCGGTACCAACTGACTGAAATCCCCAATTCAGCGGAATCGCTCCGTTCTGGGAAAACAACAGGTTACCATCAAGTGCGGCAATGATTGTTTGAGTGATCGGAATCCCGTTGATGCTGTCTTGCCCCATCGTGAAGTCGAGAGTGCTGGAGCCGGTCCAGAAGCCACCCATCGACAGGCCGGTACCGTCCTCGTTGAAGAACCCCCAGCGACCTTCCAGACCGACGCTGCGATAGTTGTCAAAGCTACTCAGGTCTCGAATCGGAAACAGGTTGTTGTCAATATAGAATCGCCCTGGTGCATTGTTAGGGATCAGAAACGGGTAGGGGAGAACCCGAGGGTCGACAACGGCTTGGCTGACCGGAAGAGTACTTCCTCCCCCAGCTCCCCCCGCGCCCGTGCCCGGTGTGGCCCCCACGTCATAGGTGGGGATCACAAATCCGATAGGACCGCCCGTGACTTCATTGAAGGGGACATACGCCGATCCCAAATGACTATCACCGGGATTCACGATCTTATTCGCTGTGACATCGAGCGAGAAGAAGAACTCGCGGTTCTGGTTCATGATCCGTTCGAACCAGAGCCCGTTGTTATCACGGAATGTCTGATCCCAGGCAACGTTCCCCATCCCATAGGGAGAGATCGCCGGGTACGGCTGATACCCCTGCGGAACTCCCTGGGGGTACAGCACCCCCGGATCGTTCGCTCCATAGGCCGGCTGGAACATCGGCTGACCCGCACCGGGACCCCCTGGACCTTGAGCCAGAAGAGGCCCAGCTGTCGCAGTCAGCACGAGAGAGCAGGCCAGATTTTTCAACCAATGAGGGAACCGCATCAGAGCGTCCTTGCCATCGAGTTGCCGACAACGTCGGCTGAATGCGTCCGGGACAGGAACGGAGACATCACTGCCTCCGCATGATTCTCCCTCGCGCCGCCCGTAAAGACTGGCGCAACGGGATAGTCCTGCGGTAGGTATCGGTTCGGTCAGTTGGCAAACTGTAGGGGTTGTTCCGAAGACTCCGGTTTTGCCGAGAAAACGGTCGGCGGATTCTGCCGGTGAGGGGGAAGCAATCAGCAGTCAGCCGTCAGCCAGAAGAACGAGTCGGTCAATCGTGGGGGAGATATACGTCACGCGGTCGAGAATGAGACCTCCTGGCGAGCCCCCGGCGTGAGCCGGGGTGTCCGAAGCCAGGCAGCGTCGCGGTGTGAATTGACCCAGCCCCCGTGAGGCGACAGCGTGAGGCGATTTTGCGAAGTCGACGTTCACTCGACGGAACACCCCGGCTCACGCCGGGGGCTCGCCGGAGTGATGCACCGCCCCTCTATTCATGCCGCGTGAAGTATTAAGACCCCGGTGGTCGGCCTTTCCAGGCGTTCTCCGTTGATTCTTGCCGCGAGATGGCCCGGAAAGGCCATCTCACCAAGAAGTCATTGCAACCCACTCGACTTACGATCACTCTGCCCCATCCGACGGGGCGATGTCCCAGATTCCCGACTCGCAGAAAAACCACCAGCAGGGCCGAACAGACGCAAAAGCCAATCGCTCCCGCGATGAGGAATGGCCAGAGGTCACTCCAGCGAATGGGAGCAATGAACGCGTACAGACACATCAGGTAAGCACATCCAAACGCACCCAGACCAGACGCAACTGCTCCCATTAACAATGCGAGATCTGCCAAGAGCGAGTATTCCCAATCGGGAGTGTCCGTTTTCGGTGCTCCCAGAAAGTCGTGCCCGCAATGGGGACATTCGATCGTCGGTCGGGTACTTCTTTTCCGCACTTCATACAGAACGACATGAACAATCCCCCAGTGAAGCAGCACGTCGGGTCTGCCTGACAGCTAACGGTCGGACTGGCCACGCCACCGTAGCCAGTGGTCCGCGATCACAATCGCCACCATCGCCTCGGCCATCGGCACAAATCGCGGGAGCAGGCAAGGGTCGTGGCGGCCCTTGGTCTTGATCGTGGCAGACTGCCCGTCGCTCGACACGGTCTCTTGCTCGATCGGCAGGCTGCTGGTCGGCTTCACCGCGGCCCGGAGCAGGATCGGCATCCCGGTCGAGATTCCGCCCAGCATGCCGCCGTGACGATTGGTCTTGGTGACGATTCCCGCATCGCCATTGGGTTTCCACCCCAGGGTGAAGATGTCGTTGTGCTCGCTCCCCCGCATCGTCGCGCAGCCGAACCCGATGCCGTACTCGACTCCCAGCACAGCGGGCAGCGAAAACAGGGCCTTCGCCAAGTCGGCCTTAATCTTGTCAAACACCGGCTCACCCAGGCCCGCCGGGACATTCACGGCCACGATCTCCGCCACGCCGCCGATCGAGTCCCCCTGCTTGCGGACCTCCTCAATCCGCTCGATCATCCGATCCCCAGCGGCGATGTCGGGACAGCGGATGATGTTCGGCGAGCCGTCAGGCCGCTGCTCGATGTCGTTGAGGGTCAATAATTCGGGCGAGGTGATCGTCGCCCGCACGTCGCCCACCTGCGTCACATACCCGAGGACCAGCCCGCCGAACGCCTGAGCCATCAGCTTCTTGGCGACCACTCCCGCCGCCACACGAGCCGTGGTCTCGCGGGCACTCGACCGACCTCCCCCGCGATAGTCGCGGAAGCCGTACTTGGCATCGAAACTGTAGTCAGCATGTCCAGGCCGGTACAGGTCTTTGATGTCGCTGTAGTCCTTGCTCCGCTGATCGGTGTTGCGGATCAGGATGGCCAGACTCGTCCCGGTTGTGCGGCCCTCGAAGACCCCGGCGAGGATCTCGGGGACATCGGCCTCGTCCCGCTGCGTCGTAATATGGCTCTGTCCCGGCCTCCGCCGATTCAGGTCGACCAGCAGATCGTCCACCGTCAGCGGAATCCCCGAGGGAACCCCGTCAATAATCACGACATTCCCCGGCCCGTGACTCTCGCCAGCGGTGGTGATGCGGAATGCCTGTCCAAATGAGTTTCCAGCCATCTCCCGATTGTAATGATCTCGGGGCCTGGCTGTCAGCGGTCCGCAGCTGGCCCAGGTGGAATGTGTGTGCATCAAAAAAGTAGGTGGGAATTCACCATGGAGGCACGGAGAGAAATAACCGAACGAGGCTGTTGTGCCATGAGACCTGCGTCGCATCGCACTATCCGGCGGGCTGGCGACCGAGTGAGCTTCGACCAGATTGGACTCGTCCCACTTTTTGTGGCGATCATAGCTCGATCGGGTGAGTGGATTTCTCCGTGCCTCCGTGGTGAATTTCCGATCGTCACCTCCTTTTCTAACGCACACACAGGAGGAATGAGTCGTGTGTGCCTCACAAAAAAAGGCAGATCTCAGAAATACCCGACCGAGGAGTGTGCCACAAACAAGTTGCCAGAGATTTACCACAGTTCCCGACCATCTCGAAGGAGAAGCCTCCATTCAGCGTCACAGAAGTGTGAAACGCAGAGGACGCGGAGGACGCAGAGAAAAGAGGTTATCCTCCCGATCTCAGCGACCTCCGCGTCCTCTGCGTTTCACACTGCCGGTCCGTCGCGTTCGAGGTGTCACCTGCGGTTGTCGCGAGCTTCGCGTGAACAATGCCTCTGGTATTGGAGGCCGACTTTCCTGACGCTCGCGGAATGAGTCATTTCAACGTGCGGAGAGTCTGCTCGGTGAAATCGATCTGCTACTATTCCGCCTCGGATTCCGCTCGATTCCACTCCACTGACCACGACACCATCATGCCGCTGACGATCACCGACCTCACCGTCCACGACATTCGATTCCCAACCTCGAAGCATCTCGATGGGTCGGATGCGATGAATCCCGACCCGGATTATTCGGCGGCGTATTGTGTGCTGCACACGAGCGACGCCAGTCTCGCCGGACACGGTATGACCTTCACCATCGGTCGGGGAAACGATCTGTGCTGCCATGCGATCGAGGCGCTGCGGCCGCTCATCGTCGGACAATCGCTCGATGCCATCACTGCCGACATGGGCAAGTTCTGGCGGCACATCACCGGTGACAGTCAGCTGCGCTGGGTCGGGCCGGAAAAGGGAGTCATACATCTCGCCACGGCAGCTGTCGTTAACGCCGTGTGGGACTTGTGGGCCAAGGTCGAGGGCAAACCTCTGTGGCGGCTGCTCACCGACATGACGCCGGAACAACTCGTGAAGTGCATCGACTTCCGGTACATCACCGATGCGCTGACGCCCGATGAGGCACTCGCGATTCTCCGCCAGTGGGAGCCCACGAAAAAGGAACGAATCGCCCACCTCGAACGCGAGGGGTTCCCAGCCTACACGACCTCGGCGGGCTGGCTCGGGTACTCGGACGACAAGCTGCGCGACCTGTGCCGCAAAGGGCTGGCCGAGGGGTGGAGTTGCTTCAAGATCAAAGTCGGTCGTGACCTGCCAGATGACATCCGCCGCTGCCGGATCATCCGCGAGGAGATCGGCTGGGACCGGCGGATGATGGTCGATGCCAATCAAGTGTGGGACGTGCCGCAGGCCATTGAGTGGATGAAACACCTCGCCGAGTTCAAACCGTGGTTCATTGAGGAGCCGACCAGCCCGGACGATGTCCTGGGCCATGCCGCCATCGCGAAGGCCGTCGCTCCGATCCTCGTCGCCACCGGCGAACACTGCGCGAACCGCGTCATGTTCAAGCAGTTCCTGCAAGCCAAGGCCATCGGCATTTGCCAGATCGACAGCTGTCGCATCGGCGGCGTGAATGAGATTCTGGCGGTGATCCTGATGGCCGCCAAGTTCGGCGTGCCAGTCTGTCCGCATGCGGGCGGGGTCGGCCTGTGCGAGTACGTGCAGCACCTGTCGATGTTCGACTTCGTGTGCGTCAGTGGGACGATGGAAGACCGGCTGACCGAGCATGCGGGGCACCTGCACGAGCACTTCCAGGCTCCCATCGTCATGCGGAATGGCCGCTACATGCCGCCGTCCGCTGCCGGGTACAGCATCGAGATGTGGCCGGAGTCGATCGCGCGTTATACGTATCCGACCGGGGCCGAGTGGGCAGGCGAGAATGCTTGATGTGGAAGTCAGGCGAGTGGGATTCGCTTTACCGGGGAGTCGATTCGGACTGCCGGGCCATGTCTGCACCCTGCTGGCGCTGCAGCAGCATCACAGTTCCCGGCTTGGGGAAACTGGGGCGCGAATAGACTTTCTCCAGTCCAGCCTGCATCTCGGGGGATAGCTTCGCCCAGTCCTCGTCAGAGGTGATCAGAAAACTCCCCGGCTGAGCGAGATGCTGATTGATCTCTTCCGGACTCATGACCGCTGTGACTGGTTGCTTCGCATAATAGATCAGACTCGGCGAATTCAGATAATACGACGCTACCTTTCCAGACTCTGAGGTGATCCGGCTGCGGAACGCATGGGCCAGGGACTCGCTTGACTGATACTGGTCGATGTAGGCCGCCGCTCCTCCGAGAACTCCCAGGCAGAACACCACCGCTGTGACAGCGAAGGTCCGCAGCAGAAGGACCGGCTGGCCGCGCTCAGCGAAGCGCCAGCAAAGGACTCCCCCGATCAGTGCCGGGAGTCCGATCAGCGCGACCGGCCAGAGATTCCTCGCGATGTCGGGATGCAACTCCGCCTTCACCAGTAACGGGGCTCCGTCGTACTGCCACAGAGACACGATCGGCACCAGCACCAGCAAGCTAACACCCACAGCGATCAATGAACCAAAGGCCAATCGGCTCCAGAATCGCAGATTGACCGACGGCTCGCTCAGCCAGCGACTCACGAATCCAGCCACCATGAGCGCCAGTGGCGGATAGCATGGCAACGTATAGTTCGGCAGCTTCGTTTGCGCGATTGAGAAGAACACGAAGATCACACTGAACCAGCAGAGCACCAATCGCCAGGCCGCCTGCTCACGAGCCGGTGTCGAGTTCTCCGCCGTCTGCTTCAAACGCGACCGCAAGGTGATCGCGGACGGAATGATGAACAGTGACCAGGGGAAGAATCCGATATAGATGACCGGGATGTAGTAGATGATCGGCCCGCTGTGCTGCTCCATCGGGGCCAGGAATCGCTGGATGTTGTGAAAGCCCAGGAACTCACCGATGAAGCCGCCGCCCGTCCGTGCCTCGACAGTGGCAAACCACCACCCCGAGACGAGGACCACGGTGGCGATCGCCGTGAGCGGTCGCATCGCCCAGAACACGCGCGGGATGCAAAGGGCAAAGCGGGACAGCCAGCCTCCCCAAGTGGTTTCTGCATGTGACAGCTGCCAGAGGACGAACAGGCCGATGGCGGTCCCCGGCAGCAGAATGCCGATCGGTCCCTTCACCAGTACCGCGAGCCCCATCGCCGCATACATGGCGACGAACCCAGCCCAGGTGGCGGGGAGCCAGTCAGCCAGCACGCCTTCGTCGTGGGGCACGTTTCCTACGTGCCCGTCTTGCGCCACCTCGCGAAAGGCTGGCGTCCACCGCACATACGCGGCAATCACCAGCGTCATGAAGAACACCAGATAGGCATCCGCCGTCGACGCCCGCGAGACCACCCCAAACATGATGCAGCTCGCCATCGCCAACCCGGCCAGCAGTCCGACTCGCTGCCCCAGCAGCCTCACTCCCACCCAATGGGTCAATAGCGCCGCAGCTGTACCGAAGATGGCCGAGCCGATGCGGGCTCCCCACTCGTTTTCGCCGAAGACGTAGAAGCCCAGACGCATGAACCAGTACATCAGCGGGGGTTTGTGCGAGAAGACCTCGCCGTTGTACCACGGCACGATCCAGTCGTTACGGTGGTGCATCTCGGCCGCTGTGGCCGCAAAGAACCCCTCGTCCTCATCCCACAGACGGGTGGCCCCCAAGCCAGTGAAGAACATGACGAGGGCGGCGGCCAGCACGAGCAGACGATCACGAGTGAGAGTCGAGAACATGGATTGAACCTGAAAACGCGAGGGTCACTTCAGAGAGATTGAACCACTTCCGCACGGACCATGCCGGCGGGATTTAATGCTGCCTGAGACGAGTTCGAATGGGGCGACGCATCGACTACCAGGGCACCGATCTGAGCCGAACACTGTTCGGGAAAGTAGTACCGCTCCATCCGGTCATAGGCTAGCCCCATTGGAGTCGTCCCCAAGAAGTAACGAGCTGTCACCAGCCCGACCGCGGCTCCGGCCAGCACATCACTAGGGAAATGGGCGAGAGTGGCGACACGCTGGCACGCGACCAACGCCCCCAGACACCAGAACCAACGCCGAGCCTTGGGGAACAATTCGCCCAGCATCACCGCAAAAGTGATGGCAAACGCCGTGTGGGCTGACGGGAAACCCTGGTGCTTCGAGCCACCCGCTCCCCACTGAAATACACCCGTAAAGCCCGACCAGATCGACTGGTCAAAATCGAACGCCTTCGGGCGTGTCCGGCTGACGCACAGCTTGACGAGGTCGGCCAGCAGACCACCGGCCACAGCTGCGAAGAACGTTCGAGAGACTCGTGATCGAAGGGAGGGATGGGTGAGCCAAACCGTCAACAGGATCAGCACTGCTCCGTAGGGTGTGCCAAAGTGTTCAGCCGCCTGCAGCAGATCAGAGAGTTCATCCGGGATCGAATTCGTGCCGATGAAGCCCGAGCAGGCGTGGTCAAGAATTGCGATGCTGGAAATACTGAGTAGCACCAGCACGCCAGCAGTCAGCCAAATGTGTAAAACAGGACGATGGGCGATAGACGCCATATCCCTGCTCGGCCCATTCGGCGGGGTTACGTTTTCGGAATCCATTCCGACCTCCCTGCTCGTGCGGAATTGCCCGAGAGCGGGAGTCTAAAACAATCGCAACTTCTGGTCATAGATCACTTCGCTACCGAGGAATGTCAGGGGCGTACGACATGGTTCGCGGGGCGCGGCTGGTTTGTTCGGCTTGTGGGCGGAAACTCGACGAGGATGTCGGCGTAAGGCGATCGGCCAGTGAAAACTGAACCGCGAGACTTCGGAAGTCTTTTGGGACGCGAAGTCTGGCCGCTCGCGTAAGATGCAAAGCGACGTGGGCTATCGCCCGTCTGCTGGGAAGAGAAACGACGACGAATGAGCGGTCCACTGCATCGAGCCACTCCGGAGAGAAGAGGGGAGCGAACGCCGCTCAACACTAGGCCGGAGTGAGAAAAGTCCAGCCGCGCGACCATCTCTCCCCCGTAGGATGGGCACTCCTGCCCGTCCCCGAGCGGAGTGAACGTTTGCGAATGTCGTTCAACCTGATTGCGGATAATTGATTGCGAATAATCTTCACGCGGGACGGATTGAGACATACGACGGACGTCCTCGTCCGTCGCTCTGTGAGGCTTTCCTCACGGACGGACGAGGACGTCCGTCCTACGAGATGTCTCAGTTCTCACCGCGAGAAGTATATCCAGCACGAGAGTGACGGGGCCGCGCAGCCCGAGAGCGGCGATTTTGACCAGCAGTTCGCACATCGTGTCCGAGGACACCGTCCCGGCTGTGGTGACGCGGACGAGTTCGTTGGTCACGGCGTTCCAGGCTCCCAGAA
>JANPCU010000300.1:0-14799 GCA_031431195.1 Planctomycetota bacterium | reverse complement strand
TCATCGGAGTCCCCCCCCCTCCAGCCAATTTCCCGCAGCCGCCCACGCCCCGATTCATCACAAAGTTCGCCTTCGCGAACCCATTCCCGCACGATCCCTAAAAAAATCACAACCTCTCCGCGACTCGCATTCCGCCGGATGAAGGACTCGACGCGGAGGTTCCCCAGAAATCGAAGGGGGGCGGGTGGGAGGAATCTCAGTCGCGGAGCGACATGAGCTACGGTCGGAGAGGCGACGGGCACGTCGAAAACCTGCCCCACAGCGAACGACTGGACGATGATCCTGTTCACAGATCTGGCCTCGCCCTCCCGATGTGCTGGCGTACCCCGAAAACAAGACTTGACGCAGCACGAGCTTCTCCTCATGGCTTGGAATTGTGGAGTCGCCTGCCGGACGATGGCCACTCTTCCATGAAGCAAGAGCGAGACGGCACGCATTGCCGCTCACTCAATCAGTAATTTCCCCTCGAACTTGTTCCCGAGTTGGTTCGTCGCGGTCAGGTGCCGTCCATCCGGCTTCACGGTACAGGTCAGTATCCAGACGCCGCCAGGAGCCTGTGCATTTGGTGAACGGAGGACGATTTTGTCCTCGTCGATCGTCCAGATTCCGTTCTGTGTCGTGCCGTCGGACTTCAGAGTTCGATTGTAAACGTGCTCGGGATCACCCTCCAGATTCAGTGCCCAGACCGCGACCACTTTCGGGGCCAATGCGATCTGTTTGGCCGTCGAGAGTGCCTCGGCGTCATCCTTCAGCGACTTGCGGGAGTAGTATTCGATCCCGTTGTCATACGCCTTGGCGAGGGCCGCTTCCGCCTTCTTCACCTTGCCAAAGTAGGTGATCAGATCCGGGCGCATGGACGGCGAAAACGGCAGGGCCTCCTGCTGGGCGAAGCGGGCTCGCTCCGCTTCCAGGCTCCCGATCAACTGCTTCCGCTCGTCTTCGTTCCACTTGGTCGAAATCCGGGTGAGTTCGATCTGCTTGTCAAAGCGGTCGAGCAAGAACTGCTTCGAGGAGGTCCGCACCGACGCCAGCTCTGCGGTGGCCTTCTCGAGCGATCTCCGCGTTTGAGTCGGCAACTCGGCGAAGCTGGTCTGTACGAAGGCAACCAACATCACAGCGAAGAAAGGGTATGCTCGCAGCATGAGTGGCCTCCTGAAGACCCAATCAACTCTGAATCTGTGCATCTCTCGTCAGCGGCAATGTGCAGAGAGGTGCTCGATACCATGACTCTGTTCGGATGGATGCAGCAGTGCGGTCGATGTGAGTCCCCTCGACTTCGCCGCCCGTCCGGGATGGATGATTTGTCCACATGCGGGAAATCTCTCGGCTGAGATTGATGACAGCCTCACGGATTTGCAACATACTGTCGTCGAGCGGACGGGAGGTCCGCATGACTCCGGGAGTTCCACCTTGATCGAATACCGCAGCTTCCGCAACTTCGATCCTCCGGGGATCTGGAGGCTTTGGCTGGAAGGCCAGATGGGGCGCGGTGCAGCTTTGCCGCGCACGATGGATGCCTTTGAAGATGCCAACTATGGCCAGCCCTATTTCGATCCCGAGGGGCTGACGGTGGCTCTGGATGGGAGCCGTGTCGTCGGAATCGTGCATTCAGGGTTTGGCACGACCGAGGATCGCACACAGCTGGATCGCAGCCGGGGAGTGATCTGTGCCTTGCTGGTCCACCCGGACTACCGACGGCAGGGGATCGGGACGGAGTTACTCGCGCGGGGGGAGGCTTATCTGCGTGGGCACGCGGTGACCACGTTGCTGGCTGGTCCGGCTCGCGGGCTTGATCCGTTCTATTTTGGCTTGTACGGCGGGTGTCGTCCGTCGGGCTTTCTGTTGACCGACATGGCTGCCAAGCCGTTTTTCGAGAATCGGGGCTACAGTGAGTTCGAAAAGCATGGGGTCTACCAGCGCGACCTGACCATCCCGCGCGACCCGACCTCCATGCGAAGTAACACGATTCGGCGATCTACCGAGTTGTTGACGCTCGATTTGCCCGAGTCTCCCAATTGGTGGTGGTACACGCATCTGGGACGGTCGGACTCGATGCGGTATTGTTTGAAGATGAAGCGCACTGGCGAGGAGATCGCCAGCGTCAATGCGACGCCACTCGAGCATTACGAGGACTCCTGGCACAATCGGTCGGTCGGCATCGTGGATATGCGCGTCGACCCCCAATATCGCGGTCAGGGTTATGGTCAAACACTCATGATCGAAGTCGTCAAACACCTGCGACAGGATCAGTTCCGCCATGCCGAAGTCCATGCTCCAGATAACAATCCGATCGGGATTCGGGCCGTGGTGGGGGCGGGATTCGCTCGAGTAGATACAGGGATCGTGTACAGAAAAACGTGAACCCGTCCCGGCAACTCTCTCAGGGAAGAGCCACCGGGCCGGGCGTTGAATTTCGAGCAGAGCTCTCGACGCTTACGCAGTGGAGATTATTGCTTGTCTTGCGGCTCGTGATCGTGCCGTTCGCGCTGGATGGCTTGGTACACTTCTTCCCGGTGGATCGAAACATCCTTGGGAGCTTCGATGCCCAGACGGACTTTATCCCCTTGGATGGCGACAACCATCAACGTGATTGAATCACCGATGATGATCTTTTCATCCTGCTTGCGGCTGAGCACCAACATGTCCTGAATCCTCGCGTTGCCTCATGCGTTCGTCCGTCACTCCACTGGGTTCGGACTTCAGAGGAACTCTAGGTTACGTTGCGATGCGAGTTTGCATCATTTGGAAAGACTCTGCGATCAATTGCACGGAGACGACAGAAGTGCCGAACAGACCCATCCAGAACAGCCATGACGATCCGTCCGGGACTGCCAGTCATCCCGCGCACTCCGAGGAAGCACAGCATGCCGGGGATTCCGGCAGGACCGCCCTGCCCGGGCTGGCGCCTGATCTCCCACAGGGTCGCCTGCCGCTCAACGCTCAACCCTCAACACTTAACGCTCCCCCGTGGTACGCCGAGGGGCTGCGGTTTGAGTGTTCGCAGTGCGGCGATTGCTGCACAGGAGCCCCGGGGGCAGTGTGGGTCACGGATGAGGAGTTGGCTGCAATCGCTGTAGAACTTGGAAAACCAGTCGGTGAAGTCCGGCTGCTGCACACGAAGCTGATGGGCGGGCGGTGGAGTTTGCGGGACTACCCGAATGGAGACTGCGTCTTCCTCGACCCTCAATCTCGGCGGTGCGGGGTCTACGCAGCTCGCCCCATGCAATGCCGCACCTGGCCCTTCTGGCTGTCCAATCTCGAAACAAGAGATTCCTGGGAAAGGACTTGCGACCGCTGTCCTGGCTCAGGAGTCGGCACACTGCACTCGCTGGAAGTCATTCAGCGGCAAGCAGATGCGTGTGATATCTAATTCAGAGTTCCGCTACCCTCTGGTGGATTTTGGCCCGGCATAAATGGGAAAGCTCTTCCGATCAGGAAACTTGTGACGATTATTCCAGTTTTCCTGATCCTGCCGAGAACAGCGGTCCGATAAGGAATCTGGCTCGGATTGTTTCGTTGCGGAGTTCGTTCGTAGGAACTCCACAATGGGCACCGAAACTCACCACACGCCCGCATCTTGACACTAACTCGAAATTGGCAATACACTTGGGACACGAGTCCCAGTCTCTGGGACAACAAGTGTGTGACTGATTCGAGCGGTTCAGCTGCGGGAGAACTTCGTCGTGACGAAGAAAGAGATTGTCAAAACGATTTCGGAAGAGTGCGGCCTGACGCAACTGAAGACCAAAGAAGTGGTCCAGAAAACGTTTGAGGCCATCATCGCCACACTGGTCGGTGACTCTCGACATCGAATCGAGTTGCGCAATTTCGGAGTGTTCGAGGTGAAGAAGAGAGCCGCCCGCAAGGCGCGCAATCCTCGCACCGGTGAACGTGTGGAAGTCGCAGAGAAGTACGTCGTCACCTTTAAGCCCGGCAAAGAGATGGAGGAGCAAGTCCTCGAGCTGGAGAAGAAGGGGGCCGTTCTCCTCGAAGGCAACTTCGAGGCGGACAGCGATGACGATGACGACGATGACGACGTGAGAGTTTCGAAAATACCTGCACCTTTTTCGCCGCAACCCCCGACATCCGGTGGCTCTCCGACGAATCCGATGTAGGACTCCACCAGGAGTATCCGGGGCCACGCGGCACGAAGCCGCGTGAGCGAGCGGTCACCACACCGCAGCTGATCAAGGCGGCTCCCCCGTCCCTTCGATCGGCTTCGCAGACCGGATTCAGGGAGGAACTCTCCAATGCGTAAGATCGCGACAAGTCTTCTGTTCGCACTCCTGATGGGTATTCAGGTCGGCTGTATCGTGCCGATTTGGAGTCCGAATCCGGACCACCGCGTGAAGCAGCTGATTTACCAATCGGAATCGTATCGCCACATCCCGGAAATCTGGGACCGGATCTGGGGCTTTGACATGCCCGATCTGGCGACTCCGTACCGGACGCATGGCGGCGTGATCTAACGCCCGACCGTTGGGGTGGTTGCGTCGCTACGTTCGCCAGAATATGAGCGGTTGCTTCCCCGCGCGCGCGCGTACGCCCAGTGGCACTCTTCCACAAATTCCACAGCCGCGCACCGATCGATTCGGTGAGCGGCTGTCGTTGTTGACATTGCGGCGATCCGCCTCAGTCGAGCAGGAGTGAGCCATGCCATCGATTGCTGACTTCCCGCTGATTTGGCGATGGACAAGTGCGACTCATGCGGTGTTCTCTGAGTCAGAACTGGCAGGCTTGCATCCATGTTCGCCCACCGAAGCAGCACGGATCCACGACGACTCTCGGGTATTCGACTTTCGCACCGGAATCGACCCGCAACAATTCAACAGCGTGAGCATACAGTCTGCCGACATTTCGACAGACGGTGGCTGTTCTTGGCTCCGCACACTCTTGCCAGACATCTCCGAGCAGGTCATCGTTTCATGGGACCGAGAGACCGCACTGCGTACGACTTGGGAGTTCTTCACGGCACACTGGGACGATTTTTGTTACCCGCTATCAGACGATGTTCTCGTCATACCCAGTACTGGTGCTTGGGTTCTTCGCTACCCCCATGAAGAAACTTTTTACTTCGGCAGCCGCGAGTTACACTCAGCTTGATCGCGATATCCGCATGCCATCTGGCCGTTAGGAAATGGTCCAAAACAACTTCCCGTTTTGATTCTGAACACGAAGATCGCGAAGGAAGCAAAGAAACGTTGGACGGAGCACTTTGCTTCCTTCGCGACCTTCGTGTTCAATTCCTCTGTGGAAATCGGGAAGTTATGTGTCTCAAGTTCCAAGGTGCCAGTGGCATGAGGTCGGGGCTGTTTGGGTGGTCGACGATTCGGAGCAGGCTGCCTGACATCCCACAGAATCCCCACCAAGTAATAAAGATTGTTGCTGGACTTCTCACTTTCGACCGATATAGTTCAATCTCGCTGCGGGTATCCCCCTGAGCGAACACAACGCGGGGTGGAGCAGCCCGGTAGCTCGCGAGGCTCATAACCTCGAGGTCGCAGGTTCGAATCCTGTCCCCGCAACTTCACAAGAACCCTCGGACGCATGGTTTGCATCCGAGGGTTTTTGCGTATCTATCCCCTGGACTCGCCACCTCAAGGTTCTCCAGCCCGCCGCACCAGCAAGGGGCGCGTACCAGAAATCTTTGATAGCGGAGTAGGCAGGCACTCAACGGCTCTGACTCTACCAACCCGAAGCGTCAGCGAGGACGAATGTCTCTGGATGGTCGCCCTGAGATCATCCCCCTGAAGAGGCGGCGGGCATCACGCCGATGTGAGACGCTGATTGGCAGTCCCCTCCCTCAGATTCAGGTGACTCACCCTCGATACCGCCAATGCCCGAATGCACTCCGTTCGGTGCCGTGTGTGCGTCAGGAAAGTTGGCATCCAAAACCAACGGGCAATACTCACCCGAAACTCGCGACACCCGCAGGGGACACCTCGAACGCGCGCACGTGCGGAGTGAACACGCCGTGGGCGCGGAGGACGCAGAGATCGGAAGGAGAGCCTGTTCTCTGCGTTCTCCGCGCCCTCTGCGTTTCACATTTCCGGGAAGCTGGATGGAGGTTTCTCCTGCGAGGGGACCGGGAACGGTGATGAATCTGGGACGACTTTTTCGAGGCCCACTCGGCTGTCGTGAATTTCTGAGAGTGGACGACTTTAGTGAAGCACTCCGTTCAGTGCCCCCATACACAGAGGCTTCGGTTTATGTGATGGGTTAGGTTACAATACCTGTCGCGAGATCTCTCGCTGGATGAGACAGCAACCGGGGAGTGTCTGGGATGAGTGGTCTGGCATCCACGAGGATCGTGCTGATTGTTGGCCTATTGTGGCTGAGTGTCAGTACCGCTGCTGCCGATGAGCGCGAGCAGCTGTTCGAATCCAAGATTCGCCCGGTCCTCGTGGGGACATGCTTTCGTTGCCACGGAGACACGAAGACGGGGGGCGGGTTGCGAGTTGACTCGCGCGAGGCCCTGCTCAAGGGCGGCGAATCCGGCCCGGCGATCGTTATCGGTCAACCGGACGAGAGCCTGCTCATTCAGGCCATCCGGCATCAGGCCGATGTCTCCGCCATGCCGCCGGAGAAGGAGAAGACTCTGCGTCCCGATCAGGTCGCAGACTTCGTCGCCTGGATCAAAGCAGAGGCCGCTTGGCCCGCCCAATCCACGAAGTTCGAAGGAGCCCAGCACTGGGCGTTCGAGCCGGTGCGAGACGCCGCACTGCCATTGGTCACCGACACCGCGTGGGGCCACACCAGCGTTGATGCCTTCATCCGCGCCAAGCAAGAAACCACCGGAGACCAACCTGCCCCGGTAGCTGACAAGCGCACACTGATTCGCCGTGCCACGTTCGATCTGACCGGTCTGCCTCCGACGCCGGATGAGGTCGACGCATTCATCTTGGACGACTCTTCAGCAGCGTTCGAGTCAGTGGTCAATCGTCTATTGCAGTCCCCGGCCTACGGAGAAAAATGGGGACGCCACTGGCTCGATGTGGTCCGCTATGCCGACACCGCGGGCGAGACAGCTGACTACCCGGTGCCGCTCGCGTGGCGGTATCGCAATTATGTCATTGACGCCTTCAACTCTGACAAGCCCTATGACGAATTCCTGCGTGAGCAGATCGCGGGAGACATTTTGGCCAACCAAGGACCATCCGAACTTTATGCCGAGCGAGTGACCGCTACGGGTTATCTGGCGATCTCCCGACGATTCGGCTTCGATTCCGAGAATTACCACCACCTGACGATTCAGGACACCATCGACACTTTGGGCCAGTCGGTGTTGGGTCTGAGCCTCGGCTGCGTAAGGTGTCACGACCACAAGTTTGATCCGCTCACGACGCAGGACTACTACGCGCTGTACGGCATCTTCGACAGCAGCCGGTATGCCTTCCCCGGTTCGGAGCAGAAGCAGCGCGTGCGCTCGATGGTCCCCCTCGTCCCGCCCAGCGAATCGCAGCCCAAGTGGCGAGCGTATGAGAATCGCGTTGCCGCTCTCTCGGCGGACCTGTCTCGTCAGAAGCGACCGGTCCCCTCGGCACTGTTGCGGTCACTCCATGATCTGGACGGCGACTTCGAGCAGCAGGCTCCCGCAGCGGGGGGCAGCAACGGAGTACTCGTTCCTCCTTGGCTCTATGAGGGGAAGATCGCCGTTACCAACGCCGCCCAGAGCCCGTTCAAGAATCTCTATCCGCAGGGGAAAGTCGGGGCCAACATCGCGATCGATGCCGGAGCCTATCGCATCTCGCAAGCTGTCTATCCCGCTCGAACCCGCGACACATCGGACGCTGTGTCGGTCAACCTCGACTTCCGCGTCGCCCCCTTCGCCGATGGAGTGCTGGGAGCACACCGCTTCACGATCGGGGCGAACAGCGGCTCGCCCGCCGCCGAGTTCCTCATCTCCTCGCAAACTCTCTCGTTTCGAATCGGAGAGCAGACCGAAGTCCTCGGGACGTTGCCACCCAATCAATGGCAGAACCTCCAGCTGACGATCGATCTCAAGAGCCGTACGCTGTCCGGTCGCTTCGGGATGCCGGGAGCGACGACCGAGATCGCGAGCAAAACACTCTCCGCTGACTGGCCCGGAGTGATCGATCTGGTCGCCCTCGACTCGGGGACTGATCTCGAAGCCAAACGTCCCGGCATCGAATTCGACAATCTGGGAGTTCAGGAAGCGGCGATCGCCCCCGTCTCGACTGAAATGCCGACCATCGCCGTCGCCGCGAATGCCCCCGTCCTCGACGCATTGACCGAGCAGTGGCAGACACTCGGGGGGATCGATGGCGACTTCGAGCTACAAACGAAAGCAACTCCCCCGGCCAGCCCGTGGGGGCCCGGCCCGAACAGTGTCGTTCAAGTTGCTGCGGAATCTCAAAGCCCTTATCGCAATCTGTTCGCCGTCGGCGAACTCGGCATCCACATGCCGAATCGCGGCGAGTACGACGGATTCGGGATCACGCTCCCGAACGTCAAGCCCGACAAAGATGGCCATGTTTTTGTCAGCTTTGACTTCCGCTGTGCCAAACAAGAGGCCGGAGGGAAGGGCTCCTGGCGGTACTACATCGGGCACGGTCCCGGAAACTCCGCAGCTGTGGAACTGTTCTTCAACGGGACGGAGTTCTTCCGGCGGAGCGCGGATGCCAGAGACGCCATCAGCCAGCTCGTCATCGGGCAATGGTATCAAGTCCAGCTGACGCTCGACCTCAACGCCAAAACCTATACCGGCAGTCTGGCCTCGCCGATCAGCCAAGTCGAGTTCAGTGGCCAACTGGCGAGCGGATGGGACGGGGCGATCGACTACTCGTTCATCGACAGTTACGGCCACCTCGTTGGCGTTCGCCCCGCTCTCGATGCCGACAATTTCGTGGTCCGCGATCAACCACTGGTTCCACTGGATGCTCCTCCTCAGCCAGTTATTGAGCAGGACACTCGTCGTGAGCAGGTCGCCGAGCTGCGCCGCCAGTTGGCCAGGCTCGCGACGGTGGCCGACCAAGAGGCTCAGGAACTCAACTCGCTGCTGGCCGACGGCCCGTTGCCGCTGACCTATGGCATGGCCGAAGGGACACCGCATAACGCTCGCATCCAC
The DNA here is from genome assembly GCA_031431195.1 of Planctomycetota bacterium. Taxonomy (GTDB): domain Bacteria; phylum Planctomycetota; class Planctomycetia; order Planctomycetales; family Planctomycetaceae; genus TH-plancto1. Next base: position 5,711 of record JANPCU010000300.1, on the reverse strand, counting down.
AAGCGTGGCGAGCCCGACCAGCTCGGCGATGTCGTACCGCGAGGGTTCGTTCAAGTCCTCGGAGACTCAGCTCTCCCCGAGGGAACCAGCGGCAGTGGTCGGCTGGAACTCGCTCAATGGCTGACTCGCCCGCAGAATCCGCTGACGGCCCGCGTGATGGTCAATCGCTTGTGGCAGTACCACTTTGGTCGTGGGCTGGTGAAGACCCCCAACGACTTCGGCTTCCGAGGACTGCCGCCGACCCACCCCGAATTGCTCGATCATTTGGCCACGCGGTTTGTCCAGAGCGGCTGGTCGATGAAGTCGATGCACCGCTTAATCATGTTGAGCGCGACCTATCAGCAAGCCTCGGATCGCTTCGAGTCCTCGCCCTCGGGAATCGACACCAGCGACCTCTACGTGCGGTTCCCCCGTCGCCGACTCGACGCCGAAGAAATCCGCGATGCGATCCTCACGGTCAGTGGAGAACTCGATGCCGCACCCGGTCGCGAACACCCGTTTCCCACTCCCACCAGCTGGGGCTTTTCGCAGCATGGCCCGTTCAGTGCTGTTTACGACAGCAACAAGCGCAGCGTATACCTGATGACCCAGCGTCTTAAGCGACATCCCTTTCTTTCGCTGTTTGATGGAGCCGACCCGAATGCCACAACAGCTGATCGACTTGGAACAACCGTACCCACACAAGCGCTGTTCTTCCTCAACGACCCGCTGATTCATGCGAAGGCCGACAAGTGGGCCGGTCGACTGCTGGCAGCTGCGACAGACGATTCGCCCCGACTCGACATCGCGTGGCGGCAGGCATTGGGCCGACTGCCGAACGAGTCCGAGCGAGCCGAGTCCGCCGAGTTCTTGGCCGCCTACCGCACGGAACTGGTGGCCGCGAACATGGACAATGTCGAGCAGCGTTCGTGGGCGGCGTACCTGCGAACACTGATCGGCAGCAATGAGTTCCTGCACGTGGATTAGTCTTGCGAGGAGAGACTCACTAACCCGACGCGTCAGCGAGGGCGAACCACCCACGACACGATCAGAATGAATAACCACAGACAGCACAGAACCACGAGGCAAGCGATGACCGGAGACCCCTTGGCATTCCTTCTGACTTGGGTCACCTACGGAACTTGGCTGCCCGGTGATGCCAGAGATTGGGTGGAGTATCAAGCGGGTTGGCAATTGCCTGACCCCATCCGGGAATTAGAAGCGATGGCGATCATGACCGAAGAGGCTTGCCGTCTGACGCCAACTGAGCGGCAAGCGGTGGAATCACAAATTGCACAGACGTGTCAGCATCGGGGCTGGCACCTGCACGCGGTGAATTGCCGATCGAATCATGTGCATGTGGTCGTCACAGCACCGGGGGCGTCTACGAAAAAGGTTCTCTCCGATCTGAAGGCGTGGGCCACACGATGCCTCAAGAATCGCTTCGACTCGAAGCGGGAAAACTGGTGGGCGGAAAGGGGCAGCGTCCGCTTCTTAAACTCGGATGCGAGCCTGGAAGGGGCAGTGGTCTATGTTTTGGACGCTCAAGACCGAGTGGGAAGAGATGTGGAGAAGACAGTGAGAAATGCGGAGTCCTGTGGACGTTCGCCCTCGCTGACGCGTCGGGTTAGTCAGGTAGGAGATGACCAACATGAGTGACAACATGAATTTCGACCCCACCCGCCGTAATGTCCTGCGCTCCATGGTCGGCGGGTCACTGCTCTTTCCGGGCATCCTATCTCAGCTACTGGCGGATGACGGGACACCCAGCGTGGCCACGGACCCACTGGCTCCCCGCCCGTCGCATGCGGCTCCCAAAGCCAAGCGGGTCATCTTCCTGTACATGAGCGGCGGCGTCTCGCACATCGACAGCTGGGACCCCAAGCCGAAGCTGTTCGCGGATGCGGGGAAGACGATTCCCGTGAATGAGTTTCAGGGACGCAAGGGGGACTTTCAGATGTTCCTCAAGCGGCCGCAGTGGGACTTCGCTCCCCATGGGCAATGTGGGACCGAGGTCAGTTCGCTCTTCCCCCATATGGCCGAATGCGTCGATGACATGTGTGTGATCCGCTCGATGAAGTCGAATCACACGAACCACTATGAGGCGACCCTCGGGATGCATACCGGGTCGTTCACGTTTGCCCGTCCGAGCATCGGGTCTTGGGTCAGCTATGGTCTGGGGACGATGAATCGCAACCTGCCGTCGTTCGTCGTCATCGCCCCGCAGTCACCGTATGCCGGGGGTCAGGTCTGGGGCAGCGACTTCCTGCCGGGGTCGCATCAAGGGACACTCGTCGTGCCCGGTCCTGAACCGGTCGCCAATATCCAGCGCCGCGCTGCGACCAGCCGCCTGCAAGAGCTGGAACTGGGAGTCCTATCGCAGATGAACCAACGGCATCTCGCCACACGTTCCGCCGACCCGCTGCTCGCTGCGAGGATCAAGTCATTCGAAACCGCCTTCGGCATGCAGGCCGAAATGCCCGAGGTGTTCGACCTCTCGAAGGAGACCGATGCCACGCTCCAGCTCTACGGCCTCGAACGCGGTAGCACGCAAGGGTTCGCCTGGCAGTGCCTCGTCGCCCGGCGATTGGCCGAACGCGGCGTCCGCTTCGTCGAGTTGATCGACGTCGGGTCATCCGGCAACTGGGACGCTCACGGCGACATGCAGACTCATGCTCCACTGGCTAAGAACATCGACCAACCCATCGCCGGATTGCTGAAGGATCTCAAGCAGCGGGGTATGCTCGATGACACGCTGGTGGTCTGGACCACAGAATTCGGTCGGACCCCGTTCAATGCAGCTGCGAATGCCGCTGGCCGCGAGCATCACCACTGGGTCTTCTCCTCGTGGCTGGCCGGAGCAGGGGTTAAGCCGGGGATGACCTATGGCGAATCGGACGAGTACGGTATTGATGTCGCGAAGGATCAAGTCCACGTCCACGACTTTCACGCCACCATCCTGCACCTGATGGGCCTCGATCACACCCAGCTGACCTACCGCCACACCGGTCGCGATTACCGACTGACCGATGTCGAGGGGCACGTGGTGGAGCCGATATTGGCGTGAGCGACCGTGAGCCAAGAACGCCACTCCGCATACGTTTCTTCGACGACTGGGGACAATTGTCAATTTGAATAGCGGATGAGTAACGTGGGTTTCAGCGAACTGAGTGATGTCCGCCGATCGCATGGGCTCAGGAACTGGCTTGATACTATACTCAGCGCGGTGAGAACTGAGACATTTCGTAGGACGGACGTCCTCGTCCGTCCGTGTGGAAAGCCTTGATGAGCGACGGACGAGGACGTCCGTCCTATGTTTCAATTTGGCCTACGCAAAGTATAGTTTATGGAATTCACCGCAGAGAGCGCGGAGGTTCGCAGAGGGAAATTCCGGAGATCACTCGGACCTCTGCGGTCCTCCGCGCCCTTTGCGGTGATTCCTCTTCAGCACATTCGGGAAGTGGTTTCGGATCAATTCCTAAAGCCCACGCGACTTTAAAAAAGACGATCGCCACGGAGCAATTGCCCTGTGAATTCCCCCCGCCCGCGCGTTATGCTTGCATCGGAGATTACGCATGTGTTGATGGAGTGCCATCGAGGCAGTCTGTAATCCCCATCCAAGGGAATCCGTATGAGCCATCCCGTCAGCGCGCAGTCCTCGTTGTCCGATGGACTGTCCCGCCGGAGTCTGCTGCAAGCGACCGGACTGGCGGCGCTGCCGATGGCCCTTCCCGGAATGGTGGCTGCCGGAGTGAACCCCGGCGCCAGGCTGGGTCAAGGAGCGGCTCAGAAGTCGTGCATCTTCCTACTCCTCTGCGGCGGGCCGCCTCACATCGATACGTGGGATCTTAAGCCCGAGGCTCCCGATACCATTCGCGGGCCGTACAAGCCGATCGCCACCACCGTCCCCGGCATGCGCCTCAACGAGATGCATACCGAGATGGCCCAGCTGACCGATCACTTTTCGCTCATCCGGTCGATGACGCATGTGGGGAACATCAGTAATCACTTTGACGCGATGCACCACTGCTTGAGTGGACAGGCGGGGGCTCCGTCGGACGCACCCTACATCGGATCGATCCTCGCCAAGGTGCGGCCCAACACTCAGACGATCTCGCCCTATGTATGGCTGATCAAATGCGTCGGTGACCCGGTGTTCTGTGCCCCCAACATCGGCATCGGCGGACACCTTGGGGCAGCGTACAGCCCGCTCTTCGTCGGGTCAGCTGCGAACCATCCGGCCATGCCAACGTTCAAGGCTCCCGACGAGTTGCAGGCATCCGTCGAGGCCGCCCGCCTCTCCCACCGGCGGCAACTCCTCGACACTCTCAGCCCCACGATCAGCGACAGTGAGGCCGCCCGCGCGACCAAGAACTGGCAAGACATCCACCATCGTGCCTTCGACCTCACCAGCGGCTCCGAGGCCCGCGCTCCCTTTGAACTGCACCGCGAAACCGACAAGGTCCGCGACCGCTACGGCATGCACCCGCTCGGCCAGAATCTGCTCCTCGCCCGGCGGCTCGTCGAGGCCGGCGTCGGCTTCGTCACCGTCAACGGCTGGACTGGCACAGCTCCCGAAGGCGGCGGCGGGGCACCCAGTTCCAGCTGGGACATGCACGGCGGCGAGATGGGAATGGGAAGTGCCTTTGGCAACGGTTCGTACGGCTTGGGGTGGTGCCTGCCGAGGCTCGATCAAGCTCTGTCGGCGCTGCTGCTGGACCTGAAAGATCGCGGCATGCTGGAGAGTACGATGGTCGTCGTCTGCGGCGAATTCGGTCGTACGCCGACAATCAACGCCGCTGCGACGAACCCCGGCAGACAACACTGGCCCGCTTGCTTCTCGGCGATGATCGCGGGTGGCGGCATACGCGGCGGGGCGGTGTATGGAGAGACCGACAAGCACGGAGCCTATGTGAAAGACCGCCCCGTGAGACCACAAGACCTCGGGGCGACCATCTTCCACTCGCTCGGCATCCCGCTCGATACCCGCCTCGGCAAGGACGGGTTTACCAGGCCGCTCTCGACCGGCGAACCGCTGATGGACCTGTTCGGATGAGGTCGGGCCAAGAGCGGCGGTCCTCGTTGATATTGGAAAGTCGGCAGGCGTCCCAGACGCTCAACACCGCGTCTGGGCCACTCCGCCGTGAAGTTTCAACCCTCACACTTCTTATTCTTGCACGCCTCCGAGCAATACTTCACTTGCTCCCACACCTTCTCCCATTTCTTTCGCCAGACGAAGGGGCGATGACATGCGACACAAGTCTTGGAGGGAAGGTTCAGCTTCTTGTGTGGCATTTGATCGAGAACCTCGTACCCAAGCTTCAACTGGGTCATGCCTCGGCGGGCTCACGCCGTGCCGCTCCTGAGGAGGTCACTTCGCCACGGGCAGACCAGCTTCGGTCCAACCACGCCAGCCGCCGTCCATCGAGATGACGTTCGTATAACCCATCTTCTGGAGGTTGTCAGCTGCGAGGGCGGAGCGGTAGCCGCCACCGCAGTAGAGGATCAGTTCTTGGGCGGAGTCGGGGAGTGCGGCCTCGATGTCGCGTTCGATGACCCCTTTGCCGAGGTGGATCGAGCCGGGGATGTGGCCCAGAGCAAACTCGCTCGCCTCGCGGACATCGACGAGGGTGAGCTTCTCGCCTGCGGCTTGTCGGCAAGTGACATCCGAGATCGAGCATTCGCGGATACGGGTCTTGGCGTCTTCGACGATCTTAATGAAACCGGGAGCG
>JANPCU010000299.1:0-23323 GCA_031431195.1 Planctomycetota bacterium | reverse complement strand
GGGCCCGGCCGGCCCAAAGCCGCCCCACTTCCGCTACAGCGCGTGTCGCTATTCTCCTCCACCGATCCTCATCGCCACAGCGGCCCCCTCATGACCTCCATCGCAGTCATTCTTCCGGCAGCTGGCCAGAGTTCGCGGTTCGTCGGTTCGGGCGGGGCTGTCGCGGTTCAGGGAGCCGCCGGGGATGAGGCTTCTCATCCGGCCTCGCGCAAGAAGCCGTTCATCCTGCTTCACGGCGAGCCGATCTGGTATCGGTCGGTGATCCCGTTCCTGCACCGGCCCGATGTCGTGCAGATCGTGATCGCGGTTTCACCGGAAGACCTCGACTGGTTTAAGGCGAGGTTTGCCGCCCAACTGTCTCACCTGCGAGCGGTGCAGGTGGTCGCGGGCGGGGCTGAGCGGGCTGATACGGTTGAGGCGGCGCTGCGGGAGATTCCGGAGAGTGTGGACTTAATCGCCGTTCACGATGCGGCCCGGCCACTCATCCGGGCAGAGACCATCGAAGCCGTCGTGCAAGCCGCCCTGCGAACGGGGGCTGCGATCCCGGCGACGGCGATCTCCAGCACGATCAAGCGGGTCGACAGCACGCAGCGGATTGCAGAAACCGTAGCGCGTGCGGGTCTATGGGCCGCTCAGACGCCGCAGATTGTACGGCACGACTGGCTGCGGAGGGCATTCGCCGAACGTGGCACATTCCAACCGACTGATGAAGCCCAGTTGGTGGAGCGACTCGGTCTGCCGGTCGAAGTCGTGACAGGCTGGGCAGCGAATCTGAAGATCACGACTCAGGACGATCTCGATCTGGCCGAGGCGTTACTGTCCTGCGCCGCTCGACCAGTGGGCTGACGCCGCACCCGCTCGCCTGTCTCAATCGGGCGTCAGGTGGTATAGATAGAGTGCCGCCAGCTGCAACTTCCTCGCCCCAGACCGGAATCGGTTCCCCATGAATGCTGAAGATCGACTGGTCCAGATCGAATCCGCTCTGATGGAATTGCAGCGGCATGTCGAACTGCTGAATGAAGCACTGCTGAATCAGCAGAAAGACTTCCACGGCATTCAGTCGCAGGTCAAGCGGATCGAGTCGCTGGCCGCCGAGTGGTCGGAGCCGCAATCGTCGCCGATCGACGAGCGACCACCGCATTACTAGAGCAATTGAGAATTCGTGTTCAGTCAGGAGATTGGAACACTAATTCTCCGCTGATAACCACTAATCCATGACAGGAATCGCTCAGAATCGGATCAGCGAAGATGAGTGGAGATCAGTGTTCCAATTCCCACTCTTTCCGCAGTCTGACTGTAGACCGATTCCGAAACTGCTCTCACAAATGGCCGTCCGGGTTTATTGCGGACTCGGTGCGGTGCCGCCGGAGCCGATACGAGTTCTGGCGGGACTGAAGCGTCCGCTGGCTCGGGCGGGAGTGGCTTCCGACCTTGGCACTGCCGAGGGAGCCACTGGAAATGTCGGATTCGTGGAAACCGCTGGGGCGGTGATCCGACCAGCGGGAGCGACTTCATCCCCGGACTCGATCGGGATGATCAGTTCCATGCCCGGCTTGAGATCATTCTCGGTTCGCAGCAGATGGCGGTTGGCGTTGAACAGGGTACTCCAATACTTGTGGCTGCCGAGTTCTCGCTCGGCGATCAAGCTTAAACTGTCGCCGTTGACCACTTTGTAGGTCCGGGTGTGAACGACCGGTTCCGGCTCAGCCGGGGCGACGATTTCGGCAGGGAATTGGCCCGGATCAATCGGTGTCGGTTCGGGTTCGCCCGAGTTGTAAATCGGGTCGGGGACACTGGCCAGTGGCAGCACCTCGACCGGCGCTTCCATCGGCGTCGGCTCGACGGGCATCTGTTCCGGACCGCGCGGTTGCGGTCGGTCGGCGTCCGTGTACGACTTGACCGGCATGAGACGAATCGCCTCGTCCAGGTCTGCCGCCGATTGGAGCGTCAGATCGACCGGCTTCTCACCCGACTCTCGCGGGAAACAGAGCGCAGCTGCAAACCCCATCACCAGGATGGCGAGTGCGAGTCCGAGCTTGGTGTCGCGGTGCATGAGAATGACAGCCATGCGGGTTGCAGGAGTCGTGAGGGCGAACCAGCGGTTCGCAAACCTCCACCAGTAGGTATGACACCTCAAACCGAAAGAGTCTGTAGTTGTTTCGTCGCGAGAGCATGTTTCGAAAACACCACATGCCAGAAGATTCCGGAGGTAACGACTGAGCGGAATGCAACAGCCTCAGAAAATGCTCGATGGTCGTAATTCAGCGACTCTCTCGCGATACCTGAATAGTTCTCGGGCGAACGGGCTGTGAATACCTACCCGCCAGATTTCCATTACTGAAATGTGGCGTTGTCCAATTTGGGCGTCCCCTCTGTCATCATGTTACGATGGCAATGCGTGGCAGATGCGAACCCCGAACACTTTGCGGTCCTTCACGAAGTCGACCCGAACATGAACATTCGACGGCGACAGTTTTTGAAACACTCCGCAGTTGGATTGCTGTCGGGTGCGGTCCTCGGGAAATCGGTGTGGGCAAAGGAACCGCTTCGCGATCTGAAACTGGCGACGTTTCGGTTTGATGCCACCCCGCCGCTGGGGCACTCGCTGTGTGGAGGCTGGATCAAGCCCGCTTTGGAAATCGAGCAGCCGCTGGAGGCGATTGGCCTCGTGATCCTCGGAGCGGGGCAGCCGATCGTGTTGTGCGCGGTCGACTGGACTGGGCTGCTGAATTCGGCGCATGTCGAGTTTCGCCGGGCTCTCGCCGAGGCCGTCGGAACGACTCCTGATCGAGTCGCGGTGCAGTGCGTCCATCCGCATGATGCACCGTTTGCCTGCCTCGATGCGCAGAAGATCGTCGCTCAATACCCGGAACTCCCCGCCATCGTCGATGTCGAGTTCTTCCACCGACTCCTCAAATCCGGAGCCGACGCCGTCCGCAGCTGCCTCGATCAGGCCCGTCCGCTGACGCACATTGCCACCGGGCGTGGCACCGTTAAAGAGGTCGCCGCCAATCGCCGCATCCTGGGCCCCGATGGCAAGGTCGACAAGATGCGCGGCAGCAGCTGCACTGATCCGGTGTTGCGTGCTGAACCAGAAGGGTTGATCGATCCCGATCTGCGAACGGTCGCGTTCTACAGCGGAGATGAACGGATCGCTGCGTGCCACTATTACGCCTGCCATCCGATGAGCAATTATGGGCAGGGGAAGGTCACACCCGACTTTTGCGGGCTGGCTCGCCAAGCTCAACAAGCCGCCGAACCCGGCTGTACGCATCTGTATTTTAATGGCTGCGGAGGGAATATCGGGGCGGGGAAGTACAACGATGGGTCGCCTGAAATGCGGCCGATCCTGCGAGATCGGATTCATGCCGGAATGACGGCCGCGCTTGCCTCATTGAAGCCGCAACCGATCGAGAGCGTGGCCTGGTCCACCTGCGAGATCCTGCCCCAGCCCTCCTCGCTCTTCGACGCGGACCAGCTGCGCGGGCTAATCGCTGACCCCCAGCAATCGGTCGTGACCCGGAACCGTTCGGCCTACACGCTGGCGTGGCTCCAGCGCTGTGCCGCAAATGGCCCGCCGATCGTGCTGAGTGGACTGCATCTAAACGGGGTCTCGATCCTGCACCTGCCCGCCGAGTGCTTCATCGAGTACCAACTCCGCGCCCAGCTGCACTCCCCCGACCGCTTCGTCGCCTGTGCCGCGTACGGCGACGGCGGCCCGTGGTACATCCCCACACAAGCAGCCTACCCCCAAGGCGGCTACGAAGTCAGCGTCGCCTGGAGCGACCCGGCGATCGACGATGTGCTGTCGCAAGGGATTCAGAAGCTGTTGGGGTAAGGGTAGGGAGGAAATGTGTGTGGTCAGAACAGTCCGTACGGGATCCAAACTGGGCACCACGATTCGGGCTTCAGCGTCCACCGGCGGGAGTCAATTCAGTGTCACGCTGAGGCGCAGCGTTCGCAGGGGAAGAGGAGAAGATTGACCGTGGCGAAGGGCTCGTTTTCGGAAACACTACGCCTCTACGCCTCTGCGTGACACTTGCGGTTTTCATTCACGACAGTACGGACGATCTGGGACATCGCTTGGATTCTCAGGTGATGAGGTGCCATGTGTTATGCGGACGCGCGAGGAAGCCGCGACGGGCTTTTCGTGATCTCGTTTCGATGTCATGCGACCGGCCAACACAGGTCATGCAGACTCACGAGAGGAAACAACGTGACAAATGTGTGTTGAGGTGCCAAGAACCATTTCGCCGTGCATTGGCTGAAAGGTCGTTCCTGCCTAGCCTTCCTTCCGGAGTGATTCAGCCGTCCAGCATCATTCACGGATGCCAGACTGGTGATCACGCTCTGTGATTCCGTAAACTCACCACCATGACACCCGAACCACTCACCGACCAACCCGTGAATCCGCTCCCCTGTTACGTGGGGATCGACATTGGCGGCACCCGCATCAAGGCCGGGGTCGTGCGTGAGGACGGGACAGTCCTCGCCAACGCCGCCTTTCCCATTAAGCTCGATGCCGGACGTGACGAGGGGCTGGCCCATCTCTACGCCGTCATCGACCGCATCATCGCTGAAAGTCAGGCCCGTCAGCAGATCGTCGGCATCGGCATTGCCGCTCCCGGCACCATGGACATCCCCGCCGGAATCATCTTCCACCCGTTCAATCTGCCGGGCTGGCAGAACCTCCCCATCAAGCAGTTGGTCCACGAGCGATTCGGTCTGCCGGTGGTGTTGCAGAACGATGCCAACGCGGCGGCTCTGGGGGAGAGTTGGCTGGGACGGGCGCAGGGGATGGGCAGCCTGATGTTCTGGACCCTCGGCACCGGAGTCGGCGGCGGGATCGTGCTGAATGGGCAGGTCTGGGAGGGAGCCCACTCGCACGCCGCCGAATGCGGTCACATGATTATCCAGCACGAAGGCGGCCCCCGCTCTGACCACGGCATCCACGGATCGGTCGAACTCTACGCCGGCTCGAAGGGGTTACTCCGGCGCTGCAAGGAGGCCCTGGCCGCCGGAGCGAAATCCTCCCTCCGCGCCCGCATTGAGAACAACGAGACCGTGACCCCCATCCTGATCGCTGAAGAGGCCAAAGCGGGCGACGGACTGGCCGACCGCCTCATCATGGAGACAGCTGTGTATCTCGCGATCGGCACGGTGAACATCATGCACACGCTGAACCCGGCGATGGTTCTGTTCGGGGGGGCGATGACGTTCGACCAGCACAACAGCGAACTCGGTCGCCGGTTCATTGCCAAGGTCCGCGACGAAGTGAAAGCGCGAGCCTTCCCCATCCCCGCCCAGCGCACGATTATCGACTACGCCTCCCTCGGCGGCGACGCCGGGTTCATTGGGTCGGCAGGGTGCATTCGGAATCACCTGCACCGATTGCAGGATTGAATGGTCAAAGAGAGACTTGGGTCAGCAACATGTCTCGCGTCGAATTGGTTCATCACCGGCAGTCCACGTGCCGGATCGGGAGTAAATGAAAATTGAAGACAGACAAGGTGCAGGAACCTTGTGCCCCGTCCATGCTGATTATGGGGGTTTCACACAGTCGGGAGGGCGAGGCTCCTGCCGAGCCGCGACGGCCAGTCGACGTGTCCCGTGGCTTGCGGTTCAGCAGGATCTACGCGCTTCCGGGTGGGCGCAGGGCAATCCCAAGTCTTCGCGTTGAACAGGCACTGCGTTAGTCTTCCCTGAGCGTTTGAGACCGGAAACGGTGCGTGACACCGATCTCTCCCCCGAACGATGTGGCCTCTGATGTTTCGCCTCTTCGCCAGCGTCTGTCTGTGATTCCTCCCATAGTGGAGTGCGGGCCAGCAGAGAATCTCGCCTCCTTTTCGGGGGGGGCACAAGCCGAGCCTGCTCTGAAGCGATCGGTCAGACTTGTCTGACCCGTGGGATAGGCTTCCAGCCAGTCAACAACAGCGAAAAGACAGGCTGGAAGCCTATCCCACGGTCAGCTTTTTCTGGCCGTTCGCCTCACTGACTCCTCTTGACATCTGCCTGACGTGGCAATAAATTGCCATATGGCAATGTGTTGCCACATTAGGAAGGGACGAGTGATGGCCAAAAAGAAACCAGTCGAAGATCTGGCCCGCCGCGAGCGGCAGATCATGGATGTCATTCATCAGCGGGGCGAAGCCACCGTCAGCGAGGTGCTGGAGCAACTCTCCGTCCCGCCGAGTTACTCCTCGGTGCGGACGATGATCCGGCACCTGGAGACGAAGGGGCTTCTGTCTCATCGACAAGATGGCAAGCGGTATGTCTACAAGGCCATTCAATCTCGCGAAGCGGCCAGTCGGTCAGCTTTGCGGAAGCTGATGGACGTGTTCTTTGCCGGGTCGGCGGCGGATGCGGTGGCGGCGATTCTGGATGTTTCATCCGAGTCACTCGAACCCGCCGACCTCGACCGCATGGCTAAGCTGATCAAACAAGCTCGTACAGAGGGGAAATAGCATGGATTCGCTCACACTCACTCGCTCGTTCACATCATTGTTGCTCGACACAGCCGTCAAGGGAACGGCACTATTGATGCTGACGTGTCTGGCCGCGTGGCTCTGCCGCCGGTCCTCGGCAGCCTTACGGCACTCGATCTGGTGCCTGACGATGGGCGGGCTGCTGCTACTCCCCGTGGCCTCGTGGGCGCTCCCAACATGGCAGATCCCGATCCTGCCCGTAGCGGAAGTCGTGAGACTTTCGCCGTCCCCACCCGTAGCGGAAGTCGTCAGACTTTCGCCAATCCACATCGATTCGTCGCCGACTCTCGAACCCCATCTACCGGCCACACCGGTCCATCGACAACCCATCGAATCAATTGCCAGCCCCAGCGCTCCACCGGTCATCGAGCCAGCGCTGATTGCAGCTCCCACCCTGATCGAACCCGCAGCTCCTCCGCTCAAAACGGGCGAGTGGATCACACTCTTGGTCACTGCGAGTTGGTCACTGGGCGTCGCTCTCTTCGGAGTACTGCTACTGTTAGGGTTATGGAGAACCGTCCAGCTGCGACGGACCTCGCTGGTTGTCTCCGACGGCGAGTGGCCCGGGATGCTGGTCGAGTTGCGACAGCGGCTCGGTCTCACTCGCTCGGTCGAACTGCGGGAACATGCGAGTTCGGTCGTTCCGCTGACCTGGGGGATCTGGCGTCCAGTGGTGCTGCTGCCGCAGCTGGCCCGCGCATGGAATGAGCCGATGCGGCGGGCGGTGCTAATACACGAACTGGCCCATGTGCAGCGCGGCGATGTCGCGTGCCAGGTGCTGGGTCGGCTGACCTGCGTCCTCTACTGGTTCCATCCGCTGGCCTGGTTCGCCCTGCGTCAATTGCGGCAGGAGCGCGAGCAAGCCTGCGACGATGCCGTGGTTCAATGCGGAGAGAAGGCCAGCGACTACGCTGAACAGCTGCTGGAGGTCGCCCGCCTGTGCTGTGCCCCGCGCGGGTTATCGCTCGGCGTGGCCATGGCCGAAGGGAGCAGCCTCGAACGGCGAGTGAAGTCGCTGTTCGACAGCGCCCGCAGCCATGGTCCGGTGCGAAGAGCTGTGGCATTGGCCCTGCTCATTGTGGGTGTCTTGTCGGTCGGATCGATCGCGATAGTGCAGCCGGTCTCGATAAGCGCGGACGAACCCACTCCGGTCCCGCCAGTCACGTCACCAGTTGTGCCAGTGTCAGACAAAGCCGCGACTGCAGACCAACTGATCCAGGGCATCGTCGTCGACTCCAAAGACCAACCCGTGGCTGGGGCGACGATCTGGTGTGATATCGATTACGACAAAGCAACTCACAAACCGAATACAATCCGTGTCGAGTCCGATGCGAAGGGTGAGTTCCGCATCCCTGTGCCAAAGGCGGCTACCCATTCCAACTTCGGCTTCCGGCAATTTTATTTCTGGTCCTGGAAGTCGGGACATGGGATCGGGGTCGCCAATTCGTTCGTAACGGCTTCGTCGCCCAAGTACCCCATTGCTCGCATCGAGTTAACGGATGTCTCGATGGTGAAGTTGCGAGTTGTCGACGAGAATTCCCAGCCGATCGTCGGAGCCGACGTAACGGTGGGCTATCGACGAATACCGAATGGGTCAGAATCTGTCGAAGGAGTACACCCTGCACTGGGGAGTCCGCCCCAGGAACTCCAAGACATTGCCAGTCGAAAGTCGGATGCGAACGGGCAAGTCACGCTCGATCTGGTTCCACGTAAACTACTCGATAGTGTCCGTGTCACCACCGCTTCGCATGACGTGCAATCGTTCTCGCACTACAAGGAACAGCTCCAACTGAAAGCTGTGGTGCCAGTGGAAGGAGAACTGTCTACGCGCCAGGCAGGCGTTCGATTGTCGCTCACGACAAGTCAACAGCCGAGTGCGGACTCCGGGATTCTCTCCGCCACAGTGCATGTCTTGACTGATCCCCAGGGCAAATTCTCGATCCCGGCGTTTCCCGTGGGGCCTTACGAAATCAGTTCCGAGGATCTCAATGGTCCTCAGTTTATCAAGGCCGGTTCTCGGAAAAGCGAACTCCTCTCCGGGAAGACCAACTCGCTCGCGTTGGAGGTAGTTTCCGGCATCCCCGTCACGGGGCGAATCGTCGTCCGGGGCGAGAAGATCGGGGTCAAGAACGCCGTCGTGTTGATTACGTCCGCAGCTGATCTCGCATCAGAACGTACCTACACCACGCAGTGCCAGACGAACGATAACGGCGAGTACACCTCGTTCACACTGCCGGGACACTATGCCTACCCCGAGATTATGTACATGGGGCCGGACGAAACGCTGATCCATCCTCGTTTGGGGCCGACTCCCCCGGAGCCGAAGATCCCGGACCGCATCGCTGACGATGCCAAGTCGTTCGTGCTGCCAGAAATCGCGTTGGATCGCGGAGAAGTCGTGACGGGCAAGCTTTTGGATGAGCAGGATGTTCCGATTGTCGGTGAGTATCTGATGCCGATGTTCCGAGGGAAGTCACTGTTCCAGCCACTGCCGGTCGCCCCAGGGGGAGTGTTCAGCTTTGTACTTCTCAAAGGGATCAAACCCGATGCTTGGATGGTGTTCACAAACGGGCAGGATCAGGATGGCACAGTGCCCGCCACGATCGTGTCCAAAGACCCGTTGGTCCTGCGGACCCCGCGTACCGCACCGGCCACGACCAATCCCGGTCAACCGATTCCACGCCGAAGTCCGAACCGCGACGAAGAGCCGGGTAGCACCTTCACTGCTGAAGAGATGGAAGAACTGCGGGCCAGTTCGTCAGAACTTCCAGAACTCTTAAAGCAAGCGGGACTGACAGAAGAGGAACTCGCCCACTTCAACACCGTGGGACCGGGTGAGGTGTCGGGGGTCGTCCTGGACGCAACGACACGCCAGCCGATTGTCGGTGCGGAGGTGTCATTCATGTGCCTGGGACCGAAGTCCAAGACGGTCACGAATGAGAAGGGGCTGTTCCGCGTCCAAGGGCTGCCACCGGGAATGGCCGCCATCGGGACGATCAAGAAGGAGAGCTATGCTCCCCGTGGAGTCTTCCGTCAATTGGGAGAATCTGAATTCCTGATTCTGCTCGACAACCAGACCTGCTTCGAAGGAATCATCACGGACGCAGCTGGAAAGCCTGTCGCCGATGCCACCGTGCGGGCTGCCGGAGAATTCCAGGTTTCGGCACCCGAGTATGGAAGTCAATCCTTTGGGATGCCAATCGCGGCCGAGACGAAGACCAAGGCGGACGGAACTTATCGTTTGCCGGTTCCCTCCTCACTCCCCAACCGAGGCGGCGGGAACGAGTGGGATAACCAAGGGTACGAAATCCAAGTCGTCGTCCCGGGACAAGGCAGTGCCCGCAAGGCGGAGAACTACATCGCCTACCGCACGCAGGTGCCGATGTCCTTGCAACTGACTCCCTCCGTCCGGTTCGAAGCCAAAGTCGTCGACAGTGTGACCCAAGAACCCGTGCCGGGGTTCGTACTCTATACGTCCGACAAGCCGTACTACATGGGCCGTTCCGATGCCGCTGGTCGGCTCGTGATCGACGACCTGCTCCCTGGCAAAGTGTGGTTCAATATCGGCGAAGGGGAAGCTGTGGCCAGCTCCGACTGTGAAGGTTGCGAAGAGTCCGTGTCCTATAAGCACCTGCTCTACAGTCGTTGTTGGTCTCCCGATGTTCAATCGGACAAAGAATGGAGCGGTCAGAAACTTCACGTTCCGGAAGGAGACAAGATGCAAGAGAACTTTGGATCGCTCAAGTACGATCTCAAACCCGACATGCCAGTGCATACGCTCTATGTGGAGAAGTCCGCCACGATCTCGGGTCGCGTGACCGATCCCGACGGTCACCCCGTGGAGGGGGCCTCTGTCGTCTGCATTCGGAGTGGCGGCACACTCCGCGACCATGAGAAGACCGACAAGGACGGGCGGTACGTCCTGTATCTCCCGGCCAGTAAGAACGCGAAATACAACCTCATGGTGCATGACGGTGAGCTCCAACAAACGCGGAACTGGGCCAACGGTGTCTCTGCTGTTCTTCAGACCACGCCCGGCCAGAAGGTTGAGAACTTCGACCTTCAGCTCTCGCGGCCTGGCAGTGTGCAAGGGCGAGTCATCCGAAAAGGCCAGCCTGTGGGGAACTACACCGTCCGGGCGGTCGCCTGTGACCAGCTCGATGATCGCTACCACTTCACTCCCACGACCAAGACCAAAGCCGACGGAACGTTCGAACTGCCGCTGGTACGCCCCGGCAAACACTTCCTGCAAACCGGGTTCGAACACCGATCCGCCGAAGACGACCAGGGACCGGTGATCGAGGTCGTCGTTGGTGAGACGCTCGCCGATCGGATTCTGGAAGCCCAGCAGCAACCCGACCCGGATGAGGGTGTGGTCCCCGAACCGACTCCAGCAGAGGAGGCCCCTGCAGTTCGCGAGAAGGATCCGACAGACACGACCTCGAAGGCGGAACCAACTCCCGCCGCAGGAGAAACACCCGCCGTACCGCCAGTTGCCCCCGCTGCCGCCCAGCCCGCGTTCACCGAGTTCGTGGTCAACATCCAGCCATTCGAAGCCTCTCGCAATGGGTACATCGAGCAGCTCAAGTTCGAAGCGAATGGGAAGTGCTGGTACAAGGTCGAGGGGCGCGAGGCGGAACCGAACTTGCCCGCTCGCACGGGGGCGGTGTTCGATCACACGCTGTCGCCGGGGCAGATTCGGAAGCTCAACCGGTTACTGGGCGACACGAAATGGCTGACCGAGGCAGCTGTGGCCCAAGGGCAGGCCCCACCGCTGCATGCGACTGCATATCGGTTGACACTGAAGCGAGATGGCCAGGAGAAGACGATTGCCTGCACGGAACGCGGGGCCGAACTTTACAAACCACTGCTACACTTCCTCGATGGCATCGCTGTTCAGGAGCGGCTGGTCTATCGGCATGACTACCTGAGCGGCCAGGAGGGCACGGAAGCCTGGCAGGAGGTCGGGCGCGAGCTGGCTGCGCTCCGAGGCGAGCCATACGGCAAGTCGCCGTTCGACATCGACTACGCGCGGTATCTCCCCATCGCCATTCGCAACGTGCGGGACCACCACGGAGAGCCGGATGAAGAGTTGGTGACTGCCATCCGGTTAATCGGGCATCTGAAGGTGAAGTCGGAGTTGGAGTTCATTCACCGCATGGCCCAGGACCGCAGCAGCCATGTGCGTCAGGAGGTCGCCTGGACCCTCGGACGGCTTCATGACCCGAAGTCACTGCCGGTCCTGTTGGAGATGATGTCCGCTGCGGGAACGCGTTGGGAGGTCGGCTTCGAGCTGATCCAGTGGGGCGATGACGCCGTGCCGGGGATTGTGAAGCTGGTTGAACTCTCCACGAAAGAGGGAGTCGCGGAGCAGGAACGTGTCACCGGCGAGGACATGATCCGGTCCTACCTGCAACACTGGGAGAAGGTTCCCCAGCCGATTCCTGCGGATGTCGTGGCGGCGGTGAAGCAAGCTCTGGCGGACAAGAACCCTCAGAATGGGGGCATCCGCACGACCTACCACCAGGAGTTTCTGAAGAAGGTCGCTGAGGTGTCCGAAACACCGCCACCCGCTGAACTGCCCGCTCTGCCCGATGTGGGTTGGGAGGGGGAGGAAGTCACTCCCGAGCAGATCGACACGCTGGCCGGAAAGGCGTGGGGGACAGTCACGCTGAGCAAAGACAAGTACACCGGGGAATTGATTGAAAGGTTGCGTCACGCGACCTCGATTCGCTGCTTGCGATTGCATGGTGAAGACTTCGGTGGTCAAACGGGACGGTTACACCACATCGCGGGGCTGGAGGAACTGGAAATCGGCACTCCACTCCCGTCACGCGAGCTGCAAGCGATCGGAGAGATGACCCAGCTGACGGCCCTGAGTCTGCCCCAGGAGATGACCATCAATGTCTTGGGAGCCCGCGAAATGGCCCGCTTGAAGAACCTGCGGTCCCTGCGGCTGTATTATGTCGACATCGACGACACGGCGTTTGCGGAACTCGCCACGTTGACCCAACTCGAAGAACTTGACCTGACCCATACTCGGATCACCGACAGCGGGCTTTCGATTCTCGCCAACATGCCCCAGCTCCGAACGCTGGAGCTGTACCGATTCCAACACACGAGTCAGCAGTTGACGGACGCCTGCTTGCCGGTGGTCTGCCAGTTGCAGAAGCTGGAGCGGCTGTCGTTGTCCGGAGAGATCGGCGATGAGGGACTGAAGCAGGTGGCCCGGTTGCCGAACCTGAAGTCGTTGATGATTCTGGGGTCCCAGATCACGGGTGAGGGGTTGGCCGCTCTGGAACACTCACGGGTTGAGAGCCTGTTGCTCTCGCCCTTTCAGATCGGGACAACGGGGCTGGAGAACCTGAAGAAGTGCCAGACGCTGAAGCACATTCAGGTCAACGGGCAATTCGATGGGTTGAAAGAGATCGAGCAGTGGCAGACAGCCCTCCCCGGTGTCGGTTGGTCGTTTATCGACCCGTGACCTAGACCCTTGTCAATGCTCAGAATCGGGGTTGTGACAGGACCCCATAGGAGGGGGAAGCTCTTGCTGGGCCGCGAGTCAGGGGACCTGTTATACTTTTGCATGGCCCGAACTGAGCCCTTTGGCCGTAGCGACGTTCGCCAGTACATGGGCGAATTGGATCGCGTGACCGCATTCTGGCGAGGGGCAGCTACGTCTCATTTCGGGCTGCGTGAAGTATCGTCAATCACTCAGCTCTCGACTCCACGCGGGGAGAACTGAGACATTTCGTAGGACGGACGTCCTCGTCCGTCCGCGTGGATCACCCCAGGATTGCGACGGACTCGGAAGTCCGTCGTACGTTTCGAACTCGCCTGCGTGGAGTACAATTTCCACTCTAACGCCCTCACTGGTGCGTCAGAGTGTCCACCTGGCGCGGGGTCAGCTGGCCCCAGCCGGGTGACAAGAGGTTCGCGTTGGGGACTCGGCTGGAGAGGATGGCGCTGAGTCCGTCCGCTGTGGCGGGGGCAAGTTTGGCTTGCCAGTTTTGCGTGCTGGCGGTCCACTCGCCGGGCCAGCCATCGAAGTAGCTGATGAAAAAGGGCTCGCCGGTTTGGGGGTCGTAGTCCCACTCGCCCCACGGGCAACAGGTAAAGCGGTGCCAGGGCAGGAAGAGATGCACCTGCGCGAATGCCATGGCCGGGGCCTGCCGGGCATTGGGATTGCGGAACATGATCGAGGCTGCGGAACCCGCATGCAGTCGGTACGAGACGGCCACGAACATCAGATCCCGTTCCTGTTCGCGGCGACCGGGTGAGAGTGAGGGGGAACGCAGGATGAGCGGGAGGTTGGTGTTCACGAACTCGGCGTCGAGCAGCAACCGCAGAGGTCGCTGCGCCCGAGCCACCAGCTGATTCGCCAGCGCCTGGTCTCCGCCCGCCAGATCGAGAGCCCACGGGTGGAGGTATTGGTTGACGAGTTGGCTGCGTTCGCGGCGACCGCGTACGAGTGCGGCGTCCGGGTCGGCCAGATAGATCGCGTCCTGTCCCAGCGGACTCGGGTCGATCACCGGCAACGTGCGAGTTCGCGGGTCGTCCTCCCAGCCCGATCCGATGGCTTGTCCCGCTGTGGTCCAGAGCTGGACCAGCAGTGGACCTTGCGGACCGTCCGGATTGTTAGCGGCGTTCGGCCCCCTCCACTGTCCGTTGGCGCGGGCCACGTCACGGGTGACTTGATCGGCCAGGTCGGGAATCTCTTGCACGACATCACGACGAAAGGCGGGGATCGGTCGATCGGGTGGCAACTGACCCGATTCGCCGTTGAGGATCACTTCGAAGAAGGGGAGGACCAGCTGTACCAAGGGCGAATTGGCCAGGGCGGTCCCCTGCGTCCCCCGCATCACGGCCACTCCCGCCAAGAGATCGGCCTCCAACTGATTGGCAAAGGCAATCGCGTTCATGCCCCGCGCCAGGATGCCGACTCCGCTTTGGCCCGCAGAGTCCGCTGCGTTTTGCAGGCGGATTTTCGAGTCGAGTTGCTGGGCCGAGTTCAACAGCCACAGCAGCATCCAGGTGCAGCCGAGTATGACGAAGACCGTCAACAAACTGATGACGCCGGACTCGTCGGAGTGGAGGCGGGTCAGTTTTGAGGAGTACGTGTTCAACGTGCTTCGGATGTCGAACCACAGGCACGTCGGAAACCTGCCCCACGGTCGGAGTCGCATCGATCAATCCTCCCGCTGGGGGTAGTGAATCGGCCGATTGGATTGTAACCCTGCCAGAGTCAACGTCGCCGACCCGACCACGGGCACGCGGTCGAGTCGCCCCGAACCCGCCCAGTTCTCGGCGAGGTTATTCGGCACTCGACCCCAGGTCGCATTCTGGAACAGCCAGCGTCCGGGTCCGGGGACCAATGACACCTCATGCAACACGATGGCCGTCACCGCTTCGTCCCATCCCGCTTCGTAGTCGTTGTGTGGCACGACCGGATGGCCGATCGGATTGTAGGTCGGCGTCAAACGCGGTTGACCCAGGAACGCCAGACGGACGCGGGTGTTGGCCGCTGAGTAACTCCAGCGGTTGCTGGTCGCCAGTCGCCAGCGTGCGATGCGAGGATCATTTGTCAGATTCTGAAATGCCAGGAAGGCGTCAACAGACTCGTCGACTTCACCGGCTCCAGCACGCGGGCCATTGACTGAGCGAGCCGGCGAGATCGACACGCACGCCTGCACCGCTGCCGCTTGGATCTCTCGAAACTTGCGGGAGTTCTGACGCCTCTCGTCGGTGATGTCGATCGGCTGCCCCTGGATGATCGGGGCGTTGATTTCGTTCTCTGTGGAGACATCCTGGCCGCGATCAAAGTCCTGATCCTCGACCCAGGCGGGAATCCAGACCACCGCCGAACGGGCGGCGGCGAACGCAGCATACTGCACCGTCATCACGCCCAGCAGCACTTGGCACAACTGAACCAGCAGCAGGATCGTCCCGACAAAAAACGGGAGTGTCAGCACCAGAGCCAGACTTTGCACGCCGCCCTCTTCGCAATCGTCGAGACCTCGCATTCGCGAGCGGAGTCGATGCCAGGAAGTGAGGAACGGCTGCGTCATAAGGAGCTGAACCGGATGTGTATGATCTGCCACCGAGACGTGTAACTGATACAACCCTTGTCAACCTGACAAGTCGGTTGAACGCAACGGTATCGTAACGGATAGAGGAGCTGTGGCGATGGTAAGTCAGGCAGAATCTGCGGTTGTGACGAGTTGTGAGTCTTGAACGGGTCGTATGGGAAGCCGACGGCATACCAAATGCTTCGCTAGCGAATGGTCACGAGGGACAGTGCCACCATTCCCCCACAAAGCAAGAGGCTTTCTCTGCCCACGGGCGTCTGCCGTCCCGAAAGTCGTGATGCGATGAGTGAAGCCACAGTTGCCACCGTTTATACCACTGGTGATGTCGCCCGAATCTGCCAGGTGGCCCCGCGAACCGTGAGTAAATGGTTCGACACCGGTCGTCTGAAGGGGTATCGCATCCCCGGTTCGCTCGATCGCCGCATCCCCCGCGATAGCTTGATCGAATTCATGCGATCACATGGCATGCCGCTGGGTGAACTGGGAGCGATGCAGGGGGGCAAGGTGCTGATTATCGGCATGCCCGCTGCGGAACAGGCGATTGTGGAGAAGCTCTTGCTGGCTTCGGGAATGACGACGATCTCGGCGGCGAATGCGTTCGAAGCGGGAGCCCTGGCGATGGAGCAGCGTCCACAATGCGTCGTAATCGATGCTTCGATCGGGGCGAACGAGGCGCGGATGATTGCCAACTACTTCAAGAGTGCGGGCCGTGACGCCACGACCCGCGTGGTGGGACTGGTCTCAGATGACGAAAACGCCGATCCATCGTCATCCAACACCTACGACGAGAAATTTCGTCGTCCCTTTGACCCGGCCTTGCTGGCGGTGCGGGTGAAGTCGCTCTCGGAAAAGGTTCTGGCGTAGACTCACGGGCAAGCGGGCAACTTGCCTCCTTCACCCTTGGATGGCCTGCTGCAACTGGTCCCACTGCCGCTGTCCGGTGCTGATGACCATCTCGTCCGGGGAAATCTCGGTCGGCGAGTACCCTGGGTGGCGACCGGCCTTATACGGGTCGTTGCGGCGGGTGTTGTAGGAGCCAATCAGCGCCCAGCGGGGATTTTCGCTGTGGTTCTGGTCGGAGCGGTGCAGCAAGTTGCCGTGGAAGAGAACTGCGTCGCCGGGCTCCATCTCGACATAGACCAACTCGAATCGCGAGAGGGCCGCATTGACTCGCTCCATGTCGGCCCCGGTCTGGTCGCCCGTCTTCAGGTGCTCGATCCGGCCCATCAAGTGGGACCCCTTCAGCACCTGTAAGCACCCATTCTCTTTCGTCGCCCGGTCGATCCCGATCAGGCAACTCCCCATGTCCGGCAGCAGACAGCCGTTGTTGTACCAGTAGCCGTAATCCTGGTGCCATTCCCACGCCCCGCCGACGCGCGGCTCTTTCAAGATCAGCTTGTGATGGTAGTGGTACACCTCTCCATTTAAGAAAGCCGCCATCGCCGACATGATCCGGCGGCTGCGAGCGATGGCGCTGTAGAGGTCGTCGGTCAGTTCGTTGCGGACGGCGAGCGTAACCACGGCTCCCTTGGCGTCCTCGCGACCGTAGGCCGTCTCGGCGAGGTGCTTGTCGGCTCGCGCCACACGACTGAGGAGGTCGACTTCCTCGGGAGTCAGCAGGTTGCGGACGATGACATACCCGTCTTCGCGAAAGCGGGCGACATTGGAGACGGAGGGGCGGTAGAAGCTCATGGGGCGGCTTTCGTCGAAGGACGCAACTGATGTTGCTGCAATGTATCGCGATGGGAAGAGGGTCGGAATACCTGCTTCGGAGGTTCCCATTCCTGACGTGCTCAACAGACGCTATTGCTGCACCTACCCCCCAGCTCACGCTGGCCCGATGAGCCAGTGTTTGTCGCACTTCCAGCTTCGTGAATCGCCCGAGCCCCCGCGCTACATTTCACGAGGCCAGTCTCCGCCCCTCGCGGCCCAGCCACTCACGTGCGCGCATCACAAAAGTAGGCAATTCTCAGAAATTCACGACAGCCGAGTGGGCCTCAAATAATCGTCAGCGATTCATCACCGTTCCCGGTCCCCTCGAAGGGGAAACCTCCATCCAGCGCCCCGGAAGTGTGAAACGCAGAGGGCGCGGAGGACGCAGAGAGCAGGCTCTCCTTCCGAACTCTGCGGCCTCCGCGCCCTCTGCGTTTTCACTTCGCTCGTCCTCGCGTTCGCGGTGTCCCCTGCGGGTGTTGCGAGTTTCGGGTGAGTATTGCCCGTTGGTTTTGGATGCCAATTTTCCTGACGCACACACGCCACTCACCGCGCGCTCCTTTTCCCGTGTCTCGTCAGCCGCAACCAATCCTCTTGAGACTTCACGCGGGGCGGATTGAGACGTACGACGGACGTCCTCGTCCATCGCTCTTCGAGGCTTTCCTCACGGACGGACGAGGACGTCCGTCGTACGAAATGTCTCAGTGCTCCCCCCGAGAAGTATAATCTGTGGAAATCTGCGCAATCTGTGGACAAACTCCCCGCTCAGGAAAGGCTCGACTGAAGGGGGATTGGGTCCACAGATTTCACAGATTGGCACAGATTGAAGAACTCCATCAGCGGACGATGATGGTCGCGAGTCGAGGGAGAGTGACTCACAAAACGGCATTCACCGAGTCAACACAAGCTGCCCGGTATTCACTCGTGCCATCGGGCGATCCCGATACTCTCAATTCACACGGTAGATTTCAAACAGGATCACAGCGGCCTGACCTGGGGACGCGGGTTGCTGAAGTTCGGGGGCCCAGCGGAGGATTTCTGCTTGCTTCTCCGGAGCGAGAGATTCCAGCAGAGCCCGCTGTGGCTGGTTGTCGCGGACCAGCACTCCGGCATCGACGAGAGATTGAAACCGCGCGGGATGGACGAAATCGGTGTACCGGTAGGTCGTGCGGTATCGCAGAATCTCGCTCCAGTTGACCACGATGTGTGTGACCCCGCGCGCGTGCCAAGTGTCGAGGATCAGCTTGGCGGGACGGAGCGGTTGATCGGCGGCAAGGGTGTTCGGCTGGGCGGCACTGCAGTCGCGTTCGAAGATCGAGTGGTCAAAGACGGTGTTGTATTCGTACGGGAACGCGGCATCGAACATCACGGCCTCGCCGACGAACAGCACCTTGTCGGTCGGGGCGAGTGCGAGGCTCTCGACTAGGGCGATGCAGGGAGTCTTGGTCAGTTCGCGGAGTGACTCCAGCTCCATCAGGTACGAGTTGTTCCCACCCAGCGGACTTGTGGCCAGTGCCAGATTGAAGACCACCACGGAGAAGACGGGGACGGCGATCACTCCGCGCAGGACGGCATACACCTCCCCTGAGCGGTCCGGCATGAACTCCTCAACCGCTTCCCACAGTGCCGCCAGTCCGGCTCCCGCCAGCAGACTCAGGAGCGGCAGCATCGGCACCCAGAACCGGTCAATGCGGTGCGTGAAGAACTGCCATGTGAAGAACAGCCACAGCGAGTACGCCACTGCGAGGAGCAGCAAGCCCCGGGGTGGCAACCCCTGGGCTTGCGCGTGACATGATCGCCAGATCGCGAACAGTGCGGCCACCGCCAATGACAGATACAGCGCCGACTGCCAATCACTTCCCAGGAACACATCCCACAGCCGGTCGCGGGTATCGCGGGCCACCCAGCTGACTCCCGTGATGTCTTTGAGCGGGAGCGGGTGCCCGGCCTTCCACTTGGCATTGGCGGCTTCGTCCCAGTCCGTCCCGCCGAAGACGGAGTAGAGCAGCGGGTAGACGGGGTTGCCGGTCTCGCACAGGTTCTTGCCGAGCCACGGGCCGAAGGTGGCGAGTACGCCAACCGTGTAAAGCAGGGCGAGGCGAATTGTAGGATGGGCACATTTGCCCGTCCGTCCTTCTTGCCCCGCACCGACAAGACGGACGGGCAAATGTGCCCGTCCTACGACGAGTATCCCTAGCGGAATGACCACCGTCAGCACCGCCGGGTACTTACACCCCGCAGCTGCCCCGGCGAGGAGACCGGTGAGCAGCGTCCAGCGGCGGGCGGCCTGGGGATCGGTCGCTTCAATCACTCGGCAGGCTGCGAAGAACGTGGCAAAGAGAAAGCAGGCCAGTCCTCCTTCGGCATACGCGATGATCGAGATGCGATAGATCCACGGGCAGGTCAAATGGACGAGTACCGCGAACCATCCGGCTGTCGTTCCCAGCCACCGCCGGGCGGCCACGAATAGCCCGAGTGCGGTGAGGGGGGCAAAGGCCGCCAGCACCGCCTGCCCAGCCAAGGCCCCTCGGAACCAGTCACCTCGCAGCACCATCCCCGAGAGACAAAGCATCTCGGTCAGGAACGGAAAACTCGTGTACACATTGTGAGGCAGCATCTCGACCCGCCCGAGTTGGTAGAACTCCTTGGCCCCTTCCAGGTGGTACTCCTTCACATCGAAATCGTTCTGCGGCTGAAGCGAACCGAGGAGCATCGCCAAAAGGAACGGAGCCACCGCGATGGCACAAGCGATCCCCAGACCGGTCCAGACCTGTGGAATGGGGCAGACATTCCCGTCTGCCTGCGGACTCATCCAACGCCTCATGAACGCGAACAGTACCGGCCCCAGCCCCAGTCCCCAGAACACCACCGGAGACAGCACTCCGCACAGTCCCAGTAACAGTGTCAACGTCCCCCAGACCGCAATTCCAGTCACCAACGACCAGTAGAATTGCTCCAGATTCCCCTCCCGCCCGAAGCGCCAGCGAGGGTCTGTCGATGTGATCCCACGCTCGCGTGTCGAGCTGTGAACCAGTCGGTCGAAAACCAAACTCCCCCACCCCCAGGCGAACACGAGGATGAACCCAGCGATCATCATTTCCGGGAGTCGCTCCGGGAAGAACTGCCATCCCGAGGGCTGTGCAGCCTCATCCGGATTCACGGTCGGAGCGAGGTGTTCCCCCAGCAGACCAGGAACAGCCAACCAGAGATCACGCCGACTGAACTCCGAGTTGTTCTGAAGCGTCTCCGAGGAGAACCACACGACGCCGCAATAGATCGCTGCGACCGCGACCACCCAGCCGATCGCCAGCTTCCCAATATCATGGCGGGGCAGTGGCGTGTCGAGTGGTGTCATGGGATCCAGCAATGCGGGGTATCATGGGCGAAGAGAATCCCGCTGGTGGGCAGGTGGGCGCCTGGGCGACGACCCGTTGAGAGGTTAGTTCGGAGGCGACTCTCCACGCAAGAACCTCTGCGGGTGGCGGGGTCAGGAGGCTTTGCGGATGGCCCCGTTTCGGGAGTCGGCTCGCCTGGGACCAGTGCCACTTTCGAGAGTCGCCTCCAGCTTCGTCCCCTGGACCGGGGCCATGCGCAAAGCCTCCTGACCCCGCCACCCACGCCACTTGGCCAGTGCGTCTCGATTCCATCGAGTCGTTACTGCAACGTCGTGTCGCTGATGAATATGGTTGAGGCGGTGCCGCGCTGAGCCTTCGGCTCGCCTAACGCGGATCGGCTCGCCGAGCACCCAGGCTCGTCCCCGTCGCCACCAGCGTCCGGATCCGCTCCACAGACTCGCGCAGCTGGGAGAGTTCCTGGGACTGCTGCCGGGCCACGCGGCAGGCTTGCTCCAGTTGTGGGAACAGTCCACCCGCGAGTCGCACATCGACGAGTTGGGTCGCAAGTCCCTGAATCTCCCGCTGGAGCCCGCTGCGGAGCCTTCGCAGGAACAGCATCAGCAGCACGCCAGTCCACAGCACCCAGAAGATCGCGGCGGGCATGTAGAAGTCAGTCGAGAGCAGCGGCTTGTCCTCCAGGAACGAGTCGTGAAAGAAGTTGCGACCGATGCGGTACAGCACGAAGCCCAGATAAGAGAGGAACCACAGCTCGTACCACCCACGCACCCACCAGCGGGAGTTCTTCGCGGCGAGGACGTGAATCAGCTCATCCGTTTTCTGGCTGGCATCGCCGAGGAATTGCGTCTCGATCCGCGCAGCTTGCTCGCGCAGTTGGTCGAGTGATGAGGAGGGCAATAGCGACCGGTCGAACCCCGCGCTGCGGACGTGCCCCTCGATGATGAGTTCCGTCTCGCGCAGCAATGAGTCATCGAGCCCGAGTGACGAGGCCCGCTGCAACCCCTCCTCCGCGCTCTGACGTTCGGCTCGCTCGCGCAGCATGCGGAACCCGTGGACCGCGCCGATGACGGCCATCTGTGCGGTACTTCGCGCGCGGGTCAGGCTGAGTGACATCAAGATCGAGCCAAGCCCGTGGTAGGCCCGCAGTACCGCCGAGAAGGGACTCAGCCCCCAGTTCTCGACCACCGCCTCCACCAGTCGGCGCTCCCAGAGCCCCCGACTGGCCCCCAAATCCTTGCACAGCTGTTGTGTCATCCGCTTAGCGAGTTGACCCCGTTGATCGAGCAGCGTGTGCTCAAGTGTCGACAGCTCGGGTTCGGCGGCGGTCAGCGGAGCCTGACAACGGTCGATGGCCTCTGAAAGCAGATCGACGACATTCGCCCGGCGTATGCGCACGCGCGAGGCACTTCCCAACTCCCGCATTAGCAGGTCGACCAGCCGACCCATCTCGCCGGTCGGACGCTGGCCGGACAGCTGTTCGCGAAATGCCAGCTGCGAGTCGACGAAGAAGATTTCCGGTTCGGTAAAGGTGGCCGAGAGTTGGCGGCTCCAGTCGGTGCGGATGTCCTCGTCGAGGTCGGCGTGCGTCTGGACGAAGATCACGCGGCAACCACTGGCCGCTTGGGCGAGTTCGGTCGTGACGCGTGCGGAGCGGTACTTCTGCTGCGTCGAGACGTAGAGCAACACATCGCAGAACGGAAGCAACGAGTGGAGCAACGCGAGGTTACTGCCGGGGGTTTCGGTCTCGTTCGTGTCGGGGTCGGGGCAGTCGACAATCACCAGATCGCGGACGAGATCGGAGTCGCTGCGCACGAGTTCGCAGGACTCGAGTGGCAGTCCGATTTGGGTCACATCGGTCTTTGTGTGACAGATCACAATCGGCTGGCGAGTCGTGGGGCGTTGCCGACCGGCCTGAGTCACGTCCGCTCCGACGAGGGCGTTCACCAGCGAACTCTTCCCCGTCCCCGTCCCGCCGAATGTGGCGACGACCAGCGGAGCCTCGAGCCGAATCCGCAACGAATCGGTGCGGGCCAGCACGCGCCGCAGCAGTCCCTGAGCCTGCACCGCCGGGTGCCACGGCGACGCAGACTCGGTCCAGACGCGAACCTGACCCAGGAGATGATCCACCTGGGCGAGCAGTTCCATTTGGTTCAGATCGACATCAGACATACCGCGATTGATCTCAGAGAGGGTAAAGGGCGTGAGAGACATTCCCAGACTCGATTCATGGTTGTGCCGTCTGGAGACTCAATCGTCAAGCCCTGCGCACGTTGCACTCCACAGCGTCCTGTAAATCCTCGTGACCCGCGTTCCCCAGTTGCGTCCCCGCCTCCTGTCTGCCACGATGCCTGAACGGTGATCGAAGATCGATCACGACAGTGGGGAGTAGACCTATGGTGTTCGGCGAAGAGGTGACGCGGCGAGATTGGCTCGCGGCGACGGCGGTGGGATTGGCGGGGTCTGCATGGGCCTCGCAGGCACAGGCACAGGCGGAGACAAGTGTGGCGAAATCGAATTCAGGGCCGTTTCGGGTCTGCTTCAATACCAGCACCATTCGGGGGCAGAAGCTGTCGGTCGACAAGCAGATCGCCATCGCGGGCCAAGCGGGGTACGACGGGATCGAGCCGTGGATCGGCGATCTGCAGGCCTTTGTCGAAGGGGGCGGCCAGCTGAGCGATCTCCG
>JANPCU010000298.1:0-58626 GCA_031431195.1 Planctomycetota bacterium | reverse complement strand
CCACACCACCAAATGCCAATGATTCGGCATCACGCAGTACGCCAACACCCGCATCTCCGTCCGCTCCACAGCCTCCCGCAACACCCGCTCGAAGGCTGCGTAGTCCTCCGGCGACTGAAAGATTGTCGCCCTCGCGTTCGCCCGATTGAGAACGTGAAACAACGCACCACCATCTTCCGCTCGCTTCGCTCTTCCCATGATACCAGAGATTTTACTCTCCCGAGACCAGAGTGTCAAGTATATGGTTCCTGACACCTTTATATGTCTCTCCTGACACCTTTATATGTCTCATTGGCTGAACCGCCACGAACAACTGTGCAACTTCAAAACTGACGCGGGGACTCGACAAGGTCACCCGAACCGATGCTTGGCGATCAGTTCCGCTATTTGCACGGCATTGGTGGCCGCTCCCTTCCGCAGGTTGTCGCTGACACACCAGAAGGCCAGTCCATTGGGGTGCGACAAGTCCTTGCGGATACGGCCCACGAACACCAGGTCCGATCCATCGCAAGTCGACGGAATTGGATACTGGCTGTTTTCGAGATCGTCCACCACCTTGATCCCCGGAAACCCCGCGAACAGTTCGCGGGCCCTCTCAGGCGAGATCGGCCGCTCGGTCTCCACCACAATCGACTCGCTATGGCAGTTCGACACCGGAATCCGCACAGCTGTCGGGCAAACTAGGATCGACTCGTCGCCGAGAATCTTGCGAGTCTCGTAGACCATTTTCAGTTCTTCGCTGGTGTAGCCATCGGCCTTGTGGCTGCCGATTTGGGGGATGCAGTTGAAGGCGATCGGGTGCTTGAAAGCGGTGTAGTGGTAGGTCTCGCCCTTCAGGGCAGCTGCGGTCCCTTCTTGGAGTTCGCGCTGTCCCTCGACGCCGATTCCGCTGGTTGCCTGATAGGTCGACACGATCACCCGTTTGACCTTCCCGAAGTCGTGCAGCGGCTTCAAGGCCAAGGCCATTTGCGTGGTCGAGCAGTTCGGGCTGGCGATAATGCCAGCCTTGATCTTCAGGGCTTCCTGGGGGTTGATTTCAGGAATGACCAGCGGGACATGCTCGTGCATCCGCCAGTAACCGGATTCGTCGATGACCGTTGCTCCGGCTTCCACAGCGAAGGGCAAAAAGTCGCGGGCGACCTCATCAGGGGTGGTCGCGATGACGAGGTCGCACCCCGCGAAGGCGTCTTTGGTCAGTTCCTCGACCACAATCGGTTTGCCGCAAAATGTGATCGTGCTCCCCGCACTGCGTGCGGAGGCCAGGAAGCGATATCGCTTCACCGGCAGATTGCGAGTCTCCAGCAACTGCCGCATGATGCGGCCCACAGCTCCCGTGGCACCCACGAGCGCAACACACTGAAACACGGCATGATCTCCGAGAAATGGAAGGCACACGAGTCCGAATCATACGGGTGCGAGGTCGCCTCCGGCAACAACGCGCACCTCGGCCAGCCGGAAGGTGTGCATCAGACAAGTCGGCAGCCGCTGTCCCCTGCCTCCTCTCCCCCGCAAAAAGCATCTCGTAAAAGCCATGTCGAGCGCGGGGGAGAGGGGACAGAATCTGGCAGCCACCGACTTTTCTGATGCACACACAGCCAGAAGTATACGCTCGGAACCGCTGGCCGCTGGTTCTTCAATGACTATTATCAGGGGAACCCGCTGGTCGATTCCCTCACCCACCGGGGGCATTCGCGGGGCTTCCTGACCGCTTGGCACCACTCATGAACCCGCTGATGATCTCTGCACATCCTTCCCAGCCCGGTGCATTCCAATTGAGGACGGAGTTCTGGACACCTCGTCCATTGGCCGAGGTGTTCGCTTTTTTCGCGGACGCCTGCAACCTGCAGGAACTGACCCCGGCGTTCCTCCACTTTGAGGTCGTCACGCCCTCTCCGATTCCGATGCACGTCGGGACCACGATCGACTATCGGCTGCGAATGCACGGACTGCCGATGAAATGGCGTTCGCTGATCAGTGCGTGGGAACCGCCATACCGGTTCGTGGATGAGCAGGTATGTGGCCCCTACTCTTTCTGGCATCATGAACACACGTTTGAGGAGCAGAACGGTGGGACGTTGATCCGAGATGTGGTCGACTACGGAGTTCCCGGCGGCTGGCTGGTGAATTCGCTGTTCGTGCGGCGCGATCTAACGGCCATCTTTCATTATCGCACACAGAAGATACTGCAGAGATTCGGCGGGCACGAGATACTTCGTAGGACGGACGTCCTCGTCCGTCCGTCTTGAAAAACCGATCAGCGACGGACTCGGAAGTCCGTCGTACGGGTTAGGCACGGGGGCCTTCAGTCGGCGACTCCACGAATTGCGAGCGGTAGTCCGCCGGAATTTCGATCGATTGCAGCGTCCCGTCGGAGCGGCAGATACAGCACGCCGTCTTCAGTCGACCATGAGCCAACCGCGTCTCGCCGCGCCAGAACTCGACCGAGAAGGTCAGCGACTTAAACCCGACCCGTTCGACAACAATCCGAACTTCAATGACATCTTCATATCGAGCGGGCGCATCGAAGTGGCAAGACGCCGAGACGCGCGGCCACCCGACAAAAGTCCCATCCGTCTGCTTCTCCATGATCCGCAGCCCGACCGACCGGAAGTAGTCGTGCTCGGCCTCTTCCATCCAGCGATAGAAGTTCGCAAAGTGGACGATCCCCGCCATATCGGTTTCGGAGAAATTCACTTGGCGGCGGGCAATGAAGGCGGGCATCGTGAACTCTGACGTTGATCCCCTCTGCCTACGGCATGGGGCAAACATGGAAGAACGGCATCTCGCCCTGATTCAATGGCTTCTGGACTGAGTTCGCCGAGGAATTCTGGAACACTAATCTCCGCTGATCAACATTCATCCAGACTCAAGAAATTTCTGAATTCGTGTTGATCAGCGAAGATTAGCGTTCCCCCTCTCCTGCTCAGTCACGAATCCTATTCGGCGAACACCAGATTACTTCGACTGAGCGGACGCCGGTGTCGGAGAAACACCGACCTTCAGGAATCCCCCGATCCCCGACACGATCGCCGTGATCAGAATGAGAATGCTGAGCCACTTGCTCGCATTCGCCCGCAGTGGAGCAAACTTCGCCGACCGACCCGACAGCACCGACGCCAGAAAGAACGCTCCGAACCCGAGCAGCATCTTCGTCCCGACCAAGGCATGGTACAGCGGCTGCCCCTGGTGTGTCGGAATCCCCATGGCGAAGTTGTAGAACCCGCTAATCAGCAGCGCCATGATCCCCCACATCACGAACTTGCTCCACCGCACTCGCAGCCGCTCCTTGAGCGCCTGGTGCTGATCCTCCGGCAACTCCGCAGCTGCGGGCATCAGCACGAAGCGGGTAAAAATCGCCCCGCCCATCAGAACGATTGCGGCCCCCACATGGGCCCAGCGAGCGAGAAGATCGAGAACGAACATGAGGAGTCCTGCGGAGTGGGGGGCGGTTCCAGAGTCAGGAATTTTAGGCAGCCCTCCCTTGAATGACCACGCTGCCCACTGAAGTGGACCCCGACCGTGTGTGCATCAGAAGAGTCG
Source organism: Planctomycetota bacterium (assembly GCA_031431195.1). Lineage (GTDB taxonomy): Bacteria > Planctomycetota > Planctomycetia > Planctomycetales > Planctomycetaceae > TH-plancto1. The sequence continues at coordinate 55,086 of JANPCU010000298.1, read as the reverse complement.
GCAGCCACCAGAAATTCACCACGAGGGCTCGGAAAAAACCGAATTGGACAGTGCCACTTTGTGGACTTCCGTGTGGAAAACGAAGGGATGTCCTGTCGGCGAGAGCGACACGGTGTCGAAAAAGTGGCGCTGTTCCGCCTAAATGTCTCCCTGCGGATGCAACAGCGGGAAGTAATCGGCTTCAAAAGCCAGAGTCCTTTGTCGGCGATCGACAGCCTGCTGTCAATCCTCCATAAGATGTCACGCAGAGGCGCAGGGAGCGCTGAGGAGAGGAGCTGGCCCATCTGTTTTCTCAGTGCCCTCTGCGCCTCTGCGTGACACTTTTCTCTGGAATGAATGAGATCAAACTCAACGCAGAACTTGAACTCAGTGAGTGTGAAACTCAAGGCTTTCGTCTCTGCGAGCAGGCGTTTAGAGTATCGCGACTCAATTTCCCAAAGCTCTTCCGTGCAATGCTCCATACTCACGGAGTTCGGATTGTGGTCATTGGAGTTCAGGGGAGACTCATTTCCCGCATTTTCAAAAACTTCGTGTCGAATCTGAAACCACCTTGCGTGAATTCTCGATCACCTGCGACCTTGTCATTAGACCGCAACTGCGCGGTAGAATTGGATTTGGGTTCATCAGAGGTCATCATCAGGGTTCGTATGGCGACTGCGGCTGACTGTCGCATGGAGACTCGGAAATTGAAACTCGTTCGTGTCCGTGCCAACACTGACGGATCATAGAGGCCATTTTGAACGATTCTGCCTTAGTGGAGGGATTGCGCTGTCGCGACCCGGCGGCGGTCAGGTATCTCAGTGAGACCTGCCTGCCCTCGGTTTGGCGATTTACCTGCGCTCGTGTGAGGGCGGATCGGCACTTGGCGGAAGATATTGTCAGCGAAGCTGTTCTGGCTCTGCTGAAGGCGGTGGCCGATCCGTCGGTCACGATCGAGAGTCCGATGAGTTGGTTGCGGACGGTCGTGGCCAACAAAGTTGTGGACCACTTTCGAGCTGTGGCGAGAGTCCAGCATCTGATTGATCAGGTGAAAGTGTCTCAGCCGCTTTCGGAATCTCGAACAGCCAGTCAGCGGCAAGAAGTCGTGGAGCGCCGTGAGGAGGTCCGCCAGATTCTGGACTCGCTTCCGGACCAGGCCCGTATCGTTCTGGAATGGAAGTACATCGATAAGGTCAGCGTTCGTGAGATTTCCGATCGAATGGGGATCTCCGAGAAAGCTGTCGAGTCGATTCTCTTCCGAGGTCGTCGGGAGTTTCGGGAGCGAATCCTGAAGCAGCAGAAGTCGGAAGAACGTGAAGGACCGATCGCTCGTGATCCCGGTCAAAGCGGACTTCCCGCATGGGATCCGCTCAGCCCAGCGATCCTCCCCCACAATTGAGACACCCGTCTGTGACACCCGTCTTCTCTCTGGGGCGGGGACATTCTGAGTCAAGAGGCTCGTCGAGTCGTACACATGCATGATCCCACGGCATCCACTTCCGAATCGGTCGAAGATCGCGAGCTCGAAGAGCTGCTCGAGCAGGCGTTCGATGCGCCACCGGTGCCCCGCTCTTTATTGAAGCGAGTTGATCAAGTCGTTCATCAGGAATGGGGAACGTCTCCGCAGCTCGCGGACTCAGCCATCGACAAGCTGCAGGGAGGCTTCGTCCGCGGGGCGCGCTGGTTTCGCAGTCTGCCGATCGCCGCTGCGGTCGTGCTGATTGTCGTGCTGACACTGTGCTTCCAGCTTTCATCTCCGACTTATGCGTGGAGCACGATGGTGTCGGCGCTCGACAATGCGGGACTGGTGGAGATTGAACAGAACGGGACATTGCGGTGGCTGTCGCTGGGCGACCAACAGGCGGGCGAAGTGACCTCGCGGTCGGTGCTGCTATTGGACGGAACGAAGAACGTCCTCCTGCGCCACAGTTCCCACGCCACGTTTGTGGAGCGCCGGTCGCTGCCCACGTCCAGGCTGGCCTCGCGGGACCGATTAATCTTGGCCTTTCTGATGGGCGATGCAGCTCAGGCGAAGTCGATGGAGTACCTGCGAGAGGCTCGGATTTCCGGTGAGCGGTCGCGCGCTGTCATGGCGAATGGAACGTCGCAGATTGAGTTGACCGTGAATCTGGAATGCGGTGACCAGAAGGCGTTACTGACCGTACTGGTCGATCCGAAGAGCCACCTCCCTCAGCAGAGTCGCTTTGTTCCGGATTCGAGCCAGGCATCGACGATCTCCTCGTCGGGATACCTTCCCTGGCGGTATCGATCGAACTCCGTTCGTGAGATCGCTTCGCGAGTGTCAGCTCTCCCGGCAGCGTGGCCCGTGGTGGATGTCGCAAACTTCTCGTCGACCACGACGCTGGACACTGCTGAGGCAGTTCTCCCGGCGTCGAACGCGTCCGATCCAGGAGCGACATCGACCGTCGTGGCTGACACGAAACAAAACACCCAGGTCACAGTGGCGATCCCGCCACAGATTGCTCACCCAGTGACGACTCCTGATGAGGCCTATCACGGCGACCTCGCCGTCGCAGCTTCGCAATGGAAGCCCGTGGCCATTCGTCAAAGTGTCACAGGAAATCGGACTCAGGATTTGGACGCTCTCATGAGCCGGCTCTGGTCCGAGAACCAGATCCAGGCTGTCCCCGAAGCCGCTCCAGAAGAACTGCTGAGGCGAGTCTATCTGGATCTGGTCGGACGCACGCCGAGCGTGACAGAGGTGCGTAATTACCTGAAAGACACTTCGCCAAATCGGTATGAACAACTGGTCCAGCGACTGCTGGATAGCCCGGATCATGCGAGCCATCTGGCCGCCCGCTTTCGATCATTCTTGATTCCTGAAGGGGTCGATCTGACGAACTTTGGGGGCATCGAAGCGTTCGAGAGGTGGTTGTCAGAACAGTTCACTAGCGGTCAATCCTACGATCAGACCGTGCAGCAGCTGTTGCTGGCGGAAGGCCGCCTGGTCAAATCGGGACCGCTGCTGTTTTACTCCGCGACGCGCCTTGAACCCGATCAGCTCGCCGGTCGCACTGCGCGAGTGTTCCTGGGGATGCGACTGGAATGTGCCCAGTGCCACGACCATCCGTTTGAACCATGGAAGCAGGAGGACTTCTGGGGCTTTGCGGCGTTCTTCGGCAGGATCTCCCGGCCTCAGGGGAAGCTGGAGACGGTTTCAAAGGTCATGCAGGTCCGCGACATCAATCGCGGCGAAGTCTCGATGCCGGACTCCAAGGCCCCCGTCGCTCCCAAGTTCCTCAACGGCGATTCTCATCTCGAATCCGATCAAACGGTCGCTCGACGTCGCCAGCTGACCCAGTGGTTGACGGGGAAAGACAACCCATACTTTGCCCGAGCCACTGCCAATCGGGTCTGGTCGATGTTGTTCGGCAAGGGGATCGTGAACCCGGTGGATGACTTTGGCGTGGGCAATCCCCCTCTGTCGGCGGAACTGCTCGATCTGTTGGCTGGTCAGTTCATCGAGTCGAACTTCGATCTTCAGGCGTTGTTTCGCACAATCGCTCTTTCCCAGGCGTACCGCCGTTCAAGTGGTGCGGAGGACAACAGCGAAACGCGACTCGATTGGTTCGCCCAGATGAACGTCAAGATGCTGACTGCGGAGCAGGTCTATGACTGCATCACCGTGGCCACCATGCCCAGCAGTGGGACTACGGATGCCGCCATCGGACTCGTGAACCGTTACGGCAATTCCTCGCGAGAGGCGTTTCTCCGCGAATTTCGTACGCCCTCCGGACGGTCTACCGAATATCAGGGCGGCATCCCGCAGTCATTGACCCTGATGAACGGAGCCCTGGTCGATGGAGCCACGGGGTTGCAGTCGAGCGGCCTGCTGAAATCACTGGAAGCTCCCTTCTTCAGTCGCGATCAACGGATCGAGATCTTGTACTTCGCCACCCTCTCGCGCTCTCCGAAGCCGTCCGAGATGGAACTCCTCAACCAATTCATCGCCGATGACGCTGCGGGGCCTCCGCTGCGCGAAGCCCTCTCCGATGTCCTGTGGGCGCTGCTGAACAGTGCCGAATTCACCATGAACCATTAGCGCAGTGGGGCAGACATTCCTGCCTGCCTCGGTCTCCAGAATGACAGACAAGAATGTCTGCCCCACTGAATTCACTCCTTCCATCGAAACACTCACCATGAACATTTCTCTCTCTCGTCGACATTGGCTCGGATCACTCGCCGCCAGCCTGGCGGGAATCAGTACCAGTGGGTGGTTCCCGCTGTTTGCGCAGCAGCAGATCGCCGCTGCGAAGAAGAGTTCGCGGCATGTGATTCTGTTGTGGATGAGCGGTGGTCCGACTCAAACGGACACCTGGGACATGAAGCCGGGACACGCCAATGGGGGCGAGTTCAAGGAGATTCAGACGGCATCGACCGGACTGCGATTCAGTGAGCATCTGCCGAAGCTGGCCGCCCTGTCGAGTCATCTCGCGGTGTTGCGGGGGCTCTCGACAGCGGAAGGTGATCACGGGCGCGGCACCTATCTGATGCGCACGGGGTATGTGCCGTCTGGGCCGGTTCGACATCCGTTTCTCGGCAGCTCGATCGCGAATCAACTCGGCGGTCCGCCCAGCGGACTCCCCGGATGTGTCAGCATCGGCGCGTTTCGGGCCTTCAACGAGGACGCATTCGGCCCTGGCTTTCTCGGGCCCCGATTACAGCCTCTCATGGTGGGAGCGTCTGACATGCCGGGGGCTGCGATGACTGGCACGGACGGGTTTCCGCAGTTGCACGTGCAAGGAATGAGCCGACCGGGTCACGTGACCGATGTCCGCATGGAGAAGCGTCTGTCGATTTGGAAGGATTTGCAGTCCGGGTTCCTGTCGACTCATCAGACGGGAGCGGCCACGACGCACAATCTGGTTTACGAGAACGCTTTGCGGTTGATGAATAGCGAAGACGCGAAGGCGTTCGACCTCTCGAAAGAGCCAGCACCGCTTCGCGAGGCCTACGGTCGGACCGCGTTCGGCCAGGGATGCCTGCTGGCCCGACGGCTGATTGAACACGGCGTTTCGTTCGTCGAGGTGTCCCTCGGTACGAGCAGCGGCGGGGCGGGATGGGACACTCATACGGACAACTTCAATGCGGTTCGCGGCTTGTCGACAGAACTCGACAACGGCTGGGCGACACTGATGACGGACTTGTCCGATCGCGGACTGTTAGAGTCGACGACGATTCTCTGGATGGGAGAGTTCGGACGCACTCCTCAGATCAACGGCACGACGGGCCGCGATCATTTTCCGGCAGCCTGGTCTGCCGTCCTGGCCGGAGGCGGGATCGCGGGGGGCCAGGCGTATGGGCGCACTAATGACAGCGGGATGAGCGTCGAAGATGGTCAGATGAACGCCGAAGATCTGCTCGCCACACTCTGTTCCGCAGTGGGAGTCGATCAGAAGACTTCACAGATCGACGAGAACGGTCGCCCCATCCGCATCACCGAAGGGGCCCCCGTGAAAGCGGTGCTAAGTTGAATACCCGTCGAATCGAGAACTCCAGACACAATCTCAAAGACTCTTCCATGTGGTTCTTCGCTCATCGATCGTTCATCAACGGAATAGCCCTCGCTGGTCTGACGCTGGCCAGCAGTCCTGCAGTGGCCCAAGAGCAGCTGTCGGTGCCGGTGCAGGTACTGAGTCCTGCGACAGCTTCGAACGTGATGGCGATGCAGCGTCCCCCTGTATCTGACCTGCCACAAGTGACTCCGGCCGCTCGCATGCCGCAGTATCAATTGCATCGCATGGATCTCGGGACGGTGGCCCATCCGGAGTCGCCCAGTATCCGGTTTCTGCTGGTCCTGCCGGAGCGTCCACTACTGGTGGAGGCCCTGGTGACGATCGATGGCCAGCCGTTTGCTCAACAGCGCGAGCAGCGGATTCAGAAGATTATGACGTTCATCAACGACCCGGAGTCCCTCCGCCAGAATGAGGCGAAGCCAACGCCAGCAGCCGTTGTGGAACCCGAGTCCATTCCACCGCCGCCAGAAGTCGCGACCGAACTCATCGAGACTCCGGCTGCTTCCAGCGCGGAGACTACTCCGGGGAAGAAGCCGGAAGAAACAGCGGTGGACACCGTCGCCAAGTATCACCCTCCGTCGACCATTGAAGAACGTGTCCAGCGGTCCATGATCGCGACTGGAACGAAGCCCTCCGCACCAGAGATTCGCTGGATGCTGGCGAACCTGACGGACGGCCCCGTGCTGTTATTCCTGAATGACAATTTCCAGCGGACGCGGGCCGAACAACAGCCCATGTTCTTCGTGCTAGATACAAATCGGGACCAGGTTGTTTCTGCCGAGGAAATCGCGAGCGCGGTCCAATCATTGGAAGCCTGCGACCTGGATCGGAATGACGTGGTAGAATCGACCGAGATCGCGAAAGTGGCCAAGGATCCGCGAAACTGGGGCGTGGCGACTCGAGCCTCTCATCCACTCGTCGTGCGGTTGGATCAGGCGACTTTCGACAGCACTCTGATCCCTCGCCTGCGCGGGTACTATGGAGATGCTGACTCATCCGGAGCAACCGGGGCGATTGACACCAACCGGGATGGAAAGCTCGATGGCGCGGAGCGAAAGAGTCTTCTGGAACGCCCGGCGGATTTGGTTCTCCGTTTCGACCTCCACACGCCAGACCCCGCGGTCTCCCGACTTTCGGTGGTGTCGGGCTCAGACATCGTGAAGCCCGCGATCAAGACCGCAGTCTGCTCCACCCACAGCATGCTGCTCACCTTCCCTCACTACGCTCTGGAATTGTCTGCGGTTCAAGGGGCGGCCAGTGATCAGATTTCCATCGGCGCAGTCAACGACGGATACGCCATGTTGCCGGAACTGGACCCGAATGGCGATGGTCGATTCACGATTCGTGAACGGCGTACGCTGGTCGATCGCTTGAAAACATTTGACCGTGATGGCGACAGTTCGATCGCTGTCGACGAAATCTTTCCGACCTACAGACTCTGTTTGGCCTTGGGGTCGAATGCTCATGAACCACTCAGCCTGCTGAGACGCTCGAACTCGACGGCGGTCTCGGACTCGGCAGCACCCGACTGGTTTACTCAAATGGACAAGAACCAAGATCACGATCTGGCTCGTCAAGAGTTCCCCGGAACGGATGAGCAGTTCCGGCAATTGGACCTCGACAGCGACCAACTCATCAGTCCCTCGGAGGCCGACCAGGCCCAGAACTGACACCACTCAGAACTGACGAGGCTCAGACCTCGAACATTTCACTTCCGCAGACGAGCAGCCCCATGAATCGAATTGAAACCCCACACTCAAAAGATACCGGACACGGCGAAAATGGTCGCGTGAGGGACTCATTGCGGGATCCATCGGAGCCCCCAGCTGCCGGGAACCTGGACGATGCGATGGACCGGATGCAGGAGCAGATCACCGAGCTTCGTCGTCAACTGGCGGGCGTGATTGTGGGACAGGAAGAAGTCGCGGAGCAACTGCTGATTGCGCTGCTGTGCCGGGGGCATTGCATCTTGCAGGGGATGCCCGGTCTGGCGAAGACGATGCTGGTCTCCACGATGGCCTCGCTGATCGACCTGCGGTTTCGGCGTATTCAGTTCACCCCGGACTTGATGCCGGGTGATATCACCGGGACGGAGATCCTTCAGGAGGATCACACCACCGGTAAGCGGGTCTTTCAGTTCGTCGAGGGGCCACTCTTCGGGAACGTCATCCTGGCGGATGAGATCAACCGCACGCCGCCCAAGACGCAGAGCGCACTGTTGGAAGCGATGCAGGAGCGACAACTGACGGTCTGCGGAAAGACCTACAAACTGCCTGATCCGTTTTTTGTGCTGGCGACCCAGAACCCGGTCGAAACAGAAGGCACCTATCCTCTGCCGGAAGCCCAGCTGGACCGCTTCCTGCTGAAGGTGCATGTGCGTTATCCCACCCGTGAGGAGGAGCGGGAGATCGCTCGTCGTCAGACGACCGACTACTCGTTTCTAACCTCTCCGGTACTGGACATTCATGACATGCACCGCATGCAGTCTCTGGTGCGAAGTGTGGTGGTAGCGGACCATGTGTATGAATCGGCTCTCGATCTGGTGCGGGGGACACGACCGGACGAAGGTTCGATGTCTGCCGAGCTTCAGAGTCTGGTGCAATGGGGGGCCGGGCCGCGCGCCACCATCGCCCTACTCATGGCGGCCAAGGCCCGAGCCCTGCTCAATCGGCGAAGCCATGCCACCACCGGTGATCTCGCAGCTGTCGCTCTACCCGTGCTACGGCACAGAGTAATTCTGACGTTCAATGCCGAAGCCGCTGGGATTGATGCGGATGCCGTCTTGCAGCGGATCATCAGTCAGACACCATCACTCTCTACCGCTGAAGTCTGAGACCCATGTTTCGCCTCTTCCGTTCCAAAGCGACTCCCTCCACCCCGACTGCGACTCATCGCAGCCAGACGGGGGCGTCATTGGAACTGGTCGATCCGCAGATCATGGAACAGATCGGAGGCTTGGAGTTGCTTTCGCGGACGGTCGTTGATGGGTTGCTCGCGGGGAAGCACAAGTCGACCACGAAAGGCGGCTGCTGCGAATTCGCCCAGCATCGTCAGTATGCCCACGGCGATGAAATCCGGCAGATCGATTGGCAGGTTTTCGCTCGCAACGACAAGTATTTCATCCGTCAGTTTGAAGAAGAAACGAACCTGCACGCGGTGATGGCTCTGGACACCAGTGGATCGATGAAGTTTGGACTCTCCACTGTCAGCAAGCTGGAACACGCCCAACGCGCGGCAGCCTGCCTCTCGCGATTGTTGCTCAGGCAGCGGGACGCCGTGGGCACGGCGATCTTGAACGCAACGAATCCCTACTTCCTGCCCCCGAAGCAGCATGCGGCACACCTGAAAGCCATTCTGTCGACCCTGCTCGCCGCTCAACCCGCCAGTGGTGGTTCCCTGGCAGTTCAGATTCGTGCGATGATCCCCCGGCTGCGAAGACGTGGCCTCTTCGTGCTGTTCTCCGATTGCTTCGGCGATCTGGATGAACTGGCCGAATCTCTGCGGATCGTTCGCGCTCGAGGACATGATGTGATCGTGATGCACGTTCTGGCCCCGGAAGAGATTCACTTCGATTTTCGGCATTGGTCGACGTTTCAGTCACTTGAGTCGGCTGGGCAGCGCATGAGCCTGGACCCGGCGGCGATTCGGGAGGGCTACCTCCAACGGATGCGGGCGTTCCTAGAGCGATTGCAGGACACCGTGACGGGACTGGGTGGTGACTATGTGCGTCTGGTTACCAATCACGATCTCTCGGAAACGCTGGGCTGGTTCCTCCGCCAGCGCGCTGCGAGGGCCCAATGAGCTTTCTCAGCGTATTCTTTCTGATGGCCATGCCACTGGCGCTGACGCCGGTGGTGTTGCATCTCTTTGATCGCCGCCGGAAGGTCACGATCGAATGGGGGGCGATGCAGTTTCTCGTTGAGGCCACGACGCAAAAGACTTCCGCGAGGCGGCTCAAGCAGTGGCTGCTACTGGCCCTGCGCATGCTGGCGGTGGCGGCTCTGGTGCTAGCGCTGGCACGTCCGATGCTGCCGGGGAACTGGCTGGGAAGTTCCGAACAGTCGGAGACGATCGTCATCATCGACAACTCGATGTCGACCCAACGGGTGGGCGAAGGAACGACACTCTCCGCCCAGATTCAGGAACGGGCCCTCGCCCAACTGGCCGAACTGTCGCCTGGAAACGTCGTTCGAATTCTCCAAACGTCGCCCTATCCGATCTGGGTCACATCCCACGAACTGAAGATCAATGATGCGTCGCTTGAAGAACTGAAACGCCAACTGGCCAGTATTCAGCCAACCTCCGGGGGCAGCGATCTATTGGCTGCACTATTCACCGCAACCCAGGCAGACATCACCGGGAGTTCGCGGAAGCGAAACATTCTCCTCGTGACGGATGGCCAGGCCACCGACTGGAAGATGGACGATACCACGGGATGGCAACGACTCCAGGAGACTCTGCGAACAGCGACCATCCCGACGCAAGTCGATGTTGTGCAGGTACGGCCTCAGCCAGCAGCCACTCACAACTTGGCGATCAATTCGATGCAGTCTTCACGCGTGCTCGCTGGAGTCGGTCAGTCGTTCGCCTTGACCGCGAATGTGCAGAACTATTCGATGACAGAGTCAGCGGGATGTCGTCTCCGGTGGCTCGTCTCCGGTCGCGAGGTAAGCAGCTCCGACGTGCCGTCTCTGCCGCCGGGCAATACCCATGAAGCCGCGTGGCGACAGACCTTGACGCGTCCCGGTGTCTACTCCCTGTCGTGCGAACTTGTGGGTGATTCCGACAAGATTCCGGACGATCTGGAGCCAGATAATCGAGCCAGCGTGGTCATCGAAGTCCGAGAGGAGATTCCGGTCCTGGTGGTCGAGTCCGCCGCAGGACAGGCGGAGCTGCAACAGGATTCGTTCTTCTTGCAGGCCGCGCTGGGCTGGGTGGATGGGGCCGCCCTCGATCAGCACAGTGTCTTCCGCCCGGTCGTTATTGCTCCGGATGATTTAATGTCGATCGGATTATCTGAATACCGCGCGGTCGTCATCCCGAACTTCACCCAGCTCGACCCAGCCGCTATTGATCGTCTGAAGGTGTTCGTGATGAACGGGGGTGGGCTGTGGATCGCCCTGGGGCCACGGGGCGATGTGGAGATGTTCAACCAGCATCTGTTCGCGGCAGGGGAAGGGCTCTCAGCGCTGGGGATCGAGGGGATCGTCTCGGAGTCGGATGTGAGAAAGAGTCCAGTGATCAATGCTGCTGGACGGAATCATCCGGCCACCGCGGAACTCGCCGATAGCAATCGCCTCGACACGGGTGATATTCGCGTCCGCCGCCGCTTTCGTTTCGCCCAACCGAGTCGCACGAAAGAGGTCTCGGTACTGCTTGGCCTGAGCAACGGAGAACCACTGGTGGTTGAAAAATACGTCGGGCAGGGGCGTGTGATCGTGATGGGAATTCCCCTCACGATGCGTGACTGGAGCGATCTGGCGAAGTCCCAAGCCTTTGTCGTGATGGTCCAGGACTGGATGAACTATCTGACCCAGCCGCAGGCCACGCGACACAACCTGTTGCCCGGTGATCCGATTGTGCTGCACCTGCCCGAAGGCAGCCACCGCGACGCATTCTTGAAGACTCCTTCCGGCAGCCAAGTGGAGCTGGCTGCGGAGCCCCTGCTTGATGGTGTGATGTTCCGCTCGACGCGCACCACTCTGCCGGGTGACTATGAACTGCAGCTTGGTTTGTCCGGCGAGTCAATTCCCTTTCATGTGCAGCGCACTGTTCAGGAGTCGAATCTCCAGGGTCTTTCCGATCTCGAACGCCAACTGCTCCAGGACACGTCCCATCTCACTTCCCACGTTTCGTCGTCCGACATGGGCAGTCATGTTCACCGCGATCCGGTCTGGCCGATGCTGTTGATGTTGCTCATCGGATTCATGACGGTCGAGTTGGTGCTGTCCGGAATGATTTCGCGTGAACGATTCGGTGTGGAAGCCATACCAGAGACGGTGGAACAAATCTCTCATCCCCTGGCCAAAACCCAGGCTGCTCGATCTTTGTCGGAATGGAAAGCGGAATTCTCGAAACGACATGCGTCCCCGGTGAAATCTGAAAGCTGAGCCTCCGACCTGCCATGTTCTCGACCACCAGCAACACCGAACAACTCTCGCTCGACGGGCCCCTCAGTCTGTGGGTGGCGGCGATCATCGCGCTGGGGCTCTTGGCGATTTTGACCTGGTCACTAGTCAGGGAGAGCCAGATCCTCGGAAGGCGGCAGTCGATCCTGTTCTGGGTGTTACGTGCGACGGCCCTGGGGATCGCCATCTGGATGCTGTTGGCACCGACCAAAATGCTGGTCGAGGTCTCCACCACACGCCAAGCAGTCGCCATCATGGTGGATATCAGTGGGAGTATGGGAACCGTCGATCCGGCGGGTTCAGCGGATGACGTGCGCTGGATGCTGATGCAGTCAGACACAGCCTCCACGTCCCTGACACGAGCGGGGGACTCCGCCATTGCAGCTGCCGTCATCGCGGAACAGCACCTGCAGTCGGCCAGTACCGCGCTGGCACAACATCAACCGGAAAGCCTGGTCGTCGATGCCACCTCGGCCACTCGCGAGGCTTTGGAACGCGTGCGTGTGCATGTGTCCCTGCTCCGCGAGGGAATGGCCGCCAGTGGTGCAGTAGATGCGGACTCCAAGACGCTGGCTCGTCGCATCTCCAAGGATCTGGCGAGTGCCGAGTTCGTCGCATTCGATGAACTCTGTGAGGCTTTGAAGAAGCAACGCGCACCGACCGATCGCGGCTGGCGGGAAAGCCTGTCCGATTTGCAGATTCGCATCGGCACCATCCGACGACAACTCACCGCGCTCGCCAAGATAGCTGAGTCTGTCGAATCGAATCAGTGGAGGCAGAGCCAGCCGCAATCAATCACTCAGCTGCAACGCTTGCCTCGGCTGAGTCGCGTCGCAGATCTCCTCGGCGTGCTCGAGCTGGGCGTATTCCAAGAGATCGCCCAGAAAGCGGATGTGCGAATCAGCACGTTCGATCAGTCATCCAGAGCACTCACGCTGATCGCTGACAGTTCCCCAGAGACATCGGGGGCAATCACTTCGGCCTCGACCGATGCGCAGCCCGCTTCGGGGCCGATGCGTAAGACTCTACAGACTTTTCTGACGACCTCGACCACAGACAACGCTGACGGGAATGATGAGATTGGCGAGACCAACCTGTCTGCGGTGCTGGAACAACTCGATCGGGATCGTCGGGAACAATCGCTTGCGGCGGCGATTCTGCTGACTGATGCCTCCCATAATTCGGCGGGAGCCGTCAATCCTCGCATCGCTGCGGAGGCCCTCAAAGGGATGCCGGTCTATGTGCTTCCCATTGGAAATACGCACTATGTCCGAGACGTGCTGATCCAATCAGTCTTTACGCCGACAGTCGCCATGCGAAACGATGACATCGTGATCGAGGCCGTCATTCAGGCGCATGACTGTGAGGGCGAACAGAGTGTCGTCCAGCTGTGGCAGGACGATCAGGTCATCGAGACGCGGACGGTCCCCCTGGATTCGAATTATGCCACGCGACGTGTGCGCTTTGATCGCAAACTGAGTGAAGTCGGACTCCAACGTTTTTCGATCCAGGTGTCCCCGCTGGACCGCGAGCTGTCAGATCTCAACAATCGGAGCGACTTTGAAGTAAATGTGACCCGGAGTGAGATCAAGATCCTGCTGGCGGATGACAGGCCTCGTTGGGAGTTCCACTACCTGAAGCGATTATTTCAACGCGACCCGAAAATCGAACTCGACGAGATGCTGTTTCACCCTCGGCTCGTGGCGACGGGGCGGCGTCAGACATCCAAAACGTTCCCGACGACCGTGGATGGCTGGGACCAATACGATGTGGTGATCCTGGGAGATCTGACGGTGGAGCATTTGCCACTCGACTCGCAGAAGACTCTGATTGACTACCTGCGGGAACGGGGCGGGACAGTCATCGTGATCGCGGGTAAGGCAGCAATGCCCCAGGCGTACGCCGATCTGCCTCTGGCGGGAGTCCTTCCGGTGACCCGACACCCTGACGATGCCGCAGCCAGCGGATTGGAGTATTCGTTCTTTGTCACCGAAGCGGGGCGTCGACATAACGCCCTCCGGATTGCCGACACGGAAGAGGCCACTCAGACGGCGTGGGACTTCGTCAGTCAGTTTGCTCCACTGCACCATGTCTCTCCCTGGAGCGTCCCGCGACCTTCCGCGACCACGCTGATTGCTGCTGTTCCCAAGGGAACCCTGGATGAGGCGCAGGCAGCGGCCACCAGTAGCTTGCTCTGCTGGCAACCGGTCGGCCGGGGGCGCATGATTTACTTTTCAGGGCCGGAGACCTATCGGCTACGATTCTTGCGAGGGGATCAGCTGCACTATCGATTCTGGGGGCAGTTGCTGCGCTGGTCTCTGGCATCCGAACTGGCCGCTGGCTCGGAGCTGATCCGCATACGAAGTGACAAGAGTCAGTACGTGGCCAGCGAATCGGTGCAGATCATGGTTCGACTCGCTGATGGCACCGGAAATCCGGTGGAGACCGTGGGCGAATTGAAAGCCCTGGCGAGAAGCGGTGATGAGGAGCATTCCGTCGTGTTGGTCGCGGACGAACAGATTCCGGGACAGTATGCGGGAGTCTTTCGCTCGCTGCCACCCGGTGAATACCGGGTCGAGCCGATCGGAGATGCCATCACGCAAGCACTGCCAGGATCCCAGGCCCCGGCTCCTTCCAGCTCGTTTTCGGTCCGGCCAAATCTCCCGCTGGAGTTACTCGACACTCGCTCGGATCGAGGTCTCGCACAACAGATTGCCGACATCACCGGAGGCCAGGTGATCCCCCCCACCGCTCTCGAAGAGGTCCTGAAGCTGATCAATCTGGAACCGGAAGTGAAACAGCGACTGGAAACACGACCACTGTGGGTCGAGTGGAAGTACCTGTGGATCATCTTTGGATGCCTGTTGACCGAATGGATCGCGAGAAAACTCCAGGGTCTGTCGTGAGACATAATGGCCTCAGCGACTCCTTGTTCATTCACACCACCACTGTTTTGGAACTCCCCATGTCTACCCACCTCAACGCCACGTTACCCGGGGTGATGCGAGATCGGCTCCGCGCTGTGCGGTCTCGTCGTACAGTGTTCGCGGCTGTGCGAGCGTTGGCCATCGGGTTGACCGTGCTCTTGGTCGCGCTGCTGGTTTCGATGCTGATCGACTGGGGGGTCACGCTCTTCGATGTCCGGTTCCGAGTCCTGCTGACCACATCGACTCTGCTCTGTGGACTGGTCGCTTTGATTGGGACTGGCTGGCGTCCGATTCGAGAGGCACTCGGCTGGACGACGGCTGCCGAGCAGGTGGACCAGCGAGTACCGCAGATGGAAGAACGTTGGTTGACGGTGGCGAGCATTGCGGGAAAGGGAAGTGAACCCCACGATCCCGCGACTCAAGCCATGCTGGCACGCGTCACGAATGAAGCGGTCGCGATGAGTGGGCTCGTGCGACCGGAGCGCGTGGTCAGCGGCAAGTTTCTGCGGCGACCCATGATCTGTTGTGGAGCGTCGCTGTGCGCACTGGGGGTGTTCTTCGTCTGCCACTGGGGCCAGACTTCGATTCTCTGGCAGCGCTTCTGGTCGCCGACGCTGAACATCTCGGCGACGCACATCAAGGCCGTCACCGGTGATGCTGTCATCCCCCGTGGCCAATCGATAGCGGTGTTGGCCACGATGACGGGATTGCAGCGGGAGTCGGTCGAGCTGATCTTGCGTCGTGATTCCCAGCCCGATCAGGAAGAGAGGCTGACGATGACTCCATCGTCCTCTCCCGATGGCCAGATTCGATTCCCCGTCGAACTCGATGAGACACTGCATTACCGAGTTCAAGCGGGTGATGGTCGCACTGCTTGGCACACACTCACCGCGATTGATTTTCCGGAACTCAAGGACGTGCGGTTAACGGTCACGCCCCCGAAGTATGTCGATGAACCGGTCACCGAAAAGACCCTGATTCCAAGTCGTCTGCGAGCCGTTCAAGGGAGCCAGCTCGAACTGGCCATCAGACCGCAAATTGAGCTGAAGTCACTGACTCTACAAATCACTGTCCCCACGGCTCAGCCAGAGGTCGCTACGAACAATGAACACAATGAGGCCCCAGCGGTCAGTATTAAAACGCTGATTCTTCAACGCGGCGATGATGGCTGGTATCGGTTCGAGACGACACTTGTCGATCGCTTTTTAATGACGCCCATTCTGGTGAGCGGGCACGACTTGAAGAATCGCAATCCTCGCGTCTGCCATGTGGAGGTCGTGGCCGATCATGCGCCGGTCGCCCGCATCATCAGTCCGAATCGCGAAACTTCGGCCAGCCTCGATGAAGTTCTGGACATCCGCTTTGAGGCTCACGATGACCACGGAATCGCCACGGCGAAACTCGTAATTTACGAGGACGATCCCAATGACCCCGAGAATCCTAAGATCCTGGCGGAGCGCGAAATACCGCTCGGCGATCAGGCGCTGCAGAAGCACGTGATGGGCAAATTCGAATTGGATCTGAAGGAGTTGGGGCTGGAGGCCGGGTCAACCGTCAGCTACGCCGTACGTGTGACCGACAATCGCGATCTGGAGGTCGACGCGAGTAGTCCACTCAATCAACGGCTCGCCTCGCTGGATGAACGCGAGACGAGAGAGAGGAGTGACAAACAATCGAAGGGCCAAAGCTCGTCCGCTGAGATGCCCTCCTTGGAGGAACCGTCGGAGTCAAAGAGACTGGCGTCCGGGAATACTGCTGAGAATAAGAAAGCGGATCCAGGCTCCCCATCTAGCCCGATGACTGAGCCGGATGCCACCGCTGGCGAGGAACGTGCGAGTCCGGGTGAGTCGGTATCGAAGGAGGGGCCGTCTGGTGAGGGAACCTCCGAACAGAAACGAACTGACAAAGCGGCCTCCGAGGGCGACAAAGAAAGCCCTTCCAATCCACAAGCTGCGATGGCCAAAGCGGACATCAATGGAGGGAAGATAAGTCACGATCCAGCGGCAGAGACACCTCAGAAAAACTCATCGGATTCGAGCGCGGCTGCGGCCACCGACTCCGATTCAAATACCACCACCAGTAAACAGGGAACCTCTCCGAAGACTGGGCCTTCAAACAAAAGCCCGGTGAAATCGTCCGAGCAAGCGGATGATCACCTCGCGAAAGAACTGATGGCCGCAGCTGGCTCAGGCGAGGACAGTGATCGTCAGCCGATAGTCCAACCCGGCTCGAAAGGCCAGGATCCCGAGAAGCCCTCTGCCAGCCCCGTCGCGTCGAACGCGAAGAGCGATGCGAACTCGGGGAGCTTCTCCGATCAGCCCTCTGCGGAGGCGATGCCTCCCGGTGATGCAGCTCCTCAGCCTGGAAATAACGACTCGGCGAAGACATCATCGAAGCTGGCTGACGCCGCGACAAAGCCAACCCGTGAAGAGCCACAAGGCGAACCGCAACCGGTCGGGAAGATCAGTCTCGTGGGCGAACAAGACCCGCCAGCACCGACCGATTCCGCAAACACTCAACCCTCGGATCAACAGCAGAGTCGAGCGAACCGTTCGCCCCAGCTGGCGAAAGCCAACACTCCCAGTGGTCAGCCCTCGCCTGGTAGTCCGTCGACGGAACCACCGCCGACGGTGAATCTGCGGTTGAATCCTCAAATGACCGATTCGGGGCAGCAGCAGGAAACCGACCGCCGCCGACTGCGAATTACGTCGCGACTGGATGCCGTGGCGGCGAGTGACGATCCGAGACGCGAACAAACAAAGCCCATCCGTGGCCAGGTTGTCCAGATCGACAAGATGCTGAACGTCATCGAAGGGAAGCTCCACGCATTGCATCGCAAAGAAGTCGATGAATCGCGGCGAGCCCCAGGATTTCAGGAACTCGATTCGCTCCTGAAAGGCGTCGAAGAATTCATCACCCAATTGAATGAAAGCACGCGAGAAACCTCTTTCGAGTTTGTCGGGCTGCAGATGATTGATATCGCCAGTTCGCATGTCACCCCGTCACGGGATGCCGTTTTCATGGCGATTCGAACTCCGGATGCGGGGGCCGACGTTCCCACAGAAGAAGCCTTGCATCATGTCGTCTCCGCACGGGAACTCTTACAAGCCCTCCTGAAACGATACGACAAGGTGGCCCAAGAGCAGCAGCTCGCCAAGGAACTGGACAAAGCCATCAAGATGTACACCATCTATGTGGAACGCTCACAGCAACTGCTGCAGGCAGCACAACAGAACCTCGATCCCCTAAAACTAGAGCGCGAGATGGCCGTTGTGGAAGTCGACCAGACCTATCTCGATCGGCTGGCGGAAGTCACGCGCATGCGTCGTGACATGATGTCCGAATTGGCTCGCATTCTGGCGGACGATCCCCGGCTACTCTCGCGTTACTTAGACCTCATCAAGCGACGACGCAGCTCGCTCGGCAATCAACTGGCAGAGCTTGCAGCTCGGCAGGATCAGACAACCCAGGAAGTGGGTGGCTGGATCAGCGTCGATGACAATCAACGCGGGAATTACTGGTTGCAGGTTTACGACCTGCGACTGGATGCCCCCAATCATCTCGCCCAGGAAGCTCAGCAGCTGGCGGATCGAGTGGCGAAACAGTTGCCCCTTGTGCTCGACCCAGCTGTGGGGGCAGCGGCGACGGCGATCGCGGTTGCGAAGCGGATCTCCCTGAATGCCAGGCGATGTGATCTGGATGTCCAAGAGATTCGAAAGGCGGGTGAGACTGTTGCCAATTTAACAGCGTTGAGCGGGAGTGCGGAATCTCTGATCCAACAGGTCGGTGATCTGGCAGCGGCACTCGATCGAATCGAATTGGAAACCGCCGGGCTGGACGGCGTCTCTGAGTATGTGCAACTCAGACGGATCGAAGTTCAGGCGTTTGCCGACCTGGCCGATACGTGGTCGATCACCGCCCGCGCGGTTGAGCAACAGAAGTTCTCGGCGCTGGCCAGCCTGGATCAGCATCAGATCGCCATTGCGACGGAATTGCTGCGAAACGAGATGCTGAACATTGATACAGACTTGGCTGAACAGTTCAACGAGGAGGTCAAGCTACCGCAGGAGGTCATCCACCTGACACAGGAGCTGCAGCGAGCCATGGAGTCGATCACTCACAACCAGGCATCTGCCACGTTTGCTTTGACCGAAGAACGCATGAGCGATGCCGCCTCACAGCAGGCACTGGCTCTGCAATGCTTCGCGAAGGCCCAAGACATTCTCAATCGGCTTCGCCGTAAGACGGCGGAAGCACTGGATACGATCAAACCCGTGAATCCCAATATCGCCGAATTGGAGGACCCCACTCTGGATCAGTTCCTGGCAAACCTGGAACGAGAGCCCAACATCGAGGCTCAACTCGGCATTCCCGGTCGACCACGAAACATTCGCGTCTTGCAGGATGCGATGACCTGGAATCAGAATGGATCACAGCTACTAGGGACCTCCGGAGACAGCGCGATGTCACGTATGCAGCAAATGATCGACAAACGTGAACAACTCGCCGACCGCAACGATGATCCGAAGCAGTCACGCGAAACGGCGAAAGACGCTCAGGATAAGTCTGATCCGATGCCAATGACGGAGGATGAAAAACAGCAACTGGCCGACTCTCAAGAGATGCAGAAGATGCTCAAGGATCGCCTGGCTCAGGCTCAGAAGGAGCTGGAGAAACAGGCCAGCGATCCCCTGAAATCGGCGGAGCAGCGGCGTCAACTGGCGGATATGGCCGCCCAGTTGAGTCGTTCGATGAAGGACATGGAGAAGGGCCAAACCCCGGAACAGCGGTGGCGACAAATGGTGGAAGCGGACCAAGCGAAAGCGGTTCTCGAGGCACTGGCCAAAGGCGAGCAGATCCCGGATGAGCAGTGGAATAAGCTGCTGTCCACACTGGGCGACGGACAGGGACAAGTGAGCGGCCGGATTCCCTCGGAGGACTATCGCAAGTTGATCGAGCAGTACCAGGAACGCCTTCGTCAACTCTCGGGAAGTCGGTAAACAACACGAAGGCCTCTCACAATCACCCCGTCGATCCTCTTGAATCTGCAAAATTCCGCGCAAGCTGTGGACGAACCTGATCCACAGATTGCGTAGATGTTCGCAGATTCAAGAGAGAGGAGTGCGGCGTGGCGGTGAACATCTTGGATTCTAATCTCATGATCGCTCACCTCTTAAACTGCCTGTTTCGCACGCAACTCGCCTCCTTGCTGATGTTCTGCGCACTGTTCGGAGTTGCGGACGCACAGGAGCCAAAGCCAGAACTGCCGCCGGTCATTGCGACTTCGGGGTCGCTCTACACCGCGCTGCCGGCGTCGGAATGGACCCGCGTTGAATCGTCGGTCGACCGTGGACTCGCCTATTTGGCCAGCGTGCAGGAAGCGGACGGTCGCTTCCCCAGCGAGGAGGTCGCCCAGCCTGCGGTCACGTCACTGGCCGTCATGGCGTTTCTCTCCCGGGGCCATATGCCCGATGAAGGCCGCTACGGAAAGCAGATCTCCAAGGCGATCGATTTCGTGCTCTCGACTCAGAAGCGACGGGGCTACTTTTCACTCCTACCGGTTGCTCCTCCAGCGGGACACAACACCCCCGCCCAGGTGGTGACGTACAACCATTCGATCGCGGGACTGATGCTGGGCGAGGTCTATGGGATGACCGATGGTGAGAGGTCAGCCCGGATTGAAACGGCACTGACCTCCGCGCTGATCTATCATCGCGAAGTCCAGACCCAACAGAAGGAAAAACCGAGCGACTTCGGCGGGTTCCGCTATGGCTATCCCGAGGGGCCCAATGCGTCATCCGATATGTCGGTCACGGGCTGGGCTTTGATGTTCTTAAGGTCCGCGCGAAATGCCGAGTTCAATGTTCCCAGGCAGTACTTCGACGAGGGACTCGATTTTGTCGAGCGCTGTTATGAACAGGATCCCGCACTCCACGAGAAGGGAGTCTTCCGCTATCGCCCCTTCGACTCCGATCCCAACGCAAATGCGCAAAACTCACTCCCGAACACCGCTTCGGCCATGTTGACATTGATTCTGGGAGGGCGCCACGATCACGTCGGAGTCCGCGCGGGAGTGACCTGGTTTCATGGACGCCCGTATCCCAAGCCGTGGCAGGAAGGGTACTTCTACTTGTCGTCGTACTATAGTAGCCAGGCGATGGCCCAGGTCGGCGGGGATTCCTGGAATCAAATCTTCCAGCAGATCGCGGCCAATCTGCTGGCGGAACAATCCGAGGCTGGCAACTGGCCACTGGGCGGCGGAGCTGAGCGGGCGTATGGTTTGAGTTATAGCACGTCCCTCGCCATCCTCTCCTTAACACCGGCCTACCAGCTGCTCCCCATCTACCAAAGATAGGCACCAGGACTGGATCGTGAGTTCTACTCCGAGACTAAGGGGCCACGATGGTCACACTCCAGCGGGTCAGTGAGGTCAGGCCGAGAATGCTCAGACGACTCTTCTGTGGGTTGTGTTTTGTCACACTCGTGTCGCAGGTCAAGGCTGCCGACGATGTGGCACTGAATCGCTCGATGACCAAAATTTACGGTGCCGATATTCTCCAGGCGAACCTGCGACACGCGCTTCAGCACAGTCTGTCTCTGGCTGAACCCGATCGCTTTGAGGCATTGGCCGAGGAAGTGCTTCCCTCTGACGGGCGGTCCGAGATCCGACTCTCTTGCGAATACGACTCCGATCACCAGTTGCTCTCGAACACCTTCACCACCACACCGGGAGACAGCCCCTCGGGGGGCTTCCTGATCTCACCCGCGTTGCATCTGGTTGAACTCGCAGCCCGCATGAACCGGCTCGACGACTTGCTGACCCGAGTTCAAGCGATCGACACATCAGGTGAAGTCCAGGAGCGTTGCCGCCGGGCATTACTGACCTTGATCGAGATCGAACGCGGCGACTTCGTCGAAGCGGCGAAATGGATGACCTCCCTCGAAGAGCGTCACACCAAACAGACATTCCCCCGACTCCAAGATCGTTGGCCGGAGACTCTGGTGCTGACAGTGGCGGTGCAGCACGTCGAGCTCCAGGAGATTGCTGAAGCGATGCTGACCCGGACGATTACGGAGCAGATCAGAAAAGGGCATCACTGCGGACCCGTACAGTGGGATCGTCAGATGGCCGCATTGCTGGGGACGCTCAGGCTGCATCAACGGACTCATTCAACCAACATGGAGTCCCCTGGGACGGACCTTCCGCCGAGGTCCCCGGATTGGATTCCCGTCGCCGGGTGCGACGAGGCCACGCGAGCATTGGCTATGCCGGCGCTGCACTGGCAGCGAACGGGAAATCAGTACGAGAAAGTGATCGGGCATCAAGACGACTTTCTCCTGTATCGGACTCCGCTGCGGGGGAACTTCACCGTGGAGTGCGATGTGAGCTGTTTCGATTACCGCGAAATGCAGCTGACCCTCGGCGGCCACTGGTTTTCACCGCATTACACACATGATGTCCTGGAAACCGGGACTCTACGCGGGATGACTACGCAAACGCCGCTGAACCCCAAACTCTCGCTGGTGGGCGATTGGAGTCGACATCGCGCTGTGATCCAGAATGGCCAGCGTCAGAGCTACATCAACGGACGGTTGTTGCAGACCGAGCCGGTGCGACCGCATCAGTTTCCTTGGGTCGCGTTTCGTAGCCCGTACTTTGCCAACGGACGAGTGCGGAATGTTCAGATCACCGGAACCCCTGAAATTCCGGAGACGATCTCGCTCTCGTCCGATCCGGACCTGTCTGGGTGGGTCCGGTTTCATCTCGACAACATCGGCGGCGTCGAACCCGATTGGGACTACGCGAAGCCAGCAGGCACCCCCGGTGAAATCGTGGCGCATCGAAAGACCCGGTTTCAGGACACGTTTCAGGAGAGTCTGTTGCGGTACTTCCGACCGATGGCGGAAGATGGCATCATGGAATACGAGTTCTTCTATTCGCCAAATACCGTTCACGTTCATCCCGCTCTCGACCAACGAGTCTTTCTGATTGAGTCGGAACAAGTCTCGCTCCATCAAGCCACCCACGGGATTCATGATGCTTCGGGCCTCGATCCTCTGAACCGGGTCGCCGTGTCGCCGCCTGTCGCGTGTCCACTGTTCCCGGGATGGAACCAACTGAAGCTGGAGGTCATCGGCGATCTCGTCCGGATCGTGTTGAACGGCACCCAGGTCTACGAGGGAAGCATCCCGCTCGGCAACGACCGCACGTTTGGCCTCTTCCATTACGCGGACCAGACCGATGTTCGCGTGCGCAATATGAACTGGACTGGCCACTGGCCGAAGGTGCTTCCACCGATCGGCGACCAGGATCTGCGGAGCCAGGAACTGGACGATCTGGAGGCCCGGAGCGCGAAGCTCACAAACCGTATCGTCTTTGATTTTGTGAACGAGGCCGGAAGTCCTGACCAGCCAGCTTTGTCGACCTACTCCGACAAGACATTTCAGTTTCAAACCTCAGATCAGCGGGGAACGGCCACTTTGAAATCCAGCGGTCTGGAGATGACTCGTCCCGGAACGGCGGAGTTTACTGATGTCTGGGTCACGCCACGTATTCGTGTGACTGGCGACTTCGATATCGAGGCTACCTTTGCAGACTTGCAACTCCCCTCTCCGACGAATGGTACTAACGCCATCTCCTTGATCGTGGTCACCGAAGACGAACAAACGACTCACAGCCGGGTCTGGCACGGTAACTACGCCCATCCCAATATCGAGTTGCGACATGCCACGCAAGCGGAGTTCAATCGATATGGTAAGGGGCGAGATGTGAGTCTTGATTTCCAAGGAGTGACCTCCGAAGACTGCTCCTCCGGTCGTCTACGCGTCGTGCGACTGGGGCAACGCATGACATTCATGATCGCCGAGCAGGACTCCCGATTCTTTCGAGTCATTCACGAAGCCGAAGTCACCGACGCGCCCGTGCGTTTCGACGGCATTCGGCTGGGAGCAGGGAACTGGGGCAACCCGCCTGCCGAATCGAAGCCTGTCAGCGTCTTGTGGAAGGGGCTGATTATCCGAACGCAGCAACGCGGAACACAGCTGTTGGGCAAATAGAATGGTTGTGCCATTGTGTCTGGTGTCTGGTGTGTGGGGTTGCTTTTCCCTGATGCCGATGAAAGTGAGCTGGTCGGGAAGTGCAGTGACTTTAGCTGACTAGCCTGATATGTCAGCGAGGGATTCTCAGGGAAGGTCGCCCTCGCTGACGCTTCGGGTTGGTGAAGTCAGTGTCATTGGTCGCTAGCCGTAGGTACTACTGACCGCTGGTCATCGACGGGCGACAGTCAATGGTTCGGCCACTTGAAGAAGAACCGGCGACTAGCGGAGTGCCGATTACACCCCAAATATCCGCTCGACGTTTCCGCGCAGGACCGTCTTCCCGAGCTCAATCGCCCGGCTCTCCAGCCACCCGCGACCGATGACGAAATCCTCGGCCAGCACCTTGGCCAGAATCCTGCGGTACATGCGGAACTTCGGCAGGCCGAACTCCAATTTATACATGTCGCTGTAGTACCCGATCTGCTTGGTTCGCGGGACCGCTTCGAGGCGCGAGCGGGTGTCGAGTTCGATGTAACTCGGGATGTTCGAGTACCACCAATGGCCGTTCGTGACCACGTTCGGGTAGATCCAGGAGTAGCTGACGAGTTCCTGGTTACTGGTCTGGCCGAGGACCGAGATCGGGAACGTCACGCTCGGGAAGGCGTTGAACAAGTCCTTGTATTGGATCAGCGAGACGCGGTGGTCGAACAGATCCTGGCCCTGGTAGACGCCGTTGGGATAGACCTGGCGATTGACGCCGATCATCAGATCGAATGGGAGTTTGAACTCGGCACAGAACTCGGCGATCGTCCAGAACATGAACTGCGATGCGAGCCGCCGCGAGTCGCAGCAGTCCTTCCCGCTCAGCACGTTCGCGAGAGCGGCATCCAGCGCCGGTCCCGCCGCTACCGCAGCCGGTGAGAAGTCAGGCGGCAGCGAGATCGCACAGGCCCGCACTCCCTTTGATTGGAAGTGAGTGAACAGCTTCCCGATCCCGTCGCGAATCGTGGCTGCACTGGTTGGTGTGATCCCGGTCGCCTTCGCAATCCGCTCACGAGTCGGAGCCTTGTCAAAGTGGAACACCAAGTCATCCGTCCGCAGGCACGGGATGTACCGCTTTGTATCGAACCCCGTCAGCGGGTCGTCGAAGTCATTGGTCAGGAACACCGCCTCCAGCTTGCTGATCTTAAGGACTTGCTCCTCCCAGTCGGGCTGGGCCATTTTCTTCTCGGCGTGATCGTAAAGCCGTTCCCAGTTCTGAAGCGTCAGCCGGTCGTCCTCGAACCCGAAGAAAGTCTTCGCCAGATCGAGGAACCAACTCAACTGAACCGTGTTATCGATGTCGCCGAGCTTTTCGATGAGCCGACCGACCTTCTCCTTCGGCGAGATCCCCGGCTCCTCGATCCGCTCCTTCGGCAACCCCGCCGAGTGCGCCAGCTCCGTGTAATAGTGATACCCCAGAATGTCCGCCAGCGTCTTCGAGGCCGCCGCATGCGGGTTGATGTGCGAGTGCGGGTCGATTAGCGGGAGCTGTTCGAGTTCGTGGAAGAGACGGTGGGCGAGATCGCGAGACATCGGGTGGGCCGGGCGAGTGTGATCGGAGAACGGATGAATTCCAGTGTCTCGCGAGTCGGCCTGTCCTGCAAGCTGGGGACGCAGAAGCTGAGAAGCTAACGGCTTCTCGTGAACCCACTTGGCAGCGGCGATACTCCCGCTACAATGGCAATCTCGGGGGTGGAAAGCTATCCCTCGCGCGGTGGGACCGCATGAACCGGGTCAGGCGGAAACGTGCAGCCCTAAGTGTCGTGTTACCAGGTGCGTGGGGGGTAGCTTTCCGCTCCCGTTTTGCTTTCTGTCGTGGGATAGGCTTCCAGCCTGTCATCTCTGTCAGAGTTCAAGAAACAGACGATGACAGGCTAGAAGCCTATCCCACGGGTTTTGATCATACATGCCACTCTCGCCGTCCTCTCTGATGCTGGCGATTGAGTCGTCCTGTGACGAAACCGCAGCGGCTGTGGTGACTCAGGATTTGCGCGTCCTGTCCAGCGTGGTGGCCAGCCAGAACGAACTGCACGAACGGTTCGGCGGGGTGGTGCCGGAGATTGCCTCTCGAGCGCACGTGCAGCGGATTCTCCCCGTCATTGACGAGGCGATCCGGAAGGCCGGGGTGACGCTGAGAGACCTGTCGGTGATCGCCGTGGTCACGCAGCCGGGACTCGTCGGGTCGCTGCTTGTCGGACTGACAGCGGCTAAGACGCTGGCACTGGTGCTCGACAAGCCGCTCGTGGCGGTCAATCATATCGAGGGGCACATTTACGCGTGTCGACTGGCTGCGGGCCGCGACTTGTTTCCGTGTATCGGGCTGGTGGTGAGCGGGGGGCATACGAATCTCTACGATTGCCATGCGGCGACGAACTTCGAGTTGATCGGAGCCACAATCGACGACGCGGCGGGTGAGGCCTTCGACAAGATTGCCAGCGTCCTCGGGCTCCCCTACCCCGGCGGACCGATGATCGAGAAGGTCGCCAGTACCGGAAACCCCACAGCTTTCCGCTTCCCGCGAACCTTCCTCAAGGAGGAGCGGCTCGACTTCAGCTTCAGCGGGGTGAAGACCTCGGTCCTGTATGAGGCCAAGGGGCAACCGGGGGCATACTCCCAACCGCCCGCCCTCACCTCATCGCGAGTCGCCGACATCGCCGCCAGTTTTCAAGCGGCGGTGATTGATGTTCTGGTCACCAAGTGTCGACAGGCTCTGCGGCGATCGGGCCGCAGGACACTCTGTGTCGGTGGTGGAGTGGCCGCGAATTCGGTGTTTCGGCAGGCCTTGGAGGAGATGGCCCAGCGCGAGAAAATCGAGCTGCATCTGAGCCCGCGCGAATACTGCACCGATAACGCCGCGATGGCGGCTGTGGGTTGGGAGTTATTCGCCGAGGGTCAACTGGCTCCGCTGGATTTGGATGTCGTGCCGGGGCTGGTGCGAAAGTGATCGCTCCGCTTCGAAGACTCCGCGTCGCGGCTAAACGATCGCGTCGGGAGCGGTCGTCGGCTTCGGCAGAATCGGACGGGGACTTGAACCGATTCAGAACTCACCTTGAGTGATTTTCCGATTTCCGATATTTCTCCGCACTCTCGGGAGTCCATCTCTCGTCCTCAGCCAGATTCCTGGCAGAGGGAAGCCCCTCCTCCGCTCCCCCCGAAAGCCCTCCTCATGCTCGGAGTCGTCTCGCAAAACTGCGATCGTCTGCTGCGCGGGCATTGGCTGTGGGCCTGCATGGCCATTGTTCTGCTGGCTGGGCCGGGGGGTGTTTGGGCAGAAGAGGACCAGGATTCCTCAGACGGCGAATTCCGACGACCACGCGAGTTCCTCGTGAATCCGGACGCCATTGAGGAATCGATTCCCGAAACGGGGCCGGTCGAAGATGAGGAAGTGTCGGCGGATGAGTTCCTGAACGAGGAAATCGTGGATGTGGTCATCGAAGGCCGCGAGACGATCCCCGAATACGCGATCCTGCAGTCCGTGAAAGCCAAAAAAGGCCGCGTCATCACCCCGCAAGAGGTGCAGGAAGATGTCGCCGCACTCCGCAGAACTCACTGGTTTTCCAGCGTGAAGCCGATCTATCGGCGTACGTCTCGTGGGCTGGTATTGGTGTACGAAGTCCGCGAGCGGCCCATCATTCGCAAAGTGCAGTTCATCGGCAACAAGAAGATCAAATCCGGAGAGCTGGAAGCTCATACCGGGTTGCGGACGAATCAACCGTTTGATGTCGCTCTGAATCGCGAGGCCGTCGCCCGCATCAAATCGCTGTATCTGGAAAAGGGTTTCCGCAACGCCGTCGTCGAAATGACTAAGGGCAGCGACCCCCGAGACCGCGAAGTGGTGATCTCCATCAGCGAAGGTCCGAAGACCCGCGTTCACTGGAGAAACTTCGAGGGCAACACGTTTGCCTCCGATGCCGTCCTGCGCACGAAGCTGGCGTCCAAGACGGCGATCCTCTGGACCTTTGGTGGAATCTATGATCCCCAGGTGGTGGAGAACGATGTCATTACGCTCACCCAGTATTACAACAACCTCGGCTTCTTCGATGCCAAAGTCACCCACCGCGACGAGATCGATGACGACCAGAAGGGCGTCAGTCTGGTCTTCACGATCGATGAGGGACCGCGCTACCGGGTCCGCAACGTGGAACTGATCGGGTATGAAGTTCTCAGTCGGGACAAGCTCTATCGCAGTCCCAAGCTCAAAGCAGGAGATTTCTTCAACTACCTGCACATGCAGCAGGATGTGGCCAAGATGAAGGACCAGTACGACGTGCTGGGACGCCTCTATGCCGACGTCGCCCCCACGCCGATCTTTCTGGATGAACCCGGAGTCATCGATCTGGAGTACCGGATCAATGAAGACAAGCCCTACCTCGTGGGAGACATCAAGGTCAGCTTCCGAGGCGAGACTTCCCATACTCGCGAAGATGTGATCCTGAACACCGTCGCGCGGATGGTCAAGCCCGGACAGCTGGCGAATGGTCGCAAGATTGACCTGGCCCGGCGTCGAGTGTTGTCGAGTCAGCTGTGGGATCAGACGGAACCGCCGACGTTCGAGATCACTCCGGTGGACGGCATCGATTATTCACTGGCTGCGGATGATCCCTTGAGTGACATCATGCGCGGTCAGAATCAGGAAGAGATGTTCTTTGCCCAGACCCGGCACTCAGCGCCCGTGGCCGGATATGGTCACAGTGTGGCCTCATCGGGTCGGCCCCAGTCGCGAGTTCGTCCCGTGTTGAATCTGACACACGTGATCGGGACCAGCACGGTGCCGGTTCGCCATCAAGCGGTGGCGAAACCCGTGCCCGTCTCCCGGCCCATGCCGGTGGGAGTGTCACGGAAATTTGAGGCACCAAGCAGCCGAGTCTCGCCCTCACTTTCCCGGGCGAAAGCCAAGGCAGCCTATCAGCGTCCCCAGCTGTATAACGTCGATCCGGAATCACTCTTTAGGGATTCCATCGAGCCCGATATCGTGATTCGCGGCCAGTCCGACATGACCCCCCGGGGCCAGAGCATCGACCGCAACGGGATGCCGATCCCCCAAGACTTCGGCTCGGGAACTTCGAACTCCGGGAACCCCTATGGCGGGACGACCTTTGGACGGACTCCCACTCAGCCACCCGGGTATGTGGATCTCGATATTGATGTCTCCGAAGGTCGCACAGGGCGCTTGATGTTCGGGGCCGGAGTGAACAGCAACAACGGCATCGTCGGCTCGGCGGTACTCCAAGAAGACAACTTCGACATCATGCGTCCGCCTCGCAGTTGGGCCGATATCACGAACGGATACGCATTCCGTGGAGCCGGGCAGAGTTTCCGGCTGGAGGCTCAACCCGGCAACCAAGTGAGCCGCTATGTGGCCAGCTGGAACGACCCCTTCTTCATGCGGACCGACTACAACGTCGGCGTGAGCGGTTTCTACTTCAACCGGTTCTACAACGAGTGGACCGAAGACCGCCTCGGTGGGCGGCTCAGCGTCGGCAGACTGATCAACGAATACTGGTCGGGTAGCCTTGCGCTGCGGTTGGAAGACGTGAAGATTCGCGGCATTCAAGCGGGCTCTCCGCCTGAACTGACGAAAGTAGATGGATCGAACTTCCTGTCGACCGTGTCCGCCACACTCTCCAACGATACACGGGACAACGCGTTCATCCCGTCCCAGGGACACATGCTGGAAGGCACCTACGAACAAGCTTTTGGTGAGTTCAATTACCCCCGTGTCGAGGTCAGCGCTTCTCAGTATTTCACCGTGCGTGAACGGGCCGATGGCTTCGGGAAACACATTGTCCAGTTGTACGGACAGCTGGCCTGGTCCGGAAGCGATACCCCGATTTTCGAACGGTACTACGCCGGGGGTTATTCCTCGTTCCGTGGATTTGGCTTCCGAGGAGTGTCGCCCATCAAGAGCGGCGTCCGTGTGGGTGGCAACTTCATGGCCCTGGGTACCGCTGAGTACATGCTGCCACTGACAGCGAATGACCAAATTCGAGCGGTGGCCTTCACCGATTTTGGAACCGTGGAGCAGGATGTCGGGTTCGATGACTTCCGGATGAGTGCCGGTGTCGGCTTCCGCCTCGTCATCCCGGCGATGGGGCCCGCTCCGATTGCCTTCGACTTCGCTTGGCCCATCGTCGACCAGAAGACCGATGAACGCCGAGTCTTCAGCTTCTACGTCGGCTTTACGCGGTAGGCCGGTGGGCCGAAATAATGGCTCACCCGGTGCAGAGACCCGATTGCGAAGCGAGGACTGGTGAGGATACTGCGCAGATGTCGGCGATCATCATGTCGCCTCTTATACTTCTCGTGGGGAGCACTGAGACATTTCGTAGGACGGACGTCCTCGTCCGTCCGTGGGGAAAGCCTGGAAGAGCGACGGACGAGGACGTCCGTCGTACGTCTCAATCCGTCCCGCGCGAAGTATAAGCCCGATGGGGGTTGCAGCAGATCGCCCCGTGGGGGTGTGCTGGATTCCAGAGCATTGTCCGAGGTCGTTGCGTCTGGAATGGAGGCGAGAGTCGTGGCCACCGGTTTGACCATCCAGAGACTATCTCCTGATTTCTGGTGGAGAGGCTGACTGCTCAACCATCGTCCCAATTAGAACTCACCGATGGTCTCATGGCCCGCTACGGTGCAAAGTCCCTTCAGGGTGACGTGCGCTGTATTCATACTGATGAACCGAACGGCCCCATCGGCCAGGAGTCCGTGCAGGCCGCCGGTGTGTTGACGTGGCGTCTTCTCCCCGAAGCTCAGCAGCAGCGTCACGTCCGCGTCTTGCGGGGCCATCCAGGGAACGCCATTCCCCTCGGGCACCTCGACCACCATCAGTGTGTTGCTGGGACCATCGGTGATCTCGGAGAGCGGTCGAGCGTGCGTGGGTGACAAACATCCCTCTGGGCCTGCGACCGCCAGATAAGTCGTCTGGTCGCTCGGGCCATTGACACTCGGGCAACTGTACACTTGTGGTCGCGTCTTGAATGCCTCGGCATTCGCGGGATCGTCCCACGGTTTGGACAGGTCGATCTTGTCGTAGAGGGACTGCTGATCCACAAATGGCAGGATCAGCGTTCGCCAGCTGTGCAGCGGCTTGCCGCTGGCATCGACCGTGTAGGCTGGGGGGAAGGCTTGGTACTTGTCGTGATAGTTGTGCAGTGCCAGTCCGATTTGCTTGAGGTTGTTCATGCACTGGGATCGGAGCGAGGCATTTCGTATGCCTCCCAATCGAGAGAAGGGGATAAAGAGTGCGATCAGCACGGCAAGAATCGCCAGAACAACAAGGAACTCGACGATGGTGAATCCCAACCGCCGCTTCTGTACCGAAACGACTCGCAGAAATTCCAACCGTACTTCTGAATTCGCGTTCATCGGAATCACTCCTCGCTCACAGGACAGAAGTAACCTTCACACGGATTGCCAGGAGACATTCCGGCGAGCCCCCGGCGTGAGCCGGGGTGTTCAGTCGAGAGTACGTCCGCTGCCCCGGTGGACAGCGGCGAAGTGAACGACCGGAGTTGAGTCGGTTCCTGGGGCGACGCGGTCCGGCTCGGACACCCCGGCTCACGCCGGGGGCTCGCCGTTCCGCGTGCGAGCGACCACACCTCACATCATACTACGCTCGCCCACTCACAACTGCTGACTGAAAACTAACAACTTCCCTTACACATCCAAAAAACTCACCGACACGTGATCCCAGCAATAGACCTTCTCCTCGCGCGCAGCTGCGAAGCGGACGTTGCCGTCTTGGGAGACGATGATGGCCAGCGAGCCGGGGAAGCGGTTGCAAAACCGGAACGCGGAGCGGTGGCGGGTGCCGACGCCATCGGTACGGATGAAATGCGTGACCTCGCCCTCGGCGTCCTCGCAGAGTTGTACGGTTTCGACCTCGGGGAGCGAGCCGGAGATCTCGGAGCCGAAGCCGAGGATCTCGAACCGATTGGTCATCAGCACGGCCCCGTCGACGCTGGTGAGGCCAGAGACCATATGCGCCAGCTCGAAGATCGCCTCGTCGAGGTGCTGCACCAGCGGGTCATTCGTGGTCAGGAATTGCTCCCAGGTGATGCCGCCCTCGTCGCTGTGCATCGCCTGCAACCGGTGAATCAAGCGGAAGACCAGCGAGCGAAACCGGCGACGCGGCTCCTCGTCCAAGAAGCGATACTTGACCTGCAAAAACGTATTGGACGCCATCAGCTTGCGGCCCACCTCGGGGTCGACAAACAGCACAGCTCCCCCGTGCTTGCGAGCGCGGACCAAGCTGATGATCCGCCGCACGACATGCTGGGCGAGCAGTCCCGTCAACCGCTCGATGATCGAGGGATCGGTGTTCTGCGGTTCGCCGAACTGCTTGATGTACTCCTGCCGCGACTCACGCCGCGACTCCTGAAACATCGCCGGGAGCCACGTCGACTCGAAGACATCCAGCTGGGGTTGCAGGATCTGGCCGTTGACGAGCATGCCGAGGGCGATGCTTCCCTGGCAGACAGTGATCTGGCCGGGGCCCTTGACGCAGATGACCAGACCTGGCGGCAGTGGCGAGGGCATCAGTCGGCCACCGTGCGCCGCTTGCAGCCACCTCGGCCCGGAATGCACCAGCCCCCAGATCGACAGATCCCCGTTTCGCTGCCAATGCGCTCCAATCAGCGACCGATGGAACTCCGCAGCTGGGGCCAGCCGTCGCAGCTCCTGCTCGTTAAGCGGTCGACCGGGTGAAAAGAGCATCCGGTGCAGCCCCGTGGGCGGGCTGTCGTCCGGGGAGAGCATTTGCGGGGAGCAGGCGAGAATGCGAAACGTCAGCTTGCGCTGCTCTTCCGAGAGCAGGCTGGCTTGATAGCACGCCGAGAGGAGTTGTTCGAGAACCTCCTGGCGCGGGAGCAAGTCCCACCCCGCATCGGCATCCCATTTCTCGCTGACGAAGCGTGCGAGGTCCTGGGGGTAAAAGTGAGGCATCCGTGACCGACCTTCCATTCCGTGCGTGCGTTCCAACAATCGGTGACAGGCCAGTCCCTGCCCCCTCTCCCCACAGCCATGTCCTCTCCGAAAGTCGCGTCACCTGTGGGGAGAGGGGGCAGAGTCAGCGGCACCGACCGTTGGGACGCACACACCGTTCCTCCGTGAGGGAGACGATGATCTCCCGCGCCCCGCATTGTGGTCAGGTCGGGGGGAATGTGGCCAGAGCAGTTGGTGAGGTTGAGCGACGAGCGACCTGAGTACATCGCCCCAAACTCAGCGATCCGGCCCGCTGGAGGCGTGGATTGCAACCGGACGCGATGGCCGGGTTCGCTACAGCGCATGGTTTGCCGTCATGTCGTCTCCTCCATCTTGGGAAAAATGAATGCTGCATACTTAGAGTCCTCGCGCTCGAATATCTCGCGGCCCGCCAGCATGAATGCACTGGCCAAACTGTCCTGTGCCTGCTTCATGTCTCCAAGCTCAAAGTAAACTTGCCCTCTGCGCAACCAGAGAAACGGATTTTCGAGTGCGTTCGGACACAGCATAACGGTGGTGAGCGCCTGACGCGCACGCTCGAAATTACCAGCGAGGAAGTGCGAGTCTCCAATGGCTGCGTATACCCAAGTGGCAGCTTCCCAGTCCTGATGTGGTGTCGGCAAGAGTGCAAGCGCCTGGTCGTACTGAGTAATCGCATCCGGGTAACACGCCGCCTCGGCGAGAGAATCACCCTCGTCGCAATAACGCTTGATGCGATCGTGAACATCGTCTGAAAGCTCTCGATCCATGACGCTCGCTCAATGACGGCTAACAGAAAAGTTAACTAGGTGCCAGCTTCTTCCCCCTCTCCCCACAGCCACGCCCTCTCCGAAAGTCGCGCCGCCAGTGGGGAGAGGGGGCAGAGGACAACGGCTACCAACATATCATGAGGCACGCAGGTGAGCGACTGGAGACAGGGCTGCCTTGTCACTTCTGACTCTCCCCTCTCCTCCACTTCTTCTACAACCCCGCCAGCGACACCTGTAACTTCCCGGCCAACTCAGTGATCTGCCGCCACGTCTCATCCGGGATGCTGACACCGTTCGCTGCTCGTTCGGCGGCCCGGCGTTCTTCGATCTCGCCGGGGAGGAGGATCTCCTTGACGCCGGGGGCGGTGCGGCTGCTCTTGATGTGGGTCGCGTACTTCGCCATCCAGGCGTCGTACTCGTCGCGGGGCAGGAAGTGTTCGACCGAGATCAGCGACATCCAGACCCCGTTGGCCCCGCGCGGCAGGTCGGTCCGCCCGATGCCGCTCCCGGAGAGGATGCCGCAGAAGACATCGATCATCACCGCCATGCCGAACCCCTTGTGCCCCATCGTCGCCCCGCCCAGCGAGAGAATCGACCCGACCGGAGCGTTATAAAACACGCCCGGATCGGTTGTCGGGTTTCCCTCGCTGCCGATGATCAGCCCCTCGGGGACCTGCTCCCCCTTCTGGTGGGACACCCGCAGCTTCCCCTCCGCTGTGGCACTGGTGGTCATGTCGAGGACCATCGCCGAGTCGCCCAGCGGGGCCGACATGCTGATCGGGTTAGTACCGAGTCGCCGCTCGACCCCGCCGAACGGAGCGACCCCGCCGGGACCGGGAGCGTTGACACACATCGTGGCCAGGAACCCCGCCTCTGCAGCCCGCTGGGTGTAGGCCCCCAGCCGACCGACGTGGTTGCAGTTACGGATCAGGACGGTGGCGGTCCCGGTCTCGCGGCCCTTGGCGATGGCGAGCTCGAGTGCCTGGTTCATCACCACCTGACCAAAGTTGAAACCGCCATCGATCAGGGCATACCCCGGGGCCTCTTTCAGAATCGCCAGCGGAGCACCCAGCTTGACGTGCCCGTCTTGAATCATCTGCACATACTGCACCAGCCGCATGACTCCGTGGCTGTCGTGGCCAACGAGGTTGGCATCCGCCAATTCGTGTCCGACAATCGCGGCATCGGTCGCCGAGACACCGGCTCCTTCCAAGATGCGAGTGGCGAGTGTGTTGAGTTGAGGATGGGTCAGGACGGGCATGGGGCAACTCGATGAGAGGGAACAGCTGCGTCAGATCGGGGCGGGAGGTTCAGAACGCTGGCCGGGAATATAACGAAAACAAGCGAGACCGGGCATCACTCTCCCATGGGCGCGTTGAAAACCAGCACTTCCCGGAACGTGGTGATCACCGGGGTTTTACTTGGGGTGTGTTGGGGAAGAATGCTTTGCCGGAGGCCCCGGGTTCTCAGTTGCGAAGTGATTCGCCATCCCTTTTCCGGACGAGCGGAAGCACAACACGTTCAACCTGCGGGCACTGTGTGGGAGGAAGGGCATCACCGGCTTCTTTGGTCAGCTTCGACTCACAGACGACTTCCTGCGTACTCGGTTCCAGGACACTGATCACTTCTTCTCAGCTCAGCGACCGTGTCGTTGTCGGCGTTGCCTGACAAGCCAGCACGGAATGAATGAAGTGCTTCGAGGATCGGCTCGCCGTCGAATCGTCTGTGACCCATCTGGACAGCGAGCAGGCGGGCATCCAGTGGTGGCAAGCCCCGACCACTCGGAGGGCGAGGGACCTGGAACGCTTCGTCCGCCACGAACCACTTCGCCGCGTCCACGAGTGCGTCTTCGGCGTTCTGGCATGGCGGGCGAGCCGATCGATCCGTGGTGATGTGGTCTGATCTTCAATGGCCAAGGCGATCGTGGTCCGGTGGCTCACCAGAGACTCTGTGAGTGAGCCTATGCACGATCGACTGAAGTGGATTGATTGGTGACTCGTTTTCTAAGAAACTGAGCTGATGGAACTCGTGATTGATACTCGGCGAGTGTGATTTGTTGATGTGAGAATTCTGATGGCCAAGAAGACGGCAATTGATCCAGCGGCATCGCTGGCCAAATCGATCGTGGAATCGCTTGAGCGTCGGCGAAATGAGAAGGCAGGGTATCCGGCCTCGCTGCGGGAGGTGGCTCAGGATGTGGCCGCCGGGATCAGCGAAACCGACTTGAGAGCGGCCTTGGCGAAGGCACCCTTGAAGTCCCGGTGCGTCCTGGCAATCGACGGAGATCTTGATTCGCTGGCGATCCTCAACGACAAAGAAGACATCGAACGCTTGGCCGGGGATGAGCGTCTGCTGCAAATTCTGTGTGAACGGCTATGCTCACCTCAACAGCCGATCATCTCCGTGAAAGAGATGGCAGCGGCTGGCGTACTGGCGAAGAAGCTGGCAACCCCGTTCAAGTTGCACTGGGAAGAGCGTTTGAAATCGGGCACGCTGCCGAGTTTCGTCAATGCGGTCCAAGTCCCCGGGAAGACTGCCAAGGCAACCGTTCAGAAGCTGCACGATGTTCGCTTTCCTTTGCCGTGGCTGACCCTGTCAGACGACCTGGTGCAGGCGTTTAAGCACTCGCCCGGTTCACAAGGAGTGATTTTCGAGTGGTCCGACTTGATCGCGCGGATTCCCGGCGCTGCTCATGAGAAATATACCGCCCTCGCGCGGGCGTCTGAGCCGTTTCAGAGCCAGGTGATCTCGGTCTTCGCGAAGGAGCCCAAGGGGTGGTTGCTGCTGTCGGAGAATGTCGATCACGGCGCACGCGATCCACGAATCATGGACCGCATCTTCCAATCCGCCCTCAAGGCCGGCGACACCGCCGTCGAGGTGGCGGCGCTGAAAAAACAAAAGCACTTGAGCCCACAGCTTTCCCCGGCGTTCTCTCGGTCTGTCGATGAGATCTCGGTGAGCTGCCCGCCAGGGTTCGGCGTTCTGCGATTCGCCAAGAAGACACTGCTGTTTCGCCTCAGAGATGTGACGAACTGCCCCCCCCATCGGGGACCACTCACGGCTCCTCCGCACGAGTCCGTAGTTGTAACGTCAAGTCCGATTCCAGCGGGTGGAACAACATTCGCCGAGTCCTTTGATCACACATTCACCGGTCTCGATGCACACGATGGGGGGTACAACTTCGTAAAGCTGCTGGATCTTCGTCTCGCGCTCCCGCAATACGGGCGAGCGGATTTCGATGCAGGGCTGCATACGCTGCGGCTGGCTCGCCGGTACTCGCTGATGCCCTCCGAAGGGAACGGGATCACCTTATCGCAACAGGAACATGACGCCGGGATACAGGAATTCGGAACGCGATTGGTCTATTGCAAGAAGATGGGTTGAATCAGTCTCCGTTCCCCTTTCGCAGCGATCGAGACTCTCTCGAAATGAGCCCCCACACAGCGACTCACACAGTTGACCGAGGACTGGATATGTACTCCTGTAACGACGATTTCTTTGACGCGATTCGCGGCTCGAACCCGTTCGGATCGGATAAGGTCACCGCTCCGGAAGATGATGTGCCGACGGTGGACAGCATTCACAGCCAGGAGTTCGAACAGCTCAAGTCACTGACACTTCAGGTGCAGGAGCAAAGCCGGTCGATCGGCGTATTGCTGTGGGGTGGGGCGGGAGTCGGCAAGAGCCATCTGGTGTCACGACTGTTCCACTGGGCCCAGACCGAGGTCAGGGCCATCTGTGTTTATCTGCCGAATATCTTGTCATCACCCCAGCACATCCCACGACACTTATTGCGTTCGGTCATCAGTGAACTGGTGGGGGGGAGGACCAAGGTCAAGCAGTCTTCGCTGAACACCTTGTTGTGGACGATTATTACTCCGGATGGCAATCGTAACATCCAGTCCAAAACGGCGAAGAAGATCTACCAGCAAGCGGTCGACTCGCTGGAGTTTCGTAGCGAAGGGATTTCGGCACCGTTCAATGCTGCTGTGTTTGAGATCCTGTTTCAATTTTTCAAGAAGGTGAACCCCGCAGTCGTTACGACGAAAGAATGGAAGCTCGTGGAGGCCATGATTGATTGGCTGTCGGGGGATGGGATTGAGCCCGAGATGGCCACTCTCCTGGGAATCCCACCCCGCGCGCGGCATCTCGATGAAGATGGGCTCGTGCGGCTTCCGGACGATCAGCACATCGCTCAAGTGTTTCAGATTGTCACGGCCTTATGTCATCGGAGTGGACGGACGCTGCTGCTCTGCGTCGACCAGGTCGACAACATCGGGCGAGAGCGTGTTGCAAATCTCGCGGCCTTTGGCCTTAAGCTGCTCGACCAAAAGCAAGGGCTGCTGCTCGTCACCTCTGGGATCAAAGAGACGGTGTTGACGATGCGCAAAGACGGCGTCATCACTGAGGCTCAATGGGACATGATGGCCCGCGTGCGGATCGATCTCAATCTGGTCACCGCGAGGGAGGCCCGGCAAATACTGGTCGAGCGACTTCGACCGATTCACTCCCGGGCGAGAAGTCTTCCCGACATCGGGGCGATGCAAGTCAGCCATGCCTTATTCCCTCTGGGTGAACAGGAGTTCGAGGAGAGATTTGGTCAATCCCCCGAGTTCCGACCTCGATCGGTAGTCGCCTGGGCGGATCAGAACTGGCAGATGGAGCAGCAGCGACTTCGAGAATTGGGGGCGAAAGTCTGGCTGGCGAGCTGGGCGGAAACCCCTCCCCATCGAACCGTTCAGACCGAAGCGGAAGTCATCGATCAGGCGGTGGCCGACGATGTGAATAGTCGTATTGCTAAGCTGCGAGATAGCCACGCACCGCCCAACTCGGATCATCTGGTCACGGTCCTGGAACTGTTATTGTTGCGACTGCTGGAGGTTGAGCATGTCAGTCAGCACTACTCCCTGCTGCGGGTTCGCCGGATGAACGAAGTGCCTCGACTGTTTGACTTAAAAATTGAGGAGCGCATCGCCGATTCGGGCATCAAGGTCCGCTCTGCGGTGACGATCATTGTGGCTCGCAATGGGAATTCCGCATGGCGACCACTGGATCGGCTGGCCACCCAAGTCCCCGAAGAAATCAGTCACCGCATTCTCGTCACCGATGACGAAAGAGCCCCATTGCCCTCGACTCCGCGAATCAGCCAGGACTACGCGACTCTGGTGGGCATGGGGTTCGAGCGCTTCCGTCACATCAAGCTGACTTTTCAACAGTACGTCGAACTCGACGCCATTCGTTCAGCCATCGACGATGCGGCGAATCTCACGATTGAGTATACGAATCGCTCGGACTCGGGAGCGACACCTTCTGAAGTGATCGAGTCCTTACATCGTCAGGATCGCTTCAGAACGCACCCTCTGCTCAGGGAATTACTGACGGAGCCCAGTGCGACACCTCCACCGTCTCCTCAGCCTTTGCCCCCCGAGGTGAAAGATCTGATTGCCACCATCATTCGTGGAAACCTCGGCTGGAAAATCTGCGTGACCACCAACGATGTGGCGTCCGAAGTCATGGGGCAACCCGGCATGTCGCATCTCGATTTCCAGAAGACCCATGATTTGGTGGTGTCGATTGCCGAAAGAATGGAGTCTGAGTCGCGACTCACGTCGAAGGTTCATCTCAATGGCCTGCTGCTGATGAGTGCTCAGTAACTTCGAAATGGACCCTCCTGTGCCCTTCCTTGCTCCGGTTCACTACACCGTCTCCCAGATCCGCGTGGCCGCTAGTTGCCCGCGCATTCTGTATTTCGACGCACTGGAGAACCGGCGGCGGAAGTCGATGACGCCGCGCATCACCCGCATCTGGGAGAAGGGTGACTCAGAAACCACAGCGGGCGGAAGCTTGTTCCACGTGACGGTGGAACAGTTCAACCGCCTGGCTGGGAAGGGTGATGCCGTCCGCCAGATCGTGCGGCGGGCTTCCAGCAGAGACGAACTGCTACGTTCCCTCATGACGTTTCTACAACAGGAGTGCTTGAATCATGGTCAGTTGAGGAAGAAGTCTCCCGAGATCATCGCCAACTTTTCAAAGTGCGTCGAAACCTACATGGGTGAGCTGGCAGACATCATCCACTACGCGAAGACGATCAGAAAAGATCCGGACGAGATCGTCGACCAGCTCTTTGCCGATATGCCCAAGCGGGTCGATGTGACGTTCCATGTCGGGCCTGAGCGTCAGCCGGTTCACGTCACGGGGCGACTGGATTATCTGTTTTTTGACTGGCGCGATGAACGGCTGCGGATCGTGGACTACAAGCTGGCCCCCGCGACGAACCCGAACAAGGATCAATATCAGGTCGCGATTTATGCCTTGATGTACCATTACCAGCATCGCTTCAAATGCGACGCAGCGGTCTTCTACCTACACCCCGCTCGGCATGTTGTAGAGATGTCTTGGGAGCAAGTCGAGAGCGAGCGGGCCAAGGTCTACAACCTGCTGGCGTCCATGGTCGAATGGAGCCGGTACTCCGCCGAGCAGGGGATGGGGCAGTTGCCACCGGGAGAAACATCCTACTGTGGGAGCTGCCAGTGGAGACATCGTTGTGAGCCGGAACTCGGAGCCAAGTCCCTGGGAGGATTGATCGACTGGAAACCCCAGAGGAGTGACGAGATCGAAGTCGTGGTGATTGATCCTCCTGTCATCACTCCCGAAGAGGTCGCCGAAGAAGAGCGAGCGGTCGACGAAGAACGGGCCACCGAGGAACAAGAGAATGCCGAAGCTGATCAACG
The DNA here is from genome assembly GCA_031431195.1 of Planctomycetota bacterium. Lineage (GTDB taxonomy): Bacteria > Planctomycetota > Planctomycetia > Planctomycetales > Planctomycetaceae > TH-plancto1. The sequence continues at coordinate 14,975 of JANPCU010000298.1, read as the reverse complement.
GACACTCACGACGAGTGAGGTCATCTTGCCAGTTCCGGTCGGCTCATTAGAGCCACCGACCCGCCTCAAGAATGCGGGACGACAAGACGCCTTGTCCTTGGGTAGGCTGTCCCACAATCAGGCCCCCGTATCCATCCGGTCGATGCACCTGTGTACCCACACCGCCGTCGTCGGAGCGGCGGGCAGCGGCAAGACTTGGCTGGCAAAGGTCATTGCTGAAGAGGCGATCCTCAATGGTGTCCCTGTCCTGGCCATCGATCCGCAAGGGGACTTGGTGCAGTTCCTGAAGCGGCGTCCCGAAGCGGAGATCGCGGCCAAGTCTCCGCAGGAGCTCGCGAGGTATCGAGAGTTCTCGGAGCGAGTGGAGACGCGAATCTTCACTCCCGGAACGTCGCATGCGATCCGGCTGCGACTGAATCCGATCCGACTCCCGCGCCGGGATGATGTTCGAGAGGCTTCGGCGGAACGTCGCGAAGAAGAGTACACCGGGATGATAGACTCGATCGCGCTCAATCTGGTGGGACTCGTCTCTGCGGGTAAGAAGTCCGTGGACGCACAACAAGCGTTTATCGCGCGCGTCCTGCGCGCTCTTGTGGAATCGACGCTGCGCGAGTCACTCGAACTGAGTGAGATTGCCAACGCAGTGATCGAGCCGGAATCGGTGGGCATTGCGAATGCGGACCACTTCATCAAGAAGTCCGAGCGTGAGACGTTCGGGAGACAGATCAACGCGCTGGCCCACGGACCGCTGAAGAAGCTGTTCACCGGAGGAGTCGCACTGGATATCGATCAGATGCGAACCCCCGTAACTCCTGGCAAGGTGCCGCTCAATATCATCTATTTGAACGCCCTCACCGATGTCGAGAAGCATGCGTTCCTGGCAGCCCTCGCCACCGAGGTCTACCGCTGGATGTGCTGCACCGGGGGAGACCCGTCGCGACCACAGCTGCTGTTCTACCTCGACGAGGCCCGAGACTTCCTGCCCGCCGGAGCTTCCAAGCCCGTGGCCAAAATGCCCGTCACCCGACTCTTCACCCAGGCTCGCAAGTTCGGCGTCGGCTGCCTGGTCTGCACACAAAGCCCCCGATCCGTCGACTACAACATCTTCGGAAACTGCAGCACCAAGCTGATCGGCAAGCTCGAAACGCCGCAGGATTCCGACACGATTGGGAAGTGGTTCGAAACCGACGGCCCGAAGCCCGAGTGGATTCGGCAGCGTACCGGAGCCGAGTCTGGATCATTCGTCGGTCGCTGGCCGGGGCAGGATGCCTCGCAAGCGGGTCAGGTCTTCCAGTCCCGCATTCTGTTTTCGTCCCACGGCGGAGCCTGGACTCCTGACCGAGTCGAAGCTGAAGTGCTCAACGACCCCACTCACATCGCACTGCGAAGCAAATTGTCGTGAGCTGAATCACCACAGATTCAGCGTGGAGGCGGGCGACCGACCACATGAGGTCGCCGCCACATCCGGTTGCAGATCTGTGCGATCTGTTTACCCCTCACTGGAATCTACGAAAGTGGATCGCTCATGGCGTGCGACTCAGAGAGTCTGAAACACTCCGGAAAGGCTATCGAGTTGGTCGCGGAGTAGCGAATTCGGCGACCGGAAAGTTCAACTTGGTGGTCAACTCGAGCAGATTCAGAATTTGTCTTGAGTTCGCACAGACAGAGATGTCTGTGCCACTCTTCAGTGGGGCAGACATTCCTGTCGGCCTTTCCGGAGGAGTAATTCTGAATCTGCTCTAGCCCACCAGTTCCCGATCCTTGCGACCCATCTCATCCAGGATCACGGGGTGCCACTTCGTGTCGCGTTGCTTCGGAGGCTGATAGTGCGTCCTGGCCCACGTCCGGAGTTTCATTTCTTCGACCGGATCGACCGGTCCCTCGAACTGTCGAGTCAAATACATGTCCATGACTGGATCCTCCCATCCGGCACAGGGATGCCCCTCTGCCTGCTCGCTGTGACCGCGAGTCTCCCACGAACACGGTCCCACGAACGGGGCCGCTTACTAGCGCTGGAACCACGGAATCTGTGTGCTGCTCATACAGTGCTTGACACAGCTGTCCGCTGCGGAGAGTCCCTTCTCGTCGGGGAAATCATTTCACTGGTCAAACTACCCTTCCGAAATCCATTTCTCAAGAGAAATATCGACAAAATGAGGAGGCAGTTTGACAAAGACCGGGATTGATGACGGAGAGAATCTGGAGAAACTCCGGACTCTGCGGGTCAAGCTGCTGGAGATTTCGGTCGACCTTACGTTTTCGGCTGACTCTCCGGGTGGAGATAGACAAAGTTCTTCCCAAGGCGGCCACCGTAGTTGCCCGCTGAAACCTTCTGTAGGCCGGGCGTGTGCTTCGCTGCCTCAATCGCCGCTTGAGTCGCCCGCGCGACTGTCTCCAGATCGTACCCATTGATGATGATCTCGCTGATCGAAGTCACTCCCGGCGGCACGCGCGAAGCCTCGCCGAGCTTCTCTTTCAGCGTGGGGCAGAACGGATGGTTCGTACTGGCAATCAAGAACGAGTAAGCACTCCCCGCCTTCGATCCGCTCGATGCCACTCCGCCTGGGAACGGCAAGATCACCCCTGGCACTTGACTGGCTCCGACGACCGATCGCTCCGCAGCTTCGAGTGCGGCATCGACCGATTCACAGAGGAACCACAAGTTGCCTCCCATCAGTCCGTCGCGAAAGCCAAATCGGCGATCGATGACGAACTCCCCCATCATGATCGGCAGCACCCATACCTTGCGCCCGAATCGCTCCGCTCGGAACTGATGACCGTCTCCAAAGAGCGAGATCTTCCGCCCCAGCTTGAAGTAGCTCTCGGTCGCTTGCAGACTGAAGCAGGCAGTCGTCGGGCAGGTCAACACGTTCTGGCTCAACCGCGCCAGCAGAACCCGCTCCAGTACCGCCTCGCGGTCCTTCTTAAACCTCGGCACATGGAATTGCAGAATCGCTCCGGGTCGTCCATCTGGCGTCGCGAATGACTCGTCCCCGCCGGGCCCCACGTACCGGTCGAGACCCGCTTCGCAGTCGCACAAGATCGAGCTGCTGGCATGTCCCGTCGCCGCCTGCACCGCATGGTCAAGCCACGGGCGATTCTGGGCGGTGACCAGCACCTCGGCATAGATGCTGCGGAATGCCTCGGCGTAGGTGTCTTCAATCTCAGCTGTCGGCACGATGGGGAGTCTTGAGAGAGAGGAGGGTGATGTGTGATGGAGCAGACGATACTGCATTTGAACACGATAGCGAGTGTCGAGGAAGCCGCCAGTGATCCGATTGGATGAGGAGATCGATCTTGGTCTATCGCTGACACACGGGGAAGTGATGACCAGCGAGTCTCTCTCGATTTCTGGTGCAAGTCAGGCCATTTCAGGGGTCGCCCTGGCCGTATGTCTCACCCTTGTGGGGGCATTCCAGCGGTGTTCGTGGCCCGTGCATGCAGCCACTCGTCGCGGCAAGTTTTCCCCTTCAGGAGCAGTGCTTCGATTTCGCCACGATCCGAGGAATCGAGCGAGCTGACCAACTGACCAAGAACTCCGATGAGCTTCCGCAGGTGATCGGCGACAGCGTCTCGATTCTCGATCAGGATGGAGGCCCACAGCGCGGGGTCGCCGCTGGCCACGCGCGTCGTATCGCGGAAGCCCGACGCGGTCAGCGGCCACGCCTCGGGAGCCAACAGCGACGCGATGGCGGCCGCTGTCGCGTGTGGCAGATGGCTGGTCAGGGCGACGATGCGGTCGTGCTGGTCGGGGACCAGACGGATGGTGCCCATGCCCAGAGCGGACCAGAACCGCTCGATCGATTGGACCACGGGCTCCGCGTGCCCCGTGGGGGTGATCGCGCAGATGCGACCCTCGAACAGCTGGGCGCTGGAGTGTTCCCAGCCGCCTTGTTCGGAACCAGCCATCGGGTGCGATCCCAGGAACACCGCTTGGCCCGGTCTCTGTGAGGCGAGTTCGCGGCAGATGCGGGCCTTGACGCTTCCGGCATCCGTGATGAGGGCCGAGGCCGGGGCGACAGCCAGCAGGGCTCGGACATCCTCGGGAATGCGGTCGACGGGCGTGCAGACGATCGCAAGGGAGAACGACTCCAATGCGGACGCCGAAGTCGCCACAGCGTCGAGCAGACCCGCCTCTTGAGCCGAGAGGAGTCGCTCGCGGTTGCGACCCAGTCCGGTGATTTTTCCCGCCAAGCCACGCGCCTTCAAAGCCCGAGCGATCGAACCGCCCATGAGACCCACACCGACGATCACCACGTGATCGGTCAGGGAGCGAGGAGTGAGAGGAGTAGAGGCGGGCATCGGAAGTGTGCGACTCGGACAGATTGGGGTTCACGGCATCTCGCACATTTTGAAGGGAAGACCGGGTGAGGAGCAAGTCCGCGACCAGAAGGGGATACGACCTAGCACTGCAAACGGTCGAAGTCCGCACATGCTCAGAGAAATTCGAAGGCGTATCTCGCTCCCGACCCAGGGGGGACTTCCTGGGTGGCGGGGTCAGGAGGCTTTGCGGATGGCCCCGACTCGGATGACGGCCCGCTCGCCGAACTTCCCAGTGCTGCCTCGAAAGGCACGTCAGACGCGAGTGACCGCTCATGCTCTCCTTCAAATCGCTCAGCGGCGTTCTACTGGGCCGGGGCCATCCGCAAAGCCTTCTGACCCCGCCACCCACGACATCTGGCGAGCGCGCTGGGCTCTCCGGAGTACAACAGAGCATGGCCACTGCACCATCGTGCGTCCCGCGCCCCGGAGCGGAGGGTGTTCAAGAGCCAGCAGGTGTCGTGCTCTCGAACCGCTGGTGTTGATTCATACTTCCGACCGAATCGCCACCGTTCGCCCGGTCTTCGAAGACTCCAATCCGGCCAGCATGATCTCCGTCACATGCCGCGCGTGGCGGGCGTTCGAGTACGGGGGTTGCTTCCGTTCGCGGATACAATCGATCCAGTGCTGGTGCGAGTCGACGTTCGAGAACTTCGAGCAGTCGACGGCGTCCTGGATGAGCCCGCCGTCTTCATCGACGACCGTACTCGGTCGGTACTTCAGCAGGTGTGGAGTCAGCGGCGGGTTGACCAGCTTCCCCTTTGTCCCGTGGACTTCGAACCCATAGGTCCGCGCTCCGTCACACCAGCCCGTCTCCGCCACTCCCAGCGTTTCACCGGCAAAATCGAGGATCATCGCCGCTGTGTCTTCGAGGGTGGTCGGCTTGTCGACCGTGGTGCAGCGTCCGGTGACGGAGCGGACCGTGCCGAGCAGCGTGACGAGATGGGCGATGGCATAGACACCCATGTCGAACAGCGCCCCGACATCGGCACGCTGCGCATCGAAGAACCAGAGGTCGTCCTCCTCTTCTTCCTTCAGGATCTGCTGGATGGTGGCGTAGTAGACCTCGGGGCCTCCGTGGCTGAAACGGCAATGAGCTGCGGAGATCTTGCCGAGGTCGCCGCGCATGATGCACTCGCGCGCCGCCAACAAGGCGGGTCGTGCGACATACGGCAGACACAACACCGTCCGGTCGGTCTGCTCGGCGGCCTGCACAAACTGCTCGGCCTCCTCGAGCGATGTACTCAGCGGCTTCTGCATGTGGACGTGCTTGCCAGCTGCGAGGGCCATCAACCCGTACTTCACATGCAGCGGATGCGGCAAGGCGACGACCACCGCGTCGATGTTCGGGTCGGCGATGACCTCTTCATAGGAGTGTGTGCTGCGCGGCACGTTGAACTTCTGACAGAGCGTGTCGAGCCGACTCTGCCGCCGACCCGCCAGGACCGAGACCTCGACCCCCGGAACCGCACACAACTCCGGCAGATGCAGCTTGGCCGCAATGCCGCCCGCTCCGATGATGCCGACTCGAATAGTCATGGTGTTGCCCCTCAAGGATGATGTGATCTGATGCTGCGTCAGTGTAGCAGGCCCCACCAACCCGAAGCGTCAGCGAGGGCCGAGCCCAGCGAGGTATCCGGCCAAGGTTCGTCGAGCGTTCGTAGAACGTCGGTGAGCGTCCGCCCTCGCTGACGCGTCGGGTTGGTGGAGGCGATGCCTCATTCCGCTGAGGCATTGTCCCACGGAGACTGCGTTGTCACCTGGATCTCGACGATCCGGTAGTACGCTCGTCCAATCGGGGCACCGCCGTTATGGAACACGACTCCGCCTCGAGAGTAACCCGCCAGTGGTCGATGTGTGTGGCCGAAGCAGACTTGCCGCACCCCCTCTTCCGGACCATGCTGGACCTCGCGCAGGTACTTCAATAAACGGTCCGCCACCAGCAGCGGAGGGTAAACCGCGTGCGGAACTAAGCGGTGCAAATGGGCACGAACAATCAACCCATACAGCCCGTGCGCCCACCGTTGAGGGGGAGCATGAGAGAACCGGTCACGCCGATCCGACAACCGGTCATGACTCATCTTCCGGTCCGCAGCGTCCCCATGCAGGAAGATCGTGTCGCCCAACCGCAGGTAAAACCGGTCCCAGAAGAAATTCGCATACCGCGTCGCCAGACCCGGTAACAGCGCCACCAGCGCCGGTAGGTCATCATGGTTCCCCAGCACGAAGTGGAACTGACACTCCGGGACCGCTTCAATGAGACGGCACAACCACTCCACAGCTGCGGTGAGGCTCGCCTGGTGGGACGCATGCGAGGACCACTTGAAGTCAAAGATGTCGCCGCCGAGGACACAGACCCGCGAGCGGCGGGCAGCGGCCACGATGTCGGCTTCGATCAGATGCCCGCGCGTGCGGCGAGAGAACAGATGCAGGTCGGAGACGAAGCAGACGGGGATGTGCAACGGGGAGAGTTCTGTCACCTCTTTTCTCCGGGAGGAGGCCCTCGGCGATCATCTTCGCCGGGCCGGGGTCCGCCATCCGGAGGGGGGCCAGCAACTTGATACTGAAGATCCAAGTAGAGCTTGAGCCAGGGGCCTTTCAGCTCCGCTTCGAACAATGTTCGATCGGTGCTCAAAATGTTCTTGGCCTTGTTGAAGTCCCGCGCGCCAGCGGCTACGTAGGCTTCCGCCAGGCGGGACTCCGGATGGAACCGCTTGCCTTCATACTTCAGATCGGCCAAGACCTTGATCTGATCCAGCGACTCCCGCTCGCGGCTCTTGTCCTTCAGATAGAACAGCAACAGCTGCTCTTCCGCTCGTTGAACCCAGACCTTTTCAGCGGGTTTGTTGGCGTAGTATTTGCCGACGGCCTTCCAGGCTTCCTCGTTGTTGACGAGGAACATCGCGTGGACGAACTGGGCCTCTGCTGTGGGCAGAGGATCGACTTTGGGTTTCGCTTGCGAGGGGGCTCCGATCCGAGTGCGCATCAGCCAGCCGACTCCCGCGCTGGCACTACCGGTCAAGAGGGCGAGCAGTGTCAGCGTCAACCAGGGACGATTGCCATAGAGTCGACGAGCGGGAGGGACGCCCTCCTGGCTGGCAGCGTCGGCAACCATGACCTCGGCCAGCGTCCCGCTCTTGTGGGCCTTGAACATCGTGCGGATGTCTTCCAGCACTTCGGTGAATGATTGATAACGGTCCTCGGGCTTCTTACGAAGCAGCTTGTGAACCAGATCACACAACGGCTTGGGCAGATCACTGCGACGCTCGAGTAGCGACGGGGCGGGGCTGTTCAGGTGTTGCACGGCCACTGCCATCGCCGAATCGCCGTTAAAGGGAGGCTGTCCGCACAGCATGTGATAGGCGGTGACTCCAAACGAGTAGAGGTCCGAGCGCTGGTCGAGCTTCTCCGCCTGGATCTGTTCGGGACTCATATAGAGAGGCGTCCCCATCGTCGTGTCGGCCTGGGTCAGGATGAGTTTCTCACCTCCCTGACTGATCTGAGCGAGACCAAAGTCAGCCACCTTCACCACGCCCTTTTCCGTAAGCATGATGTTCTCGGGCTTGATGTCGCGATGCACGATCCCCTTTTCAGAAGCCGTCTCAAGAGCGGCAGCTGTCTGCCGCATGATCTGAAGGGCCGCAGCGATGGTGATGCGTTTCTTTTGTGCGGTCAGCTTCTGGAGATAGTCGCGCAGGGTTTGTCCTTCGACGAACTCTTGCACGATGTAGTGCTGATTGTTGACGGTCCCGGTGGAGTAGACCTGCACGATGTTGGCATGCGTGAGACCAGCAGCGGCATCGGCTTCGCGCTCGAACCGCTTCACGAAGAGCGGATCGTGCATGAGTTCGGTGTGCATGAACTTCAGAGCCACTTGTCGCTTTGGTTTTGACTGCTCCGCCAGCCAGACTTCAGCCATGCCTCCTTTGCCGAGTCGACGAAGAAGTTTGAACTCGCCAAACATCTGGCCGACACGAGACAGTGACTCGTCATTTGCCGGAGCTTCATGACGCAGCGCTCCTGCGGGGAGCACACAGGTCTTATCAAGAGGTGGTTCAAGAGGCTCAGTCATGGCATGGTCCCTAGTCAGCATCACGCTCGACAGTGTCCGATAGAAGTGTGCGACAGACAGTCACTGATTGAAGCACTCGCGTCGCTAGAGTCAGTACGGACACGCGAGTGGTGATTCATCGCAATGTACCTTGAGTTCATGGAAACAGCCAGTTTCACTGGGTCTGGCCTCATTGTTGCTGCACCTGAAAGAGGAGATCGATGCCAAGCATTCGCTTCACGAAGGATGTCTCCCGAGGATGACTCACACGTTGCAGTCACTTGTCGAGAGTCGCATGATTTCATTCGCGATCAACCATGTCTCATGATCATGTGACCATGCCTCATGAGTCACGAAGAGTCATTTGTGATCGCTCATCACGGGCGAGATTCATCCTCGTGATCGCACGTCATCATGGCGCGAAGAGAGTGATCGTGACGGTCCGCGCGGTTTGCAGTTTTGTCCCACATCTAGAGATTGTGCGGAAAGTGTCAAGAATAGGGTTGCATGCTTCCACAGTTTTCATACCATTTGCCGCATGTGATGTTTGAACACATGAGTTGGTGGTCGGTGGAAGGACCAATCAGCAACAAGTGGGTTCAAGCGAACTGGTCAAGGTAGATCAGTTCAACTCAACAGTGTCGTCCTTGTCGATCACAAGCTCCCGGTAGCCGCGGCAGGACAACACACAGGTTCTCTTGGAAGGACGAGACTCATGGCTAAGAAGGCAGCAGCGAAGAAGGCAGCAGCAAAGCCTGCAGCAGCACCAGCGAAGAAGTCGGCTGCGAAGAAGGCTGCGAAGAAGAAGTAATTCTGATTCGCAAGACTGAATTCGAACGGATGGCTGGGTTCTCTCAGCCATCCGTTTTCTTTTTGGCGGATGGCTTGCGAGACGCGCTCCGCTTCGAAGACTTCGCGTCGCGGCTAAACGCCCGACGCCGTACATCCCATACAAAACGACCTCTTACCCAACTGGTCGAGCCGTACCAAATGGCTCCCGTGGCATCTGCTCCAGACGCTTCTTGGAAAAATGGCTCACGTCATCTCGCAGTCCGACCCACGTCCAGGCAGCGTGCTAAGGTTGAATTGAACTCCGATTGAACAGTGCGGCGCTGGCCGACCTCTCAACGAGTCTACGCTGACCGCCACCACGAATCGACCGGAAGGAGAGAAACATGGGTTTCCTCACGCGACTGACGAAGGACGCCTTCCGCGATGGATCGCTCACAAAGCCTCGCAGCGCTTTCGACACCGCCAACAAGAAGCAACTCGAAGAGCATCTGCGGATCGCCCGCTACGGCAGCTTCTTGCTGACCGATGCCGTTCGTCCGTCGATGGACTTGAGCGTCATCCCGAGCGCGGGCTGGCGTCGTGATACTTATCGCGATCCAGAAACTGGAACCAAGATTCCCGTCATCATGGCAGCGCAGACGAAGGAGCGGCTCTTCGATCTGTTCATCGATCTGCTGGAGCCACTCGGTGATGAGGTCAACGTCGTCTTGGAGACGAGCCATGAAGACGATCGCGATGGACATGTCGATATCTATCGAGAGCAGATCGATCTCCCCATCCTCAAGAGCACACTCTACGACTTCGAAGACCTGCTCACGAACGATGGCTGTACTGGCATCGCAATCATGCACGCGCGGTATCCCATGGAGATCCAGTTCGATGAACACAAGCTGCTCATTATGTATGGGCATGACTTGGATGAGTTCGAGCAAATTCTGGAAGACCGCTTGCCGCTGAGTGACACGATCCGCTTCATCACGGAAGGGGAGCATGTGCATTCGACCTCTGAAGACTACGCCCAACAGCTCGACGAGCTGCGGATGCGGCTGAGTTGTGACGACGAATGAATCCCCGATTGACTGGGTCGGAACTTCATCCGCCCCAATGACCCGGCCCTCGTGAATCCGTGACTCCCCCACGGAGGACCAGAGATGAGTACTTACACCCGCATTTGTACGGGGCTGCTGATCGCTTGGCCCCTGATGGGACTCGGCAGCCTCGCTCACGCCCAGCAGCCGTTCGCTCAGCGCCCCGCAACCCCACAGGTTCAGCAGCGTCCACTGAGGCAACCCGCACCTCGTAATCCGCGTGAGCTGTTGCCTCAAGAGCGGCAGTTCCTCGAACTGGAGGTCGATCTCGGCCAGTCGTCGCCGTTTCCCACCAAGACTCCCAAGGTAGTCGCTTCGACGCCCGCAGTTCCCACCCCCAATGAGGTCGCTCACCAGGAACCCGAACCCACTCTGATCGACCTGCCCGCGCTTCCCATCGAACTCGCTCCCGTCCCTTGGCGGCGCGATTTCGAGAGCAACAAACGCCGCCCCATCGAGACAGCTGTCTTCGGCCAAGGTCCGCGTCGCATCGCCGTACTGAGCAGCCTGACTGGCAACTCGGAATCGACCGTCGCACTGGCGGAGAAGTTGGCCGGAGTGCTCGCTCGGGAGGAGTGGATGCCCGTGCATTTGTCGGTACTGGTCGTGCGCACCCCCAACCCCGATGGTCAGGCGGATCGTACCCTCACCAATTCGCGAGGTGTTGATCTCAACCGCAACTTCCCCTCGACTCGCTTCACCGCGAGTCCCCGCCGGGAAACGGGAGAGAAACCCGGCAGCGAGCCCGAGACTCGGGCCATCATGCAGATCCTCAATCAGTTCAATCCGGAACTCGTCGTGCATGTGGTCGAGTCGCGCAGCACCCGGGGAACCGTCCGCAGCGACGACATGCTTCCTCGGAAACTGCTACCCACATACGACGCAGCTCCGTTTGATCGGGTTTACAAGGGCGGATCTCTCGCGGGTTATGTGCATGAGACAATGAAGTGCAGCATCGTCGAAGTCGAACTTCCGAGCGAAGACACGGCCAGCAGTGAGGATTACTCATTGCTACAGCTAATGGTGACGACCCTGGACCAGACGGAGCGCGGTCTTCGGTCTCAGTTGGCCTCTGCTCAAGAAGGTCGTTTGACCATCCGGGACAATGGCCCGGTCCGCCCCGATGGGCTGAGAGGAAACGTGGAACTCCTGCCCCCTCCGCCGGATGCCGTTCCTGCTCCGATCAGACAACGATTCTTAGAACTGCCGCCGCCTCCGGAGTGAACTGCTCTGCGGATCAATCGAAACAGAGGGCGGGGCAGTCGTACGATGAAAGATGATTGAATGCACCGAGACCGTGCGTCAATCTGACGCTCCAAGCCGGTCCTGATCGCATGACCCCATGTAGGTTTGAGAGAACTCGAGCAGATTCAGAATCTGTCTTCAGTTCGCACAGACAGGAATGTCTGTGCCACTCTGCTGCGGGACAGTGCCACTGCTGAGTGGGGCAGACATTCCTGTCTGCCTGTCCGGAAGAGCAATTCTGTATCTGCTCTAAACCAGCAGGCCCCCCGTCGAGAATCTCATACAGGGGGCGTGCCGAGATGGATCTCAGGCCGGGGTTTGGTCGACTGTGAGAGTCCAGCGACCGATCTGCGCTGGCCTTGAATGATCATCTCCAACACTAGCAGCGGCACGAGCCAGCTGGTCCACGCCGTCTGGACATAGAACCACTCGGCTTCGATCCCCGCGACCAATCCAATCCCGCCGTTCACGCGAATCACCACTGCTGAGCAGAGCAGCACAAAGCACCGCAGCATCCACCGGCGATGGACTTCAAACCGCCGCATCACAGCGGCCCTCCACCCGAGTGTGACGGTCAAGCCGGTCGCGAGCGCCAGCAGTGCAAACCCCACTCCCGCGACGGGCCCCATCGCCGCATACCAGGCCATCCACAGCCCGCTGGGTGCAACCACCAGTAGCACACACACCACTTGCGTTCGCCCCAACACGCGATGCCATTGGGGAAACTGTCGGCGAAAGCGATCACTCACTAGAACCATCCCCAGCAGCAGTGAGCACGGCCCGGAGATGATGTGCGGGTAAAACGCCCACTGGTACTCGCGGAAGAAGTACGACTCCCGGCCCTCCAGAAAGACCACTGCGAAGTTCGGCGGCATGTAGTCGCGGTAACTCACGACCGTGCCGACGACGATCTTGAAGATCAACAGGCACGCCAAGAACTTGGAGGTCGACTTCAGCACGATGCCCCCTCCCTCCGAGTACCTCGCGAACCCACTTCGCGGCTCGAGAAACGCTCCTCGCACCCGGCGAGGTCACTCCCCAATGCAGTACAGAAACTTGTCCGACCGGATCAACAGCTGCTGGCCATTCACGGCGGCACTGGCGTTGAACAGCCCGCCATCGGAGAGCGTGTTGGCGGCCAGCTCCTCAAACTTGGGCTTCGCGGCGATCACAAACGTCTTCCCGTCTCGGGTGGTGTAATAAACACGACCGGCCGCGAGGAGTGCTGAGGCATAGATCTGCCCCGCGCGGTTGAGGCGTTGCTCGTAGACGACCTTACCGCTCGCCGCTTCCACGCAGTAGGCCACCTCGCGGTTGTCATTGGCGAAGTACAGATGCCCCTCATGAAAGACGGGGGACGAAACGTTGGAACCTTCCTGAATCGTCCAGAGACGTTGTGTCGTAGTCACATCTCCCGAGCCACCCCCGCGCACCGCGAGGGCGGTGATCCCCGAGCGACCGCCAATCGCATAGACCACCCCGTCATGCGCGACGACGCTGGGGGCCATGTACCAGGTGATGTCGGTGTTGCAAGACCAGAGCGGTTTTCCACTCGCGGGATCAAAGGCGAGTACCTTGCCCTGCGTCGCCACGACCAGTTCAGGCCGCCCGCCCGCCTCAATGATCAGCGGGGTGTTCCAGGCTTCATGGATCCCTCCGGCTCGCCAGACCTCTTGACCAGTCTCTCGATTGAGCGCCACGAGGGACTCGCTTTCGACGCTCGCATTGATGATGACCAGATCATTGTACAAAATCGGTGAGGCCGAACTCCCCCAGCCGTGCGTCTTCTCGCCGACCTTGGCCTTCCAGAGTTGCTGGCCGGAATGGTCGAACGCCAGCACACCGGTCTTCCCGAAGAAGACGTAGACCCGCTCGGCATCTGCCACGGGTGTACTGGCCGCAAAGCCGTGGTCACGAATGCTTTTCTCTTCAGGCAAGTCGGCGGGGATGGCCTTGTCCCAGATGATCTGCCCCTTGTCACGCGAAAGGGCGAGCAGGTGTCGCTTCAGCTGGGAAAGGTCGCCGCCGTCTTCTCCCGGCACCAAGTATCCGGTGTAGGCGGTCAGATAAATATGGTCGCCGAAGACGATCGGACTGGAGGCTCCCGCGCCCGGCAGCGGAGTCTTCCACGCGATGTATTCACTCGCGCTCCAGGTCAGCGGCAGCGTGACCTCCGGCGCTGAGCCAGCACCATCGGGACCACGAAAGCGAGACCACTCCCGAATGGCCACCTTAGCCGTGGAAGCCCCCGCGTCGGTCTTCTTCTTGACCGGATCGGCAGCTGTGGCGGCATTGTCGCCCGCTGGTGGACTGGAACTACATCCGAACGGGGACACGAACAACAGCATGGCGCATAGCGTAAACTGACGAGTGATCATGTCATGATCCAAATCTTGGGTGAGTCGTTGTCGTGGCTTGATGTTGGATATCAGGCATTGATCGTGACAGGAGAGGGAGTCGGAAGCAACAGAATCCAGCTGGGGGACGAATCGTTGAACCTTTGTCACAATCACCAACTCACTAACCCGAAGCGTCAGCGAGGGCCGAGCGCAGCGAGGAGTGCCGCCAAGCCGCGTGCAGTCTCGGACTGAAACACCGGTGTTTCAGTCGAGAGCCGAAGGAGTGCCGTCGCCATTCGACGCAGGGTTTGCGGCCCTCCACCCCGAGGGCTTCCCAGACGTGGAGTACAGGGAAATCACAGGCCTCCGCAGAATGAAAGGCCACCGCGAGCCCCTCTTTGTCCCGGGCGGGACAAAGCAGAGAGTATCCTCTGGAAACACGGACCTGGGCAGTCGTGCCTCAGCGAGGTGGAAGAGCTGCTCGAAGCCGAGGGGTTCTGCGTACAATCACGGCTACACTCGATCCGAACTCTCACAGCACATCGAGAGATGTACGCATCGCCGACTCGTCGGGTGACGGGCACTGTTACCCGCCCAGCAATGTTCGCAGATCACTCACGCCGATCTCTTCACGGCTCGCGAATGGCTCACCAAACGCCGTGTGAATCGTCCAGCCCCAATACCTCGCTCTGTCGCGAATGTCATCCAATGGAGTCGGGTATTGCCGCGAGCGCTGCTCGATCAGCTGACTGCTGTAACAGCGGACCGCCTCCATTTTGCGATCGATCACCGCGCTGATGTCCATCACGAATGCAGGCTGCGGATGGATGCGCAGGTGAATGCTCCAGAAGTGATACAGCTTCGGTGGCCAATACGGCTCGCCGGGCAGATCGCTCCGTGACAGCTTGGCCCAAAACCTTGCATCGTCGACGAGCTGGCTGGCGGCGACATGGTCGGGGTGAACGTCCTCCGCATAGGGGGCGAGGACGATCCCCGGTCGCGTGCGGCGAAACACCTCGGCCAGTCGCCAGCGGGCATCCAGGTCGGCCTGCAGCTTGCGATTCGGCAGGCCCAGATTCCCTCTCCAGGTGAGGTCCAGAATCTGGCTGGCCGCAGCTGTCTCGCGGGCTCGGATCTCGG
>JANPCU010000297.1:0-6476 GCA_031431195.1 Planctomycetota bacterium | reverse complement strand
GGCTGGAAGCCTATCCCACGGTCGGCTTTTTCTGTCCGTTCGCCTAATAAGTGTCAGCTGACCCGCATTCGAAGCCAGACAAGGTAAGCCACGATTAGGCCTCGACCCGTCCAGGCGATCGTCCGAATCCAGTTCGAACTCACCAAGGCCCGAACGTGCCCCTCATCATACCCGGCCAAGAGCTGTTGGTGGAGTGGAATTTGCCACACTGCCGTCGACACCCAGGCGACAACCAGAAGCCCGCATGAGGCCCAGAATAGCCACGAGACGCGGAGTTGAGCATCCTGATCCAAAAGCAACGCAGCTGTCACGACCTCGATCAGCATCAAGGGGCCAACCACCAGCGAGGTGTTCGCCTGATGTTTCTGGGAGTATTCCACGAACCCCTCGCGCCCGACCAGTTGCATTAATGGATAATGCACGACTTGGACAAACCAGATCAACCCGGTCATGCCCCAAGTGGCTCCCAGATGAGCCAGTAAAACGAAGCGACTATCCACGCCGGGACACTCCCTCGGCAGCGACCGGCTGACTGGGAATCGCACACGTCTTCCCGACGCAACGGCCCGTCAGTCGCAGCCGGTTCCGGGCGAAGATCCGGTAGCCCAGGTTCATCAGCTGTGAAATCCCCGGCAGGCGGGTGACCCATACGACTGGTCCGAACCCGACTGCGGAATAGAGCCTGCGGAACACCTCAACGCCCTCGATCCAGGTGCCATCGGGGAGTCGGCCTTGAATGCGGGCCATCAAGTCCTCGTAGGTTTTTCCGAGTGCCTCGGCCGAAAACGCGGTTGCGTCGATATCCGTGAATCGAATTCGCTGCTGGCGATCCCAGCGGCGGAGCATGTTGATCTCGCGGACACACAAGGGGCAACCGCCGTCGAAGAAGACCTCGACGGCAAAGGCATCCGGGGCGTGATTGGCGGCAGTGGGAATCATGCTTCAACTCAGTACGGCGAGCGGTCAGACTTGTCTGGCCCGTGGGATAGGCTTCCAGCTTGTCATGGTCAGGCAAAAGACAGGCTGGAAACCTATCCCACGGTCATCTTCCCGTCAGGCCGCTCGACTCAGCCGTGGGGTCCAAGTATCTGACCGCAGAACTCGGACAGCTTTAACCGCTCAAGCACCCCGTCGAATCAGAAATTGCCAAAGTATCCAGCGCTGCCCTACTTAAACGCAAAATCCCCTGGCAGGGGCAGGTCGTGCATCGACCGCAGGCCGAACAACTCCAGAAACCGGGGAGCGGTCTCGTACTGGATGTCCGTGTGATCGCCCCGCTTCAGTTGAATCAATTCCCGGCGGAGCAGTTGGCGAATCACGGACGGCGTACCTTCGCGGCCTAGACCGTCGAGATCGGCCTGCGAGACGGGTTGCGAGTAGGCGATGAACGCCAGTAGTTCGAGAACATCCTGGCTCAGCTTCACCTCGCGCGGCCCGAAGCCATAGACGCGGTGCCGGACCTTTTCGAACTCGCTCCGCAGCTGCATACGATACCCGCCCTCGGTCAGTTCAAGGCGATAGGGGCGGCATTCCGCGTCATAGAGTACGTTGAGTTCGTCGATCATCCGCAACACGTCTTCGCTGCTGGTGCTGCCTGCGAGAACATCAGCCAGCTTGCGGGAAGGAAGGGTCATCCCGCCGACGAACAGCAGGGCTTCGAGGACCTGCCGCGGAGTGACCGTCGGGGGGGGGGCATCAAGCGGAGTGCTGGAGAAGAATGACTGCTTAGCGGCTGGAGCCACGCCCTCGGGCAGCGGAGTAAGTGGGAGCGAGTCCGGGTCGACTGGGAGATCCGGTTCGCCCAACGCTTCCGCGACTGTGGCGTCGAGCGTGTCGAGTGACTCCAGCGCCTGCTGATAGGCCGCCTCGATGTCGTCGAGGCTCCAGGCGTCCCCCTCCTCGGGCGAGACGGGTGCGTCGAGTTCCTCAAGATCCGCTGCGGTAACCGAGGACGGCGTGACGACTACGCGAAACGGGAGCGAGGCGGGTAGATCGTCCGACATCGGTGGCCTCCATGTTTCAGGTTTGAGCGGCCAGGCGATTGCCCAGCGGTACTGAATTCCCCAGACTGACCCGACGCGTCAGCGAGGGGAGTGCAGGGGGAAAGTCGCTCTCGCCCGCCCTCGCTGACGCATCGGGTTCGTAGAGTGAGTGCCATTGGACGAGCGCCATGCCGCTTACTAGCTGTCATCCGGCACCGGAAATTAGCCCGTCCGGCCCTTTCTGCCCAGATCAATGTGGGCGATTCGGAAGTTGTCAGCCGAGAGCAAGTATGCACATCGCGTAAGCTGGTCGGCGAACACGAATCGGGGAGTGCGAGACGCACATTGCCATTCCAGCAATGGCACACGGAACTCTGTACAGCCTTCAATCCGGGGGAGTGTGAAACGCAGTGGACGCAGAGAGCGCAGAGAAAAGATCGCCGAGAAACAGAAATGAGCAGAGACGTGCCGTCGACCGAGAGGCAGCCTCACATATCCCCCAAAGATTCTCCGCGTCCTCTGCGCACTCTGCGTTTCCACTCTTGTCCTTCGCCGACCAGATATACTTCTCTCGGGGAGAACTGAGAAATTTCGTAGGACGGACGTTCTCGTTCGTCCGTGAGGAAAGCCTCGCAGAGCGACGGACGAGGACGTCCGTCGTCCGACTAATTCTAGCCCGCGCGAACGATAATTCCCCTTGACCCAATTCCGGCAATGGACAGAATTCCCCCCTTCTTTCCCTCTCGTCCTCCTGTGCGAGCCTGCATGCGCCCGCTGATCACCGTCAGCCTCAGACAAATCTTCCCTCACGCCAGCTTTGTCGGCTGTGCGGATCTAAAGGTCCGGGATGCGGTTTGCTCCTCGGCAGATGTTGCGACGGGCTCGCTGTTCGCGGTCTTACCCGGCACCACGCGGCATGGACGAGAGTTCGTCGTGGACGCCATCGAGCGGGGGGCCACGTCGCTGCTGCTGGACCGCCCGCTGCCCGAATGTCCATTGCCACAGTGCGTCGTGCCGAACGTCCGCGAGGCGTATGCCCGCTTGTGCCACGCGCTGTTTGCTCAACCGACCCAGCATCTCGGCGTGGTCGGCGTCACCGGGACCAATGGAAAGACCACGACCACCTGGATGGTGCGGTCGATCCTGGAGGCCGCTCGCGGACCGAGTGGACTGATCGGGACCATCGAGACCAGCGATGGGATCGGTCGCGCCCCGGCTCGCCTGACCACTCCGGGGAGTCGCGAACTGGCGCAGCTGCTCGCCTCGACCCGGCGGCATTTGGTCAAGTACGCCGCCCTGGAACTCTCCAGCCATGCCCTCGACCAGTGCCGCACCGCCGGGACTCAGCTGGATGTCGCGGTCGTGACCAACCTGACTCAAGACCACTTCGATTATCACGGGACGTTTGAGAACTACCGTCTGGCCAAGTCGCGGATCTTTGGTCATCTGAAGCGGGGCGGGGCGGCGGTACTGAATGCGGACGATGAAGCGGCGATGTCGCTAATGCCCCTGACTGGTTCGTCTCAGGTGGTCACTTATGGGCTGCATGCCGAGGCGCAAGTCCGGGGCGAGATCGTCGACCAGAGCGTCGAGGGCACGCACTTCCGCGTCACCGCCGGGGCCGAGTCCGCGCTCTGTTTCACTCCGCTGATCGGACAGTACAACGTCTCGAATGCTCTGGCTGCCATCGCCAGTTGTCGCCAGCTGGGGTTGAGCCTTCGGGAGATGGTGCTTGGTCTAGAACGTCTATCACTGGTTCCGGGGCGGATGCAGCGGGTCAGTCGGGGACAGTCGTTCGAGGTCTGGGTCGATTATGCCCATACCGAGGACGGCCTGCGCGGGGCGATTGCCGCCGTGCGACCACTCGTCACAGGCCGATTGACCGTCGTCTTCGGAGCCGGCGGTGACCGCGACCCCGGCAAGCGCGCCCCGATGGGGCGAGCCGCAGCTGGGGCCGATCACGCCATCGTGACCAGCGACAACCCTCGCTCCGAGTGCCCAGCAGCCATCGCGCAGCAGATCGTGTCGGGCTGGCCACGGTCGACACCACCGCCAGTTATCCTCGATCGAGAGTCCGCCATCCAGCAGGCCATTTATGCCGCTGGCCCCGGCGATGGCGTGTTGATCGCGGGCAAGGGGCATGAGGAATTTCAGATCATCGGCTCAGAAAAACGTCCTTTTTGTGATATTGAAGTCGGTCTAAAAGCAATTGCTTCGCATCCCCAGCGAGCCCACAACTGGCCAAATCCGCCGCACAGTAGCGTTCGTCAATCGGTGGTCTTCTCCTGTTTGCCCCCGCTCTCCCGCGAGTAACGTGTTGCGGGGGAGAGTACCGGGGTGGCCCGATGAAATGGCGTTTGTCGCGTTTCCCGATTCGTGAATCGCCTGTGCCCCCGCGTCCCATTTCACGAGACCGACTCCACCCCGCGCTGACCCAGCCACGCACCGCCCCTTCATCCGAGTCTCGCTAGCCGCAGCCCAGCCTCTTCAATCTGTGAATATCTACGCAATCTGTGGACAAACTCCCCGCTCCGAAAAGGCTCGGTCGAAGAGGGATGGGTCCACAGATTGCGCAGATATTCACAGATTGAAGCACTCCACAATCGCCCGGGTTACAGTCGCGAGGCGTGAGATGTTGACTCACAAAACGGCATGCACCGGGTCACTCCAAGCTGATCAGCATTCGCTGGTTTCATCAGGCCAGGGTGGGGGAGAGGGGGCAATACGGGTGCGATACCTCTAATGTGCGAGTGCGACAGCCGCATCTCCTGAAAGATCGTACTGTCGGCAAAGTTTACGAAATCCGTTAAGTCCGGTCGCCGTCATGTTCGGCTTTCCTCTCTAAACGTTCATCTTCATCCGGGCCGTCAGACGACTTAATCAGTGCTGAGATTGTGCCCTGGGACGGCACAGTTTTGAGACTGGGGTTTGTCCCGCTGGGAGATCGCCATGCAAGCGGTCACATTTCGCGATCTGTCACATGCGGTGCAGGGGCGGCCCATCGGGGTCATGCTGCAAGACGACACCTTCCTGCGCGTCGAGACCGATTCCCGTCGAGTGCGGCGCGGCGACCTGTTCTGGGCCTTGCGCGGTCCGAACCATGACGGGCATGATCATCTCGCCGAAGCGGCCGAACGCGGTGCTGTTGCCTGCGTGGCGGAGCAGGGCCGTATCGAATCGCTTTCGCTCCCGACGATCGCCGTCAGCGATACCCGCCTGGCACTCGTCGACTTCGCCGCCTGGTATCGCACTCAGCTGAGCACCCGCATCATTGGCATCACGGGCAGCGTCGGGAAGACCTCGACCCGGCACATGCTCTACTCGGCACTGTCGACTCGCTTCCCCGGCACCGAGAGTCCCGGCAACTTCAACAACGAGATCGGCGTCCCCCTGAGCCTGCTGGGGATTGGGGCGCAAGACCAATTCGCCGCCATCGAGTTGGCCGCCTCGCGCTCGGGCGAGATCGCCGACCTCACCCGGCTCGCTCGCCCCGAGATCGGCGTCATCACTCACGTCGCTCCGACCCATCTCGCCACCTTCGGAAGTCTCGAAGAGATCGCACGAACCAAGGGCGAACTGCTCGACTACCTGCCCGAGCACGGACTAGCGGTTCTCAACGGCGACAATGAGTTCGTCCGCGACATGGCCTGCTTCGCTCGCTGCAACGTCATCCTCGTCGGCACTGGCGACAGCTGCGACCTGCGGGCGGACCATGTGCGGTCCGAGAACAGCCTGATGCGATTCGAGGTCGAAGGCCACGAATACGTCGTGCAGACTCCCGGCACGCATCTGATCACCTCCGCACTGGCCACCATCGCCGTCGGTCGCGAGTTCGGCATGACGTGCGACGAGATCGCCGCTGGACTCATGGAGTTCCTCCCCGTGCCCGGTCGTTGCCGCTCCGTCCCAGTCGGCGAGTGGACCGTCATCGACGACACCTACAACGCCAGCCCCGCCTCGATGGCCGCCGCCTGTGAGGTGCTGAAACACTGGCAGGGAGCCACCCGCCGCATCCTGGTTACCGGCGATATGCTGGAGTTGGGAGCGGACGCTGTGGCGTATCACGAAGACCTCGGTCGACAGGCCGCCGCAGCGGGTGTCGATGGCCTGATCTCAATCGGCCAGCACGCTCCCGATGTTCTGCGAGCGGCGCGGCAGGCGGGTCTGCCGGGCGGTTGCCTGGCTCAAGTCGCCGCTGGCGAGATCGCCGACATGCTGCTCGATTGCTGGTTGGAGCCGGGAGCCGTGGTCCTGGTCAAGGGCTCGCGAGCGATGCGGATGGAAAACATCGTCGAGCAGATTCGCGACCTCGCCGCCGCGCGAGTGGTTCCCGAGACACCCGTTCGCCGAGCGGCGTAGGTGAACGTCCAGATGCAGCGCCCGAGTATCTATACTTCAGGCGGTCTTGATAGAGTCGTAGGACGGACATCCTCGTCCGTCGCCGAGGTTCTCATGACGGACGGACGAGGACGTCCGTCCTACGAAATGTCTCAT
>JANPCU010000296.1:0-5541 GCA_031431195.1 Planctomycetota bacterium | reverse complement strand
GCAGTACTCCTCCCGCACCGGCGAAAACGTCCTCGACCTCTTCGGCGGCAGCGGTTCAACGCTAATCGCCGCCCAGCAGACCGGCCGCCGCGCGTTCCTGATGGAACTCGACACGCTGTATTGCGATGTGATTGTCCAGCGTTACGAGCAGTTCACGGGCCAAAAGGCGGAACACGGGTCCCCATTAAAGATCGCCGCCAACGGCTCAGAGCCAAGATAAGACGAGACGCAGCGTGAGCTTACTGCCTATCCCAACACCCCCGTCTCTTCCACGGCCGCCACAAGCCGACATCGATGCGGTGTACCCAGACCTAGCTAAGGCATTGGTAGCCTTCCCGGTTGACACAGCGGGCCACCGATCGGCTCCTGTCGATGAGTTCATAATGGAACTTGAAGGAAAGGCGCATTCGACTGCTGCGATTGAGTGGGCGATCTTCAGCGGGCAGAGGCAGGGCTGGATTGTTGAGACAACGTGTAAGCGAGACCGATGCCCCTCCAATCCTCACACCGGCATTACGACGACTCGGGCGAATATTGTCGATGTACCGGCTATTGCCGCAACCGACGCATTCTGGAATGCATGGAAGTCAGGGAGCTTTCAGTCCCGAACAAAGCAGATCGTCATCCTGATTCATGGGATTCGAACACACGCGAACTGGCAGCCGTTGGTCAGGCGCGTGCTGCAGGAGATTCCCGAAACGCGAGTCATTCCTCTCAAGTATGGGTACTTCGATGCGTTCAGATTTTGGTGTCCCTTGTTCACTCGGAAGGCACCCATCGAGGACATTCGGCGGGAAATCCAGAACGCTCGTAACGAGAATCTCGATGCCGAGGTATCGGTCATCGCACACAGCTTCGGGACTTACATCATTTCGCAGATTCTGCTTGAGAACCCGGACTTGCGCCTGAAGCACCTCGTTCTCTCTGGATCTATTATCCCGCGACCATATCGGTGGGATTACATCAAAGCCCGCATCAAGACACCCGTCATCAATGACTATGGCACGCGCGATATCTGGCCTGTGCTTGCGCAATCTTTAAGTTGGGGTTACGGAGACACCGGGCGACACGGATTCGGCCGTGGGGCTGCCATCACTGATCGCGGTCACAACTACAAGCACAGCGACTTCTTCAACGAAGCGTTCGTCCGAAAGTTCTGGCATCCGTGGTTCGAACGCGATGAATATGTCTCCTCAGAGTGGGATGAGTCAGCTCCACCGTCACCTTGGTGGCTTTCGATTCTTTCCGTCCTGCCGCTCCAATGGATGTTCATCTTCGCTATTCTGTTTTTCGGTGCATACAGATTCTGGCCTAAGCCAAATCTGGATGTGCAGCCGGAGGTATTGTCAGTACCAGCGGCACAGAGTGGCGCAGATTCATCTCCTCCGAAGCCCGCAGGGCGAGTCGATCGAGTCCGCCTCGTTGCGTTGGCATCCGACTCAGGACAAGACTTTGTTGTTCGCTCGACTGCGGTCTCGGAATTGCTGTCCGATGAAGGCACGAACTTCACGAGCGTTCTTCCGCTGATCCAGCAATTGCTTTGGGAGACTCCGGAAGACGGTCAGAAGCGGCAACAGGGGTTGGCATTGATCGAGGATGCACTCGTGCCAGTCCTGCCCGAGAAATCAATGTCGGTCGTCGAGGAATACGGATTCAAACAGCGGCTCCTCCGGGAGGTGGGGCAAATGCTCGCTGACGAACAAACGAAAGGCAGCTTCAACATCTACCCTGAGGATCGTGTGCTCGAAGCACTTGACCTCCGAGTATTCGAGCAGCAAGTCGGAAGAATCACCGGTTTTTGGTGGCAAGTATTTCACCGTGCATTTTTGGAAGCGGAATGGGATCGTTTCCGAGGATTTGATGACTCTACGTGGGTCAGCCGTCACCTCGATTTCCTGCCCCACGATCTCTTCGCGAACTTCGACGAACCGACCGTTCGTCGCATGTGTGCCGATCAAAGGATCGCGATCTCGGTTGTGGGGGCAATTCAAGTCTTGGGAGTGCCAAACTGGGAACCCGATTCCAATCTGAAACGCCGATGTGAAAACACGCTCATTTCGTTTCTTGATCCATCCCATCCAAATGATGAATCGCTGAGTTTTGCAGCGAAGGTATTCGAGGTCACTCCGGGCAACAAGCAGATCATTGATCTTGCGTTGAGACTCGTTCTCGATGAGGACGGATTCCGTCGCAGGTGGTCTGGTGCAGCGGGACAACGAATTGAGGGGCCACGAGGTGAGATGGATCGTTTCACTCAAGCAGCAGAGTATTTGAAACGGCATTGTACGGTGAAAATGCACTCCGAATCGGTTGAACCGAGACTCCGTGAGTTTATTCAGATGCGCACTCGCGAGATTCGAGACAAACAACTTGCCGACATCTCCTTCACAAACGACCTGAATGGCGACGATCGGATTCGGACATGCCTTGAGGTCATTTTCGAGATGAACAAACACAATCTGGGATTGGCCGAACGTCATCGCCTTAATCTGCGACTTGAACCAGCCACGATGACGGCAATAGACGAACTATTTCATCTCGATCCGAAACTTCTGAATAACCTGAGTCATCAAAAGACGAGATGGGAGAAGATGAAGAGTGCCAGTCTGAATCCTTGATCAGGAACGGATTCTCTGGGTGAATCAACAAAAAACGCCCGCACGGTTGAGCGTGGGGCGTTGTCGGGGTGAACCCGAAGTCAAAGGTCAGTTGCCGGGGCAGTAGATCGTCCCGCATGAGCTGCACCGGACGAACTCGTCGTCTTGCCAGACCAAACGATCTGAATCGACCTCACCGCAGTTCGGACATCGGAATTGAACTCGGTTCGATTCCCGAAGCGGAGGGTCGAGGCGGTCGGCGTTCGACAGCAGTATCTCGACCAGATCATCGGCATCGATCATCCGCGAGCGATGCCCGTCGTCGATGGCCTTTTGCATCGCCACGGTCACTTCGCGGATGGCGTCGGCCAGTTGGTGCGTGAGGTTCGTCATGTTCGGCTCCTATTGCTTGAGCGTGAACTGCCCCCGGTCGACCTTGGTGAACCGGGCGTCGGCCCCTTTTTTCTGCAGCTCGCGCAGGATTGCGGAGTACAGCGTTTGCGCTGGCGTCGCTCCGCCGGGGCTGGTCCAGTAGCACTTGGTCGCCATCGCTTCGATCATCGCCTTGGTCGTCATCGGAGTTCCGGCCTCCCCGAGCACCTTGACCGCTGCGTCGAGTTGGCTGAGCTTTCCATCTGACTTCGCGGCTCGGGTCGTCTTGGTCGCAGCCTTCGTTTCGGTCTTGGTGGACTTCTTGGTCGGAGCCTTCTTCGTGGTCTTCTTCGTTGCCATCGTCGTGTCCCTTTCAAGCAGGGGTTCAAAGGAAAGGGCCTCGACCAACACGGTCGGGGCCCAGGAAGTGTCGTGATTGCGGCAGGCTCGGAATGTTCGGATCGAGCCATCGGGGGCGGCGAACTCGACCACCTGTTGCGGCTGGTCGATCCTCACCAATGCCCGGCATTCGTTGACCATCAGCAGCTTGCCGGTGATGTCGAGGTCCGGTTGCCGGAACCGCGTTCCCGGCGGCAGTTGGTTCAAGGGGCGTATCATCGCGGGCCTTAGCAGGGAAACCCGAGGTCGCGGGACTCGTCTTCGCTGACCAAACCCATCGCGAACGCGGCGTACACCGCGTACTTGAGCGCGTCGTGCATCTGCCCGGCATGACCCCAGTCGAGGCGTTCGCGGTTCGGGATCTCGCTGGCGGCGGACTGCATCCGGGTGAGAAGTGCCGCCAAGTCATTGGCGTGCTTCGCGGTGGTCTCTCTGGCGTTCATCGTTCGGCCTTTCGTTGTGGGTTCGTGGTTCGCATCGCTGTCGCGACGTGACATGAGTTACCTCAGGTTCGGAATGACATCCACTCGACTGCGAGCCATTTTCGCAGGAATTCAGCAGGTTTCTCCATGTCCGATGAACCCCGCATCAATCCTTTGGCACTCTCTCCGCCCGACGCAGCACGTCTGTTATCGAAAGCCGGAGGACGCCCGATCTCGCTGGAGCAGATCGAAGCGGACGTGGTCGCCGGGGCACCGTGTCACGCGGACGGCACGATCAACCTCGTCACATATGCCGCGTGGCTTTCAATGGAGCGTGGCCGTGGCGTATGACCCGAGGCATTTGCGACCGAGCGAGATGGTGCAACTGCTCAACTCCACGCCGCTGGGCGAGGTGACTAGCGAGCGGCAGTTGTATCGCGACCGCCAGCGGGCGGGGTTCCGCATCGGCGATGGCAAGCATCTCGACTTGGTGCGGTACGTGGCGTGGCTGGCGTGGGAACGACACAACCCCAAGCCTTCGCAATCGCCCGAGTCGTATGCGCAGCACAAGGACCGGACCGCTCGGCGGGGGGCGGATCTGTCAGCCAGTGGTCGCGACATAGGCGAGCTGCCTCGTGTCGAGGTGATCGAGCGTCGCGCCAAGGCGGCGGTGAACTTTCAGTACTTCTGCGAGGCGTACTTCCCGCAGTCGTTCCACCTCATCTGGTCAGAGGACCACCTGAAGGTCCTGCGAAAGATCGAGCAGTCGGTGCTGCAGGGCGGCCTGTTCGCGATGGCGATGCCACGTGGGAGCGGCAAAACGACCATCTGCGAGTGCGCCAGCATCTGGGCGGTCCTCAATGGTCATCGCGAGTTCGTGTGTCTGATCGGGTCGGACGAAGGGCATGCGATGGACATCTGGAGTCGATCAAGACCGAACTCGATGCCAACGATTTACTCCTGGCCGACTACCCCGAGATCTGCCACCCGATTCAGGCCCTCGATGGGATTGCCAACCGCTGCAACGGCCAGCTGTATCAGGGAGAGCGCACGCACATCGGCTGGACGGCGAAGCAGATCGTGGTGCCGACGATCCTTCCAGAAAGGCTGGGACGGCGACGAGGCGCTGGCTCCGTTCGTCCGCGAGGACGGAAGATCACGCGGCAGTGGAGCGATCATCAAGGTCGCCGGAATCACGGGCCGCATTCGCGGGATGAAGTTCAAACGCCCGGATGGCAAGAGCGTCCGACCCGGTTTGGTCGTGCTTGAAAGGCACATCACCCGTGTGGAGAAAATCAGCTTCACATGGCACTACGGCAAGGTCTGGCAGATCCCGTAGGCATCGCTGGTGTACGCCCAAGGCCCCGTGACTTCGCGTACGGGGCCACGGGCGGCGGGTTGGTCGGTTGGCCAACCGGGGCCTCAGTACGGCACAAACGCGAAGCCGTGGCCTAAGGCGTCGCTTCGATGTGAAGACCGAACGATTTCGAAATCTTTCCGGATTCTTTGTCGCCCACTTGGGCAATAAAAGGGAAGCCTAAGAATAGAGGGACTCGTTTTGGTCACGAGTCAGCCCGATCCCCAGAGAGCGGCGAGGCGATAATATCGAGTGTCTTGGTTCAGCGGCAAATGGAATTTGTTACGGTTGTTGTTAGCGAGTTGTGGGTGTAAGGTTGTGTCGGAGGATTTCGGTATGTTGCCGCGAAGGTACTTGAGTGGAGCCCATACTTCGGTATGAGACGATGTCGGTT
>JANPCU010000295.1:0-4808 GCA_031431195.1 Planctomycetota bacterium | reverse complement strand
GGCGAGCTGGTCCCACCCTACTTTTTCTGGTCACACCCGGTGGCGAACCAGCCCCAAGGCGACCAGCGCCAGGATCGCAAACCCGGCTCCGAGCAACAAGGCCGCTTCGGGGCCGACTCGATCCCAGACTACGCCCGCCAGCAGGCTGGCCCCCAGAGTCGTGAGCCCCGTGGTGGCATAGAATATCCCCATCGCGGCCCCGCGCGACTCCTGCGGAGCATGGTCGGCAATCAGCGCTTTCCCCACCCCATCCGTCAGGGCCATGTACACTCCGTACACCGCCATCAGCGGCCACAAGCCCCACGCCTGTGACTTCGGAAGGAGAGCCAACGCCGCATACACCCCGGCGTAAATCGCCCATCCCGCAGCGATAATCCGCCAACGCCCCATGCGGTCACTCAGCACGCCGATCGGGTACGACAGCCCGGCATAGGTGACGTTGAAGAGGGCATACGCCAACACCACCAGCCACGGCGAGTACCCCAGCTCGCTCGCCCGCAGCAGCAGAAACGTGTCGCTGCTGTTCGCCAGTGAGAACAGCCCGAGAACCCCCAGCACCAGCCAGTAACTACCCGGCATCCCCAGCCAGTCTGTCGCCTTTCGCTCCGCGAAAGAGCGTCCTGGTCGGGAACCCAAGACGACTGTTCCAACGTCAGCTTCCACGTCTTTCAACACTGGCTTGTTAGTGAGAGGGTCAGTCTGACTGGCCTTCGTCTCCTGCACCAAAAACGACAACGCGAGCGACGCCAGCCCCAGCCCCGCCCCAATCCACAGGATCACCCGATAGACCCACGCGGGCGTCTGAAACGCGGCACTCAGCGTCTCGCCCGAATCGCTCTCCAGCGGAGTCCCCGTCAGCCACCACAACAGAAACGCCGAGAGCAAGACTCCGATCAACGCCCCCGTCGTATCAAACGCCCGGTGCAAACCAAATGCTCGACCACGCTGATCCGCACTGACCGCATCGGCAATCATGGCATCGCGCGGTGCCCCGCGCAGCCCCTTGCCAAACCGGTCAAACAGTCGCCCGCCCAGCACCAGCGGCCAAGTGGTCGCCACGGCGATGATCGCCTTGCCCAGCACCGGCATCCCGTACCCAATTCGAATCCACTTCACCCGGCCCCCACCTAGCCCCTTCCGGTCGCTGCGATACCCCGCATACGCCGACATGAGGGCGACCAGCAGCACCGCTCCCCCCTCCATCAACCCCAGCTGGGATTTCGAAGAGCCGAGTACCTGCACCATGAACAGCGGCAGGATCGGGTAGACCATCTCACTCGACACGTCCGCGAAGAACGAGATCCAACTGAGGATCCAGACGGAGCGGGGCAGGGCCGTGGGGGAATTCATCGCAGCGGTCGGGGAGTGTTCAGTCATGGGGGCCTTTGTGTGCAAAGAGTGATTCTACATCGCGTAATTCGAAATTGCTCATTCATGATTCACCAGGACTTCCCTGTGCGGCATAGCGGCTATCAGAATCTTGCGCAGCACCGACCAGAAGATCAGGGTGGCGGGGTCAGGAGGCTTTGCGCATGGCCCCGGCCAGGGTGGACTCCGCTGGGCGATTTCATTGAGCGTATCACTCGTTCTTAGCGAGATTTTTGTGGCAACGATCAGAGACAGTGCGAGCGACGATCACCCGAAGACGGGGCCATCCGCAAGGCCTCCTGACCCCGCCACCCAGCCGGACATCCCTGGTGACTGGCTGTCGACATTTCTGATGCGAGACACGATTCATGGTGGAGACGTGCGGAGTTGACGCCGACCCGTCTGGCGAGAGAGAGTGTGAGTGATTGAAACTCCCCGTCTACCAGGAAGTGCCAGCCATGACGCCACGACTGCTTATTCTGCTACTGCTACTCGTCCCCGGCTCTCTGCGAGCCGCTGATGACGCTGGTCCCGTCTTTCGAGCCGGTGCGGCGACCAGCAACATCACGCCCGAGATCGGCCTCGACATCATCGGGGGGTTCTCGCCGATCCCGTCGACGAACATCCATGACGAACTGCATGCGCGGTGCCTGGTCCTTGATGATGGAAAAACGAAACTCGCGTTGGTGGTGTGTGACCTGCTCGGATTGAGTCGCAGCTTGAGTCTGGAGGCTCGTCGGCAGATTCAAGCAGCGACTGGTATCCCGCCCGAGAATGTGATGATCTCCGGCACACATACTCACTCCGCAGTCAGCGCCCTCGGTGAGCGGGGGTATCAATCGGACCAGGAACTCAACGACTACCAGAAATTCGTGGCTCACCGGATCAGCGATGGGGTTCGCCGGGCTGTGAATCAGTTGCGGCCCGCGCAAGTCGGGTTTGGTTCGGTCGATGTCCCCGAACATGTGTTCAACCGCCGGTGGTTCATGAAGGAGGGCAGCACCGCTCTCGTCTCCCCGTTTGGTAAAGTCGACAAGGTGAAGATGAATCCGCCCGGAGGCAGTCCCGAACTGATCGAGCCTGCGGGGCCGACCGACCCCACGGTCTCCTTTATCGCCGTGCGCGAGCCGGGCGGGCGGTTGATCTCGGTGTTCTCGGCCTACTCGCTGCACTATGTCGGCGGCGTCGCGGGAGCGGACATCTCGGCGGACTACTTTGGTGTCTATTGCGAAACGCTGAAGAAGCTGCAGCCGGTCTCGGAGACTGACCCGCCGTTCGTGGCCTTACTGGCCAATGGAACCAGCGGGGACTGCAACAACATCAACTTCCGCACGCCGCGTCCGGGGAAGCCGCCGTATGAGCAGATGCGTTACGTGGCAGAAGATGTGGCGAAGAAGGTCCACGAGTCACTCGCCAACGTGGTCTGGCAGGAGAAGACCACACTCGCGGCCCAATACCGCGAAATCGATGTGAAGTGGCGGACCGTCGAGCCCGCGCTGATCGACTGGGCGCTCGAGACTCAGACCAAGCCCGAGAACATCGGCAAGCCTAATGACATCGCCGTGATCTACGCGGGCCGCATTCAGCGACTTGCCCAGGCCAGTCCCGAGACAAAACTCCCGGTCCAGGTCTTGCGCATCGGCGACATCTGCATCGGCACCTCCCCGTGCGAGACCTTCGCCGAGACCGGCATCGAGTTCCGGAAACGCAGCCCCATCACCCATTCATTCATGGTCGAACTGGCCCACGGGTATTACGGCTATCTCCCGACGCCGAGGCACTTCGAACTGGGCGGCTACGAGACCTGGCCGGGAACGAATTACCTTGAGCCCACTGCGTCCGAGAAGATCATGGCCGCTCTGCTGGAGATGGCGGCAGAGAAGTGAGTCCGGAGTCAAACGTTCATACTTCACGCGGCATGAATCGAGAGGCGGAGCATCGCTTCGGCGAGCCCCCGGCGTGAGCCGGGGTGTTCCGTCGAGTGAACGTCGACTTCGCAAATCGCCGTCGCGCCAGCGCCTCATTGGGGCTGAATCAATTCACACCGCGACGCTGCCTAGCTCGGACACCCCGGCTCACGCCAGGGGCTCGCCAGGATGTTTCATTCTCGAACGCGTGAAGTTTAGCTGCGACGCGAAGTCTTCGCAGCGGAGCGAGTTTCTCCTACCGCCGTTCCCGGAAATACCGGCTCGCCTCGTTCAGCTCATTCCGCTCCGACTCGGTCAGGCTCGCCTGCCCCTGCTCGGTGATCTTCGCGAGTAACTCATCCAGTCGGAACTGCAGCTGGGCCTCACTGCGGCGGGGGCTGAGTTCGGGATGCGAGGGCTCGTCGGTGTCACGCACCACCCGCAGGTGGGGGCGGCGCTTCAGGGGATTTGAGAACGAGAAGCGGTCGAAGATCGGTTCCAGTTGCCAGTGGTGCCGGGCGTAGAGATACCCGAACAGCATGCCGCCGACATGGGCCGAGTGGGCCGTGCTGGACAGCGGTGCATTGCCACCCAGTTCGAGCAATAGAGGATAGATGTCCATGATGGCGGTGATCGCCGCGAGCCAGATCGCTTTCACCGGGATCACAAAGAAGAACGTCCATTGATCATCGGGCCAGCGCATGGCATAGCTGACCATCACTGCGCAGACCGCTCCCGAGGCTCCAATCGCGGGACGGTAGTCCTGCATCGCCAGCCCCCAGCCGAGGTAAGCGATGCCCGACAACACTCCGGCGAGCAGGTAGAAGATCAGGAACTCGCGCTCGGTGTAGACATCCAGCAGGCGTTTCCCGGTGAGAAACAAGAGGTACATGTTAAACACAAGATGCCAGATGTTCTCCCGCGCATGCAGAAAGTCATACGTGGTCAGTCGCCAGATTTGCCCGTGCAGGATCGCCTTGGGATCGAGCGAGAACCACTCGTCCAGGATCGAGACGCGTTGTTCAAAGTGCCGGAACATCTCGTCCGGCACGTTCGCGGCCAGTCCCTCATTCGACAGCGGCCGCGTCCAGACGCACTGCACCACGAACACCGCAATGTTCACGGTGATGATCCAGCCGATGATCGACATCCGACTCCGGGGAGAGGAGTAGGAGCGATCATCCGTGCGGGCGTAGTCGCGGTTTTCGAAACCCATGGGGGAGATCGTTGAGGGTTGAGGGTTGAGGGGGGAGGGATGCGGGTTGAGGGTTGCTCAACTCGGATGACTGTTTCTGAATGACCGCTCCCACAGCGAATGTGAGCCACTTGAAGGGGGAGGTTTAGCCACGGATGAACACAGATAAACACGGATGAAGAGGGGCAGTCATCAGTGTTTATCCGTGTTCATCTGTGGCTTTATACTTCACGCGGGGAGCACTGAGACATTTCGTAGGACGGACGTCCTCGTCCGTCCGTGAGGAAAGCCTCGCAGAGCGACGGACGAGGACGTCCGTCGTACGTCTCAATCCGTCC
>JANPCU010000294.1:0-2888 GCA_031431195.1 Planctomycetota bacterium | reverse complement strand
GCCGCTCTGGGCGCAGGCCCACCGTTCTGGCGACACGTCGTTCATGGTGGGCCTGCGCTCCAAAGCGAGCTGGTCCCACCCGACGCTGCTGATCGCCATCACGCCCCCAGTTCCCAATTTGGCAGCTTCCGCGCCACGCCCCATTGCATCAGTCCCCCAGCGGCCAAGACGCCGAACGCCAGCAGGATCGCGATCAGTGGATCGGCCTGTTCTCCAAATGTGATCACCGGAGCGGCGACCGTCATCCCCGTGACCACCGCCGACGAAACGACCGCCAGCGTCGCATGCAGCCAGAGCCGTTTACCGATCACGATGAGCGTCAGCCAGGCGTGGTAGAACGCGAAGAACCCGGTCGCTGTCGTCACGGTGATCGCCACGGTCAACGGGGAGATCGCCCCCTTGTTGGCCATAGAGAGCGAGAACAGGCCCCAGCCCAGCCCGAATAAGATGCCCCACTTCAGGTCGTGAAAGATCGCCAGACGGAGGGCGTTCCAGAACTTCGGACGGCTGATCGGTCGCAGAAAATCGGCAGCGATACTGCTGCGACGACCAACCCACATCATCGCTGTCATCATCAGGATCATCATCATCGCCTGCATCATACCGATGGTGTAGGGCATCGTTTTGGGAGCGTTGGAGTTCCTCATCCACGGCATCGACTGAAAGACGACGATGAAGACCACCATCGCACCGATGCCGATCAGCATCCCCGGATTCGACGGCGACGCTCTCCGCAGCATGTCGACCCAACTCGTGCGATCCATTCTGGCGATCCGCCGGTCGATGGCGGTCTCCATCCGCTTCAGTTGCCACCCCGCCAACGACCAGCCGGGGGCAGGCTTGAACGGCTGGTTGTGCAGTTCCTGCATGCTGAGGTTCAGCCCCGGAATCCCGGGCATGCCGCTCTCGGCCAGAATCCGGTGCAACCGACCCGTTCGTACGATCTTCCAAACCGCAGCTGCGGGAAACCAGACCATCAGCAGCGAGGCGAGAATGGGATAATCCCCCAGCAGAAACGCATCCATCGTCAACGGCAATCCCAAACCGACTCCCATCAGCGTGAACAGTGAGAGCATGTCCACCGTCGACACGATCGAAGTGATCCGCCGCCATTCGGAAGTGAGATCGTGCCCCGGCAGAATCATCGCGACCAGCATCGCCCCCATGCACCCCATCGCCAGCGCGACCGGGAAGAAGACGCCCATGAATGACGCCCCCACCACGAAGACGACCAGCGCACAAAACGATGCCGCCAATGGCCAGAACAGATGCGGCCGCCGATGGCCCGGCATCACAGCTGCGAGGGGTTGTGCGAGTGTGAGACCCGATTGAAACCACGCCAGGAACGAGATGAACATCGCCTGAAAAAGAATGAAAGCACAGACCATTAAGCGACGGATGGAATACGCTCCGCGATGCACGGCAATCCCGGGCAGCCGAGCGCGGAGGAACTCCAGCTGCCGACTGGTTTCATCCAGATCCTTCGGCTTGGAAGAACTGACGATGTAGACGTGCCGCAACCTCGACATCTTGCGAATCGCCGCCAGCATGCGATCGGAGAGGTTCGCATCTTGATAACCAGTCAGGGTGATCGTGTGCAGTTTCGGGGAATTATCGGCCAAGGTTTCCAAGGTCTCTGCCAGCTGAAAGTTGAAACCGAGGACGACGTACTCCAACTGGGGAAGTGGCGGCAATGTCCAGTCGAAGTTGGCGCAAGTGTTGTTGACATTGAGCTGCCTGAGTTTTGTCAATTTGCTCAAGGCGGAATGCAGATCAGCACCCGCAGTCTTCACGGCTTTAAAATCGGAAGATCCGATGTTCTCCAGGGAGAGGCTCTCTAGATTCGACAACTGTCCGATCCGCTTCAAGCCTTTGGGGCCGAGGAGATTCGGGGGCTGCATCGTCAGTGATTTGAGTTGAGGAAACTGGCTCAAGATCGGCCATTCCCCGGTCGGCTTAACCAAAGGAGTCACGCCTCGT
Organism: Planctomycetota bacterium; assembly: GCA_031431195.1. Classification (GTDB taxonomy): domain Bacteria; phylum Planctomycetota; class Planctomycetia; order Planctomycetales; family Planctomycetaceae; genus TH-plancto1. Next base: position 908 of record JANPCU010000294.1, on the reverse strand, counting down.
GGTTCGAGGAGCTGTTCGTATTTGCCGTCGTCCGAGATCACCAAATCGCCCGGGAGGTCGCGGGTATTAAGACCTTGAACTGCCCCCAAAGTATCCTGCATCGCAAACTCAAGCGGCTCGTTCGCAAAGTTCACAGTCACATCTGGGACATCAAACGTGGGGATCGCCACCATGGCCTCGGGGAGCCTGCCCTCCCCCTTTAAGTGCATCCACGGGAACACCAGAGACGCCGGAAAGAATGAGAGCATCATCCAAACCCACGGACGGGTCAGGGAGACTTTCAGAACGACCCAGTATTTGTGCATGATGAGGGGGGCAGGAGGGTTGATGGTTGATCGACGGGAGGTGAGGCTGCCTTCGTAGGGTGGGACAAGCCGCTTTGGGCGCAGGCCCACCGTTCTGGCGACACGTCGTTCATGGTGGGCCTGCGCTCCAAAGCGAGCTGGTCCCACCCTACATTCGCTTCTCATGCAGCTCCAAAAAGATCTCCTCCAGATTGAGATCCTCGACCGACACATCGGCGGTCCAGCGCTGCTTGAGTTCCACGACCAGTTCGTCGCTGACCATCGGAACCGTGACGACGGCATGGCGGCCCTCGACCTCGGTACGCAGCGAGCCGCGCACGGCGAACGAGGCGGGGAGGTCGGCAGCTGCTTGTAGACGCAGCCGTTTCACCTGGTCCTTCAAGACATCCAGCTCATCATGGAAGACGACCTTCCCGTCCTTCATCAGGGCCACATGCGAGGCGACCCGTTCGAGGTCGGACGTGATGTGCGTCGAGAACAACACCGTGTGCTTTTCATCCTGGCAGACTTCGAGCAGCGACCGCAGGAACTCGCGACGGGCGACCGGGTCGAGACTCGCGACCGGTTCATCCAGGATCAGCAGTTCGGGGCGATAGCCGAGAG
>JANPCU010000293.1:0-12576 GCA_031431195.1 Planctomycetota bacterium | reverse complement strand
CAGCGGACTGAAACAACTCTTCAAGGGCGACGGCAGCTTCGATATCGAGGGCCGCAACCGCCGACCCCCGCAAGGCGTTGTTGTCGTTCCTGTACTCGCTGCTGACCAAGGACATGACCATCACGCTGCAAGCCGTCGGCTTCGATCCGCTACTTGGGTTCCTACACCAGCCGCGTTACGGCAAGCCCGCACTCGCGCTCGACCTGGCCGAGGAGTTCCGCCCGCTGATCGCCGACTCGACGGTCCTTTCGCTTGTCAACAACAGAGAAGTCCAGGCCCACGACTTCATCACCCGCGCGGGAGCGGTAGCCCTCACCGATGCCGGTCGCCGCGCGGTCATGGCCGCCTATGAACGCCGCATGCAATCCGAAATCACGCACCCCATCTTCGGCTACAAGATCAGCTATCGGCGCATCCTCGAAGTCCAAGCCCGCCTCCTCGCGAGAACCGTCCTCGGCGAACTCCCCGAGTACCCCAGCTTCCTCACCCGGTGATCGACAGCGAGCGGGCGGACGTCAGTCCCCCGTGCCCGAACGACGTGCTCTCTACAAACCGAGCGAGCTGAGCGGAACACCGTCGCTCCGGCACGTGGGACTCACGTCCAACGCTCGCTGTCCCTCCTCCCACTCTGGCTCTCCTCTCTCGTCCCTCACCTCTCATCTCCCTCATGCGCCACGTCCACCTCATCGCCTACGACATCTGCCAACCCAAACGCTACCGCCAAATCTATAAGGCGATGAAAGGCGCGGGCGATCCTCTGCAATACTCCGTCTTCCGCTGCGAGCTGTCCGATGTGGAGTTACAAGAACTCAAGATGAAGGTCTGGCCGCTCTTGAATCTGGATGAGGATCGTGTGATGATCTTGAACCTCGGCCCGGTCGAGGGACGCGGCGACGAGTGCATCGAGTTCTGGGGCACCCCCCGATCCGAACCTCCCGACCGCAACGCCGTCATCCTGTAGTGGGACGGGCACATTTGCCCGTCCGTCCAGCGAGCAGCAGGCGTCAGTCTGCCGAGTTCCCAGTGGAGCAGACATTCCCGCCTGCCACCCTCTGACTGACGACGGACCACTTCTTCCGCTCTTTCCCAATTCGAACTCGACAGTGCCGGAAAAACCCCCGGCCCCGCTCGATTCACTTAACACAATTGCCAAAGACCACTTGTGTCACCATACTCTCCAACTGTGACCCCTGACCACCCTCGTTTAAGGGACCCGCTCGAAATAGCCCCCTTAACCCGAGTCCCCGCCAGCACTAAAAACGCGAGCGGTCCTCCGGGCTGAAAACGCCCTGCCCCATTGAAGCATGTACTTCCGGCAGGTTTTGCAGGAGCCAGTGTTTTTGCTGGGTCCTCCGGGCTGAATAAGCCCGGCCCCATTGAAGCGTGCGACCTCGGCACACAATATCATTTCTGCTAACACGACAGCGCACGATCCATAAATCGCAATAGATTCTACGACTCGCGAGTCGTGAAGGTGCGGGGGCTTTGAGGGAAGGAGGTCAAGGATGACCGCTGAGGATTTGCTGTCTTTGGGGCCGGAGTTGGCGGGGTATTTGGGCGATTTTCGGGACTGCTTTGGGCGGTCGGAGCCGCGTGGGAAATTGGCGACTTATGTGCGGGGGAAGCTGGGTGAGTTGCCGCGCAAGAGTGTCGAGCCGATGGCCTTGGCGGCGGAAATGAAGCCGCGCACGTTGCAGGAGTTTCTGGCGAGTGATGAGTGGGATGAAGAGCGATTGCAATCGCACGTGCATCGACTAGCGCTGCGGGATCATGGGGACGACCAACTCATCGGCGTGATCGACGAATCGGGTCATCCGAAGCAGGGGACGGAGACGGCGGGGGTGAGTCGGCAGTATTGCGGGAACACGGGCAAGATTAATAGTTGTATCATATCGGTACATTTAACCGCGACGAGTCTTAATCACCAGTTTCGCACGTTCGTGGAGAGCGAGTTGTACCTGCCGAAGGGCTGGCATGAGGACCGCGAGCGCTGCCGCGCGGCGAAGATTCCCGACGAGGTGGTGTATCGCTCGAAGTCCCAGATCGCGCTGGAGCATGATCAAAAACAATTTCCCGAATTGGTATTGAACAGAAGGTCGCAAAGGAAGCAAAGGACTTTTTGATGGAACCCTTTGCTTCCTTCGCGACCTTCTGATCAAACTCTTCTGTTCAAATCGGGAAGTTATTTCGGATCAGTTCCCTGAAGCAGTTCGATCGCGCATCCGCGCAGGGGATGCATTTCTCATGGATCACCGCCGACGAATGGTATTCGCAGAAACCGGCGTTCCTCACGGGTCTGGAACAGCGGGGACAGCGGTTCGTGCTGGAGGTGCCGAAGAATTTCGCAGCCTGGCTGCACGATCCGTTGACGGCGAAGACCGACAGTGGAGCCAAGTCGGTGCAGACGTTGCGGCGGTATTCGAAGCCGCTGATGCAACAACCGTGGCAGGCGTATCGTGTTAAAGACACGAATACAGGACCGCAGGTGTGGGAGGTGAAATACGCGCCGTGCTGGCTGCCGCGCGCGGGTGGCGTGGTCGGTCCGTATTGGTTGGTGGTCGCTCGCAATGTGCTGAACCGCGACGAGGTCAAATACTTCGTGAGCAACGCCGGTGCGGGTGTTCCGCTGAGTGTGGTACTGCATGTGGCCTTCCGGCGCTGGTCGGTCGAGCGCTGCCTGCCAGACGAGAAGAGCGAATTAGGATTATCGCATTTCGAAGTCCGCTGCTATCCGGCACTTCAACGACATTTATGAATCACGCAAGTCAGCCACTTGTTCCTCGCCCGCCAGACCCAGCGGCTGCGGGGGAAAAATCGGAGTGGACTCTGCCGCAAGTCCACACCGCGACCGCCGCACTGATCGAGTCGCTGCCACTCTCTCCGGACGATCGGAAGCGCCACCTCGAACGCACCGCTCACACCCTCCAATACCACCAACGCCGCAACGCCCAGGCTCGCACCTCGCACACGAAAACCCGCCGCCAAGTCCTCACCGACTTCGGTTACCCCATTGACCAACTCCCCCGCTGCGCGCCCGAGTAAACGACAAACGTGCGCTGTCGTGTTAGAACACCGTTTGGGACCGCGAACCGGAATCAACCCTGATTTCGAACTCGTTGGTGTGAAATGGGCACTTGGGATCTCGCAAGACGAAACTCGAACAGAGGCACTATTGCCGCGATAGCATTCCTCCACGTACGACCAGTCGTTCAGCTTGAGAATTCCTCTGTTCGGTCACAAGTTTCTGAAGCTCGGCGTTTTGTGCAGAAGCATCTTCTTCGGTGATGCCGACGATCACGACGGCGATCGATGGTCTGTCAGCCGGTCGATGCCGTCCCACAGGCTGCGACAATCGCTCACTCCCTGCATGGGATGTGTTGGGTGTGAACTCCCGGCTGGCACAATGGGATGAGCGACGAGACAATCAAATTCGACTCCCACGACCATTCAGCGGAAGTACGCCCTGATGAACAGAGCCCAGCCTCGAACCCCCTCTCCGGATGAGATTGTGGACTTCTATGGATTCGATCTCCCGAGGGGCTGTGTTTCTCCGTGTTCAATCAGCGAGTTCGTTCGACTGAGGATCGCGATTCTGACGATGAGTTATGTGGTTCTCTCGTTGGTCAATCGCTGCGGAGCGGTCGATCACTTGGCGGTCGCGGCGACGAGCCCAGTGTCAGTGCATGATGTTGTCGTCTACGGCGATTCCTCAGGGGCGGTCGTGGCTGCCATTGCCGCGAAGCGTGAGGGACGGTCGGTCGTCTGGGTGAACCCCACGGGCTTCCCCGGCGGCATGAGTTCCAGCGGGCTGGGTGCGACCGACTTTCTCGGCTATCGCAACACTTTTGGCGGTATCGCGTCCGAGTTCTATGACGGAGTCGCCAAGGAGTATGGCACCGCATTCGTCCGCAGCTTCGAACCACACGTCGGGAAGAAAGTCTTCGAGCGGATGATCGCGGGCGCGGGCGTCAGGGTGATCTACAACGAGCAGCTCGACCGCACTCCCGGCCAGGGCGTGACGATGGAAGGCCAGAGTATCAAGTCCATCACCATGCTGAGCGGTAAGACCTACCACGGGAAGATGTTCATCGACGCGACTTATGTCGGGGACTTGATGGCGGCGGCCGGGGTGATCTACACCGTCGGACGCGAGCCCGAGAGCCAATATGGCGAAAACATGGCTGGGGTACGGCGCGGGGATACGAACCTGCGAGTTCACTACGGTCAGAAGGACAAAGATCACTTCGTGGCAGAGGTCGATCCCTTTGTGAAGCCCGGCGATTCGAGCAGCGGGTTGCTGCCGCACATTCACCGGATCGAGGGCCTCACGAACGGTCAAGGCGACAGGAAGATTCAGGCCTACAACTACCGTGTCTGCCTCACGACGGATCCGGCGAACCGCATCCCCATTGAGAAGCCGCCGGGCTACCGCGAGGTCGATCACGAGTTGCTGCTGCGAAACTTCGATGCCGGAGATCTGCGTCTGCCGGCGCTCGTCGAGCCGCTCGCGGGCCCGGGGCAGAAGGTCGACTGGAACAACATGCACGCTGTCGGCTCGGACTATGCCGGAGCGAACTGGGAGTACCCCGAGGCCAGCTACGAGCGCCGCCGCGAGATCGAGAAGGAACACGAGACATATATTCGTGGCTTTCTGTGGACGATGTCGAACAGCCCGCGCGTCCCGGAGAAAATCCGTCAGCGGACCGCGACCTATGGCCTGCCCAAGGATGAGTTCACGGACAATGGCGGCTGGCCCTGGATGATCTACATCCGTGAGGCCCGGCGGATGGTCAGCGATTACGTGATGACGCAGCTCGACTGCGCGGGAGCCTACCAAGCCCCCGATCCCGTGGCGCTCGGCTCGTTCGGCATGGACTCGCACTGCGTACAGCACATTGTCACCGACAACGGAAAAGTCCAGAACGAAGGGGTCATCTGGCGCACGCCCCCGCGCCCCTACGGCATCTCTTACCGCTCCATCGTCCCGAAACGCGGTGAGTGCGAGAACCTGTTCTCCCCGATCTGCCTTTCAGCCACACATGTCGCCCACGGTTCGATCCGCATGGAGCCGGTCTTCATGGCTTTGAGCCAGAGCGCCGCCATCGCCGCCGGACTGGCCATCGACAAGAGCATGAGCGTGCAGGATGTGCCCTATCAAGAACTGCGAGAGAAACTCGAAGCTGCCAAGCAGATCGTACGGCCTGAATCCTGGAAGCGGGCTCCCTCTCCGCAGAAGCCTGCGGCAAAGGCGCAGACCGAAGCGATCCCTCCAGGAAAGCCCGCAACGCTCCCCAACGTATTGCTCATCCTGGCCGATGACCTCGGCGTGGAGTGTCTGTCGGCTTACGGTGGCACTTCGCATCAGACGCCCAGCATCGACCGACTCGTAAAGGAGGGAATGCGGTTCACGCATTGCTTTTCGAATCCGCTGTGCTCCCCCTCGCGTGCTCAACTGCTGACCGGTCGTTATCCCTTTCAGAACGGGCTTAAAGTCGTGCTTCACAGTCAGAGCCAGGAAAACATCTATCTTCGTCCCTCTCAGCCCAGTGTCGTCCGCCAGCTCAAGCAGCATGGCTACGCCACTCAGCTCGTGGGAAAGTGGCACGTATCTCTAGAGCACAAGCACGACACGATCCGGGAGTTCGGCTTCGACCACTCCCAGACGTGGCAAATCTTTGATCAGACGGGTGATAAGACCACACGCTACTGGAACCCCTATCTCAAGCGTGACGGACGTGTGATCGCCGACGACATCAAGGGCCGCTATGGGCCTGATGTGGACCTAGAGGTCTCTCTCGACTTCATCCGATCCAGCGCGGAGACCCACACTCCCTTCCTCGCCTGGTACGCGACTTGCCTGCCGCACTACCCGTGGGAGCCGACGCCCGACAGCTTGGACCAGACTTACCGTGCGCCCGAAGTGGGTCACAAAGGGGATCCGAAATACTTCCCCGACATGGTGGCCTACCTCGACAAGCAGATCGGCGTCATACTCCAGACACTGGATGACCTAGGCGTCGCCGACAACACCATCGTTGTCTTTCTCGCGGACAACGGCACGGACCGCGATCTGGTCAACATGGTGGACAATCGCCAGCGGATCGCGGGTGGCAAGGGAACCATGACTGATCGTGGTACACATGTTCCTCTTATCGTCCGCTGGCCCGGGCACATCAAAGCGGGCAGCACCTGTACAGACCTTGTTGATCTCTCGGACATCTTTCCGACGCTCTGCGATCTCACCGGTGCCCAGCGGCCCGAGCAGACCATCCACGGACGATCGTTCGCTCCCCAGCTCCTCGGCCAGTCCGGTCAGCCTCGCGAGTGGATCCACATTCAGAATGCCGACGACCGACAAGTGAGAAACCGCGACTACATGCTCAACAACACAGGCCAACTCCGCCGCGTCGTCCCACTCGGGGAAACGCCCGCCAAGACTGATGCGAACGACTCCCCTCAAAAAGAGGCAGCTGCTCGCCGGTCTTTGCAGGCAGCCCTCGACGAGTTAGGGTCATGAGGTATGATCAACTCGCCCCATTCACTGGAGAGTGACACCCATGTTGAAACCCACCGGAGTGCAGCGACGGGCGTTCGTCGCCAGCGCGTCACTGGCATCGCTCGCCTTTGCCATGCCGACCATTGTGCCCGCCACAGCGCTGGGGCTCGATGGGGCAACCCCTCCCAGTGAACGGATTCAGTTGGGCGTCATCGGCCTGGGGCGACGATGCAAATATGTCATGGCTGAGGTGCTGAAGCTGAAGGACGTTCGCTGTCGCGTGATCGCGGATGTCCAGGCAGCGCGACGCGACGAAGGCAAGAAGCTGGTCGATACAGCTTATGGGAACTCGGATTGCGAGACGCTGCGCGACTTCCGGGAACTGTTGGAGAGAAAGGATATCGACGCCGTCCTCATTGCGACTGGGGATCGCTGGCACGCCACCGCCTCGATGATGGCCGCCGAGGCGGGCAAAGACATCTATTGTGAGAAGCCGTGCGGGCTGACGATCGAGTACTGCCAGCGCATCGACGAGACCATTCGCAAGACTGGCCGCATCTTTCAGGCGGGGACGCAGCGGCGCACAGTCACTCACTATCAGGAGGCCGTGCAGATTGCCCGCGACGGCAAGCTGAGCCCACTCAAGAAGTTGGTGGCCTCCGTTTATACACCCGGTCACGACAACAACTGGCTCCCCGCCGAACCGACACCCGACCGCAACGTCGTGGACTGGAACATGTGGCTCGGGCCCGCCCCGTGGCGTCCTTACAACAAGGACTACGTCGCCGGGAATTGGCGAGGTCAATGGGACTTCGATTCCGGAGCCCGACTGCCCGACTGGGGGGCCCACACGATCGACCTGTGCCAGATGGCCAACCATGCGGACGAGACGATGCCCATCGAGTACGTTCCGAGGGAAAACGGGATCGACTGCCGCTACGTCAATGGAGTGCTCTTGGAGATCGACTTCCTCAAAGACCCGTTTGGAGAACGTCCGGGCTGGATTCAATCGAATGGAACCTGCCCCGTGCGATTCATCGGTGAACGAGGGTGGGTGGAAACGGGTGATGGGGGCGAAGTCCATCTGGCGCTGGGTGGGCCGCCCAAGGCGATCAGCAAATTGGCCGATCGTCCGCGTGGGTTCGATGTGGTCAACCACCTCCGAGACTTCTTCGATTGCGTGCGCACGCGGAAACCCACAGCTGCGAATTCAACCGTGATGCGTCGTTCGCATATTGCCTGTCATGCGGCGGCGCTGGCGTGGATTCTTCAGCGGCCGTTGAAGATCGACCCGGCCACCGAGACGTTTATCGACGATGACGAGGCGAACCGACTGAAGTCTCGCCCGCAACGCACGGACTGGGCGTAGCCTGGTCATCACTGCCTCTCCCAATAACAGACATGAAAACCATTCTCACATTCCTGGCCGCCTGGCTCTTGTCATGGCCGTGCGTGGCGTTCTCAGCCGACGAGTTGGTGGTGTATCCGCCGGTACCGGGGCTGGCGGCTTCAGAGCATTACACAGTGCGTGTCCGCCCAGCTCGCGATGGCGGTGAGTGGCAGAGCGCCTTCGCCTGGGAGACGGCCTGCAAGACCATCGAGAAGAAGACGGACGCCTACTTCGACACGTTGGCGGGCTGGACACACGCCTATGTGAACTTTGAAACCACGGGTGCGGTGGAGATCGAGATCGCTCGCGTGAACGGCCAGCCGATCCGCACTGCTGCGGTGCATCCCAAGCGCCAGGCATCCGCGTGCGAGGTCAGGGACGGCAAGGCTTTCGTGAGACTCGATAAGCCGTGCCTCGTCGCCGTTGACATCGACGGGCAGATGGATGACCAGGACACGGGCAAGGGCTACAAGGGACCGCCGCTACACACGATCTCCCTGTTCGCCAACCCGCCGCTGGCCGAGAAGCCCCAGCTGGATGACCCCGGTGTACTGACAGTGAAGCCCGGTGAGACCCCGCCATCCGACGGACCGTGGACCACGCTGTACTTCCTGCCGGGAGTTCACGATATCGGGCCGGGGTACACGCTTCGCCCGAACTGTCAGTACTACATTCCCGGCGACGCGATCGTGTATGGCACGCTGTCCAATCGGAAATGGGGCGATGGCCATCACATCCGCATCTTTGGCCTCGGCACGTTGTCGGGAGCCCGGTTGAAGCATCCGAAATATGTCGAGCCTGCGATTCCGGAGAAAGACTACGGGCGCTATCGACCGATTGAAATCGTTGGCACCACGGACACCCGCGTGGAAGGGGTCACCATCGCCGACTCGGCGACCCACTCGCTGATGCTGATTGCCCCCTACAAAGCAGGGCATCCCAACGAGGTCCGGTGGACCAAGATCTTCACTTGGCGCGCCAATGGCGACGGGATCAACCCCTTCGGGAACACACTGGTCGAGGACTGCTTCCTCCGCACCCAGGATGATTCTCTGTATGTGAACGGCCTGGGCATTCGGCGCACCGTGCTGTGGAACGACGCCAACGGCTCATCGTTCGTCCTCAGCAGTGTCCCGCAACTGGATGGCCGCCCGCTGGTGGTCGAGGACTGCGATGTGATCTACTCGCGCGCCAAATGGCACCACTGGAGCGGCGGCCGAGTCTTCAATATGCGAGGTGAAAGCGAGGGCGACGGCGGTTCCAGCGTGATCTTCCGCAATATCAATATCGAAGACCCGAGGCCGACGCTGCAACAGTTCTTCGTGTGTATGACCGTTCCAAAACCCTACTCCGATGACACCGACCAGCCCGACGCCGGAGACTTATCGGGCATTCACTTCCAGAACATCAGCATCGCCGCGCCCAGCGTTATCGGCGAACCCCAACTCCTCTGGGGCCAGAAAAACGCTCGCATCCATAACCTCACGTTCGAGAACCTCACACTCGGTGGAAAGCCGGTACTCGACTCGAAGTTCTTTAAGACGAACGAGTTCGTGGACGGGCTCATCTTCAATCCTGGAACCGATTCCAAACCATGAATGCAGTCACAACCATGAAGCACATCCTGACACTTCTCGCCGCTTTACTATTGGCCCCGCTGGTCGCCAGCGGTGAGGACACCGACACGAAGACCCTGCGTGTCTTCATCTTCGCGGGCCAGTCCAACATGGTGGGCACACATTCCCGAGTGAAAGACATCGAGCGTTTCCCGCCCTTTGCCGGGCTGGACCAGCCTCAGGAGAAGATCCTGTTTTCCTACAACCTGGGGCGCGAGGACAAGCAGACCTCCGATGGCTGGATTACGATGCAGCCGACGGGCGACTACTTCGGGCCGGAGCTGAGCTTTGCCAGCCGGGTCTCGCAGAACATAGAGGCCCCGATCGCCATCATCAAATGCGCCGCGGGCGGCACCGCTCTAGGCGATGATTGGAATCCTGATGATCCGAGCGGTTTCAAGCTCTACCCGTTGGCTTTGGATCTGGTGCGCAAGTCGCTCGCCGACCTGGATCAAAAACAGATTGCTTACCGGATTGAGGGGTTGATGTGGCACCAAGGCGAGAACGATATGTTCAGCGATAAGTTCAAGCCAGCCTATGCCCGAAACTTGACGAACTTCATCGCCAGCTGGCGGCGCGATCTGAAGCAGCCCGACTTGCGGTTCTACATCGGAGAGCTGTGTACCAAGACGATCTGGGGCATGGACAACCGGGACAACATGCATGCCATCCGCACCGCACAAAAGGCCGTCACGGATGCGGACCCTCTCGCGGACTACATCCCGACCTCGCACGATGCCGTCGAGATCGGCGGCGAGGAGGGCCTGCACTATCACTACGGAACTCTCGGGCAGCTGGAGCACGGCGTGAACTACGCGGATGCCTATCTGCGCACGATCGGGAAGCAGCCTGCCGCTGAGCGTCCACTCCAAGTCTGGCCGTATGCGAAAGGCAGCCCCGTGAAGCTCTTCGTCTTGGCGGGGCATCGCAACATGGAGGGAGAGCGGGCATTCACTCATGAGCTGAAAACTCTGGCTGGGAAGGAATCGCTGGCGAGCGACAACGCCAGCATCGCTTTCAAGTACAGCCTCGGCGGCGGATACAAGATCTCGCAGGGCTGGGAGCCGCTCGGTCCCGCAGGCTTCTATGACACATTCGGCCCCGAGCTGAGCTTCGGCCAAACGCTTCAAGAGAAGCTGCCCGGCAACATCGCCATCGCCAAGTTCACCCACAGCGGCTCGCAGATCAACGACTGGACTCCGCTGGGTACCTCCGCGAAGGACTGCAATCTGTATGAGCCGTTCCTGGCGTTCATCAAGGAGTCGATCCGCGAGTTGGAGGCGAAAGGTCATCCGGTGGAGTTGGCCGGGATCTTCTATCACCTCGGCGAGAACGACACGGCGTTTGGGACTTACCGAAGGGATGCCGCCCAATGGTTGCAAAGCACCGTCGCTCAAAGCCGCCAGGATCTGGCGCTGCCCGCGCTGAAGTGGTATGTCAGCCAGCAGCCACCCGTCGATCAGGCAGGACTCAATCGGATCGACATCACTGCCAACCTCGCCGCCGCGGCCGCAGCTGATCCCGCCTTCATCCACCTCAAGGTCTTTGACCTTCCCCCACAGCCGGAGAAGCTGGTCCTGACCACAGCGGGCATCATCCAGTTGGGTGCGTCACTGGCCAACGGCTACCTCGGCCATCCGTAGTCCTGCTGGGCATCACAGTAAGTAGTTGCCCGGATGCCGTCCTCGTAGATTTCTCTCGTAAATTTCGGGTTGCGTCTGGAAGAATGTCGGCAAAGCGTATGACTTCGCCTCCGACCCCTGGGGTACCAAAGTCGTCGCCACAGACTCCGCACGCGCCGCACAGAGGAATGACCATTAACATCACACAAATGAAACACTCACTCGCATGCCTTGCTGCCCTACTGCTCGCGCCGCAGCTCACCTTGGCCGAAGGCAGGCCCAACGTGCTGCTGATCATGGCGGACGATCTGCGGGACTTTGGCGGGGCGTTCACGAAGGAGGTCGTGAAGACGCCGAACCTCGACCGGCTTCGTGCGCGCGGTACGACTTTTGAGCGGGCGTATGTGCAGTATCCGGTTTGCAATCCCAGCCGCTGCAGCATGATGGTGGGTCTGCGGGCCGAGCAGACGGGCATCGTCGGCAATGACATTCCGCTCCGTCAGAAGATGCCAGACGTCGTCACGCTGCCGCAACTGTGCAAGGACGCTGGCTGGCAGTCGCATGCCTTTGGGAAGCTCTATCATCTCGGGGGCAAGGACGCAGAATCCCGGCAACGCTGGATGGACGCTGGCCACTCGTGGCATACGGCGCAGCGCTATGAAACCAAGCCAGCGGGCCGCAAGCTCCTGGAAGGCCGCGACGTGACCAGTGGTGCCCTGCCATGGTGTCAGTGGGGAGCCGCCGATGGCACCGATGACGATCAACCCGATGGTCAGATCGCCTCCGCCACCGTCGCCATGATCGAGGAACTCGGCGATGCACCGTGGTTCATCGGCTGTGGTTTTATGAAGCCGCATGATCCCTTTATCGCGCCGAAGAAATACTTCGATCTCTATCCACCGGAGACGCTGAATCCCTGGCGCGATCCGGCGGGTATGACAGCCGTGAGTTCAGACAGCGTGGGCTCCGGCGCTTACGGCGAGACGTTCGCGAAGTTCACCGAGCAGGAGTGGCGGGAGCTGTTCCGAGCTTACTGCGCGGGCACGAGCTTCATGGATGCCCAGCTGGGCCGCGTCCTCGATGCGCTCGACAAAGGCCAACTGTGGGACAAGACGCTTGTCATCTTCGTCGGCGATCACGGTTACCATACCGGCGAGCGGAAGTGGTGGAACAAGAACACGCTCTTCGAACGCAGTTGCCGTGCGCCACTGATCATCGCCGCACCCGGTATGAAGGGCGGCCAGACGACGCGTTCGCTGGTCGAGTTCGTCGATCTCTATCCCACCGTCGCTGACTTCTGCGGCCTGAAAATGCCCCACCCCGCTGCCGGAACCAGCTTGCGGCCGATCCTCGCCGACCCCGCCGCCCGCATCAAAGATGCCGCCTTCACGCTCGTCACGCGCAGCCAAAATCGCTCCGGTCAAAGCATCCGCACCGCTCGTTGGCGGTTCA
>JANPCU010000292.1:0-23614 GCA_031431195.1 Planctomycetota bacterium | reverse complement strand
AGGATCTGGTGGAACTCGCTCGCCAGGGGAAGATCGATCCGGTCATAGGTCGTGACACCGAGATCCGGCGGGTGATCCAGGTCCTCTCCCGCCGTCGGAAGAACAATCCGGTTTTGATTGGCGAACCCGGCGTCGGGAAGACCGCCATTGTCGAAGGTCTCGCCGACCGGATCGTCAAAGGGGACGTGCCGACGAATCTCAAGGACAAGTCGGTCATCGCCCTCGATATGGGAGCCCTCATCGCCGGGGCCAAGTATCGTGGCGAATTCGAGGACCGCCTCAAAGCTGTCCTCAAAGAGGTCGAGCAAGCCCAGGGCCGAGTGATCCTGTTCATCGACGAGCTGCACACTGTCGTCGGAGCGGGTGCAGCTGAGGGGGCGATGGACGCCTCGAACCTGCTCAAGCCCGCGCTCGCACGCGGTGAACTCCACTGCGTGGGAGCGACCACTCTCGACGAGTACCGCAAGCACATTGAGAAGGACGCCGCCCTCGAGCGCCGGTTCCAGCCGGTCATGGTTCAGGAACCCAACGTCGAGGACACGATCTCGATCCTGCGCGGCCTCAAAGAACGTTACGAGTCGCACCACGGAGTCCGCATCACCGACGACGCACTCATCTCCGCAGCCACGCTCTCCGACCGCTACATCAACGACCGCTTCCTCCCCGACAAGGCCATCGACCTCGTGGACGAAGCCGCCTCGCATCTCCGCATGGAGATCGACTCCATGCCCACCGAGATCGACGAAGCCTCGCGTCAGCTGACCCGCATGCAGATCGAGGCCGCAGCCCTCGCCACCGAGAAGAGTGCCGAGTCTCGCGACCGCCACGAGCAACTCAAGCGCGAGATCGCCGACCGCGAAGAGTCAGTCAACGCCCTCAAGGGGAAATGGCAAGCTGAGAAGGAAATCCTCTCGGGCTTTAAGCCGCTCCAAGAGGAACTCGACAAGATTCGTAAGGAGTACGACCTCGCGTTCTCGAAGGCCCGCCAGACCAACTCGAACGACGACTATGCCAAGGCGTTCACCGCCAAGCAAGCTCTCGACTCAGCGGAACTCAAGCTCGCCTCCGTCAAGACTCGCTTTGACGAACTCAACGCCAGCGGCGGCGAGCGTCTGCTCCGCGAAGAGGTCACGCCCGAAGACATCGCCAAGGTTGTCAGCCAGTGGACCGGCATCCCCGTCGCCCGCATGCTGCAAGCCGAACGTGACAAGCTCTTGCGCATGGAGGACGAAATCCACCGCCGCATGATCAACCAGGAAGAAGCCGTCACAGCTGTGTCAAACGCAGTGCGTCGCTCGCGGTCGGGGTTGCAAGACCGCAACCGGCCGATTGGCTCATTCATCTTCCTCGGCCCGACCGGGGTGGGCAAGACCGAGCTGTGCAAGGCGCTGGCCGGGTTCTTGTTCGATGATGAGAAGGCGATGATCCGCATCGACATGAGTGAGTTCATGGAGCAGCACTCCGTGGCCCGGCTGATCGGTGCCCCTCCGGGATATGTCGGCTACGAAGAGGGTGGCCGCCTGACCGAGGCCGTCCGCCGCCAGCCGTACTGTGTGATTTTGCTCGATGAAGTCGAGAAGGCCCACCGCGATGTGTTCAATGTCCTGTTGCAGGTTCTTGACGATGGCCGCCTGACCGATGGGCATGGCCGCACGGTCGACTTCACGAACTCGATCGTCGTCATGACCTCGAACGTCGGGTCGCAGATCATCACCGAACTGACCGGCACCGACGAAGAGTCGTCGATCCGCGAGCAAGTCCTCGACCAGCTCAAGCACCGCTTCCTCCCCGAGTTCCTCAACCGCATCGATGAGATCATCGTCTTCGAGCCGCTCGACCGCCACGACATCCGCAAGATCGTCGACCTGCAGCTGACCAAGCTCATCGCCCAAATGGCGACGCACGGCTTCACGCTAGAGGTCTCGGACCCCGTGCGCGTTCTGCTCGCCAACGAAGGCTTCGACCCGATCTACGGCGCGAGACCCCTCCGCCGCGTGATCCAGAACCGCCTCCAAAACGCCCTCGCCAACGCCCTCCTCGGCGGCGAGTTCCAGCCCGGAGCCACCATCCGCGTGAACGAACAGCACGGGGAACTGACGTTCGACGCGGGGTGAGTCGTCTCGTGGGACGGGCACATTTGCCCGTCCGTGTGTCCGTAGGGTGGGAGCGGCATCAGTAAAATGGATGGGGAGATTTCGACCATACCAGGAGTGTCTTCCCGACCCGCGTTCCTGAGAGGTCGCCTCTTGTTCCAGCGTCACCCAGACGCCCCCTACAGCGACTGGGCCAGCCTGCCCAGCGAGATGGAAAATAACTGTAGGGAATGACCTGAACAGGTCATGCGAGTCGAAAGGGCATCAGTAAAATAACAGCTGTTCTGACTGTCCGAAGAGCGGCACGTGACAACATCACTTCGGCGGTCGAGTACCTAGTTGGCTGAGTGATTCGACGATGCTCAGTACGACTAGGTTGCGGAATAAGAAGAGGACGAAACCGATGGGCTTCGTTTGCCATGATCAATTTCACTGATCTTCTTGTTCCTATTTGCCCTAGACATCCAAAGCGATGTCTGGGTCACCCGCAATTCCCCCTCAACTCATTTGGATTCACAGATGTCGATCAACTTCATTCCGAACGATCCTCGGGTTATCAGCAATTTGGTCGCACAGCGCCAAGTCAATCCACGACCCAACCGACCGAGCAATCGCGCGGGGTACACGTTCTTCGGAGTGGCTCCCGAAGGCGAGTTCGCGACGGGCACTCCAGAGTTCCTGTTTTGGCAGTGCCGGGAAGCAGCGTTGGCGTCTATCGATGTCTGGGAACAGATCTCAGGAGGCGCGTTCACGAGTTGGCAAAGCGGTAAGAAGCTCGAGCTGCGTCCAGATGACGGGGAGAACTTGAATGCATTCTACGATCGCGTGAGTCTGTCGTTCTTTCATAAAAAAGTGGGCACCAAGACCTTCTTTTCAGGGGCCAGCACCGATGTTGTCGCCCATGAGGCCGGGCACGGCTTTCTGGACGCGATTCGTCCAGAGTTCATCGTGTCCAACATGTTTGAGGTCAACGCGTTTCACGAGTCGTTTGGCGACTGTATCGCCATCTTGACGGCATTGTTCGACTCAGTCACCCGCACGGCGGTGTTGGCTAAGCTGAACAGCAAGAATGGAGTGGAGTCGACGGCCGAAGAGCTGTCTTTCGCCATTGGTCAGGCGTTTCCAGGACACAACGCGGGGGTTCCTCGTACGGGACTGAATACGTTTCAATGGTCACCACCGTCGACCCTGCCAGCGAGCGGCGGACCAGGCGTGTTGATCTCCGAAATTCATTCTTTTGGACAGGTCTTCAACGGTTGCTTCTATGATGTGATCCGCAACATCTTCGAGCGTCTCGGCGGCGCGACGAGCGAGCAACTCTTGGAAGCGGCCACGATCGCTGGCAAGTTGTTGGTCCAGGCCGCGAGCGAAGCCCCCTTGAAGACACAATTCTTCCGTGAAGTCGGTCGCGCCCTATTGTTGAACGATCAGGAAAACAACGGCGGGGCGAACGTGGTCGAGATCCGCAATGCGTTTCAAAGCCACGGCATCGCCTTGGGCAGCTCGGTTATGTTGGCTCCCAGTTCCGCACTGGCGGGCGCCAGTGTCGCCGTGGGCAAAATCGCCGCAGCAGTGAAGAAAGACCTGTTGGGCCGACTGAGAAGTTCCACGACGGCAAAAATTACCGCCACTGCCGAGAAAATCGCGGGCAAGAAAGTCACCGAAGTCATCCACGACCGGTTGGTCGAACTGGGATCCGTCCACGCCAAGTTGAAAGGCGTCGTGGCCCTGGCTCAGGAAAGCATCCTGATGGGGAGCGTGAACAAGCGGGCGGTCGTGCTCGGGGAAATGCCTGAGGCGGAGAGTACTGTGGCGGACGTCGAACACTTCGTGAAGTCCTTGGTGGACCAAGGGGCCATTTTATTTGACAAGCCCAAGGCATCCCTCGTGGCTCAGCAACTGCCATCGGCGGTCACACATGTCGTTCAGACGGTGAAAGGCCAGAAGACGCTCGTCCGCATTCGCTACAGCTGCGACTGTCCTCAGAGTCTGCGCTAGCGACTCGAATACCGACGGCGCACGAGCTTGCGTTCCCCCATTTGATCGACTTCGATCACATGGGTCGCCTTCCCGAGCGGCTCGCTGGACAGCACGACCTGTTTGTTGTCCAGCAAGCTGCCGAAGAAGGTGACCGCGTCGTCCACCATCTCGCTGGACACCACACCGACTTCGACGCGACCCACCGAGCCATCGGCTGCCAGCGAGACTTCCACATCGACGGGGATATCAACCCGCGTGCCCGAAGAATCGCCCAGCCGGGGAGCTTGCAGTTGTGTGGGTTGGTTGGCTTGCCCTTTGATCGTGGTCCCGGCTCTCTGGCCATGGAATCCCCCCAAGCCACGGTCGGCCTGCAGGAAGAAGCTGACGGCTGCCAGATTGTTTCCAGAGTCGCTCCCGCCCAGCTGCGCGGCAAGAATCGCGGGGCCTTGCTGCCAGTCGACGAAAGCGGGCTGAATTCCGGGTCCAGAGCCATATCGCACTACATTCATGCCCAGACCGCTGCAGGCGAGCAGATGCGAGATGTTCTCGGTCACAAAGAGACATTCTGCGAGAGTGGCTTCGATCCCCAGCCGATTGACAGCCAATTCAAAGATTTGACGGTCCGGTTTGTTGACCCCCGCTCGTGTCGATGTCGTGACCTTCTTGTCGAACGGTTCAAAAAACTCCGCCAGCCCTGCTGCTTTCAGAATGTCGCAAAACTCCTCTTCGAGTTGAGCGAGCTTGAAATCCGTCCTTGGGGGAGAGACTGGTTTGAAATCGGAGACGATCCCCATTTGCAGCGGATCGCCAGACGCTGTCTGAAACCCGGATACGACATTGAGCGCCCCTGCGGCATTCTCGATGGCTGCTCCCTGGCGAATGAGTGTATCACCCACGTCAAACAAGACAGCTTTGATCATGCCAATCTCTCCATAGTTAGCGCCACCTACCGCATAAGTGGTTGTGCGTTTGTGTCAACTCCGGGTGGCGCCAGCTGGCCGCTTTGGGCCGACGGAGCCTTTAAACTCCATTTTACACCACCAATAGCTCGCATTCCAACCTATTCTGGCGCAGGCGCTCAATCCCTCAATCGCGGCATTGAACGTCTGGGTGGCGGAGCCACACAAGGTTTCATCGCGTGACCAAGCTCCTGCTTGGTCACGCATGTCCCCGAAGCGGGGTAGCACCGGTGGGCCCGCTTGGGGGCCTACCGGTGTCCCAGCGGCACCAGAGGTTCTCTCGCAGTGAACGCACGATACTTGTGGTCCAATAATATCAACTTGTGGGCTTCGACGACCGCTTGTTGGCGTTAGCCACGTTCTGGCAAACGTAGCGACCCCACAAGTTCAACTTGGTGGACTACTAGGCTTTCCGTGTTCACGCCCAGCTGGCGATCAGCCTGTGGCCTCAGTGGCTAACGAGAAGATCGGTGGCCGTCGAAGACGATCTCGGACGCAGAGGCATCGGGAGCATTCGAGCATTCCGAAGATCACTGATTTTGGAGTCGGCCAGGCGAGGAGAGCCTCTCAAAATCGCACTCACTCCAGTTCCGCCAGCCAGAGCCGGATCTCGTTTTCGTACTCGCTGGAGAGGTCGCCCTTGACCAGTTCGCGCTGGAAGGCAGCTGCGCCGTATTCGGAGAGGTCGGCATCCTCGGCACTCGCGAAGCGGTCCTCGGGTTTCACCGCAATCAGCCTGGCGAGCAGATTGTGCAGCGTGGAGTTGCGAGCCACATCCTCGGGCAACAGGTAGGGTAACTGCTTAGGGAGCAGTTTCTTGGCGGCGATGAGTTCGTCTTCGGAGTGGACTCCCGAGAACGGGTACTGCCCGGAGAGCATCTCGAACAGTACATACCCCAGGCTGGCCAAGTCTGACGCCGGTGTCGGGACCGCTCCCTGCTGCACCTCGATCGCGGCGTAACGCGGGGTCCAGGTGCTTTGCGGCGGTCGATCATCGACCAGAAACGCGGACCCGAAATCGATGATTTTGCAGTTGCCCGTCCGCTTGACCATGATGTTCGCGGGCTTCAAATCGGCATGAATCAGCCCCTCGCGATGCAAGGCTCCGATCCCCACCAGACACTCCCGCAGAATCGAGATCGCAATCCCCGGTTTCAATCGCAGCTGTTCCGCAGTGCCGGTGACGACGACATCGTTCATGTAGTCCCAGCGGCTGGAGTCGACCGAGTCGCGGACATGTTCCAGGGTCTGGGGAGTGAGCAGACGCCGCAGGTCATAGCCGTCGACCCACTCCATCGCCAGGATCATGATCCCCTTGTTTTCAACGACGTTGTAGACATCGTGCAGATGGTCCTGCTGCAAGCGCGCCAGCTTCATTGACAGTCTCGCCAAGCGGGACATGTCCGTGCGATAGTGTTCGACGGTCTGATAGCGGTCCGGGCGGAAGAACTTCAGCGCGAGGCGGAACGAGACATCGAACGCTCCCTCGCGGTCGGCGAGATAGACGATCCCCTGCCCGCCGGAACCGAGCTTCCGCAGCAAACGGTAGTTGACTTCCCAAGCCACCTCATCGCGCGAAACCAGATCCCGGAAGTGCTGCGCCAGTTGCAGCCCCTCGGCATAGAGTTGGTCATACGTCACGGTCGGCGTGGCGAAGTGCTCGGTGGGATCGATGGGGGGAGAGGGATCACTCATTCAGGGGCACGCTGGGGGAAGGAGAGAGCTGTCTGTTTTCAGCGGTCAGCCAGAGAACGGGGAATCAGCGGCTGAGCTTTCTCATCTGGCTGATGGCTGAAAGCTGATCGCTTCTTCACGCAATCAACTCGGCGATTGGTCGTCCATCGGCAATCGGTAGCGGACGGTTGAGGGCATCTCGCATCTCGGTGTCTGCTGGGATGCCGAGGAGTTCGAACATTGTGGCTGACAGGTCGCCGAGGGTCACCGGGTCTTTTGCGGGGTAGGCACCCTGCTTGTCCGAGGCCCCATAGACATGCCCCCGAGGCATTCCGCCTCCCGCCGCCAGGACCGTATAACAACGAGGCCAGTGGTCGCGCGATTGGTTGTCATTGAGCCGGGGCGACCGACCAAACTCACCCATCCACAGCACTAATGTCTCGCTGAGCAGGCCACGTTCCTCCAGGTCATTGAGCAGCACTGGCAACGTGTGATCGGTTTGGGGCAGCTGCCAGGATTTCAGAATCGGGTACATGCGGGTGTTGTTGAAGCCATGCGTGTCCCAACCGCCGGAGTCGAACTTCTGACCGCCGATGTTGTCGGCGAAGTAGACGTTCACGAACTTCACTCCCGATTCGACCAGTCGCCGGGCCAGCAGGCAACTCTGCCCATACGTGGTGCGCCCGTAACGGTCGCGCACGGCCACCGGCTCCTTTGACAAGTCAAACGCCTCTCGAACTTTCGGCGAGCTCAGCATCGAGAGAGCCCGGTCGAAGTAGTCGTTCAGACCACGAGCCACGGGCTGCGACTCCAGCGACTTCAACTGAGAGTTCACGAGCCTCTGCATCTCGCGCCGTCGTTGCAGTCGTTCGGGGGAGACCCCGGCGGGCAGGCTCAGTTCGGGGAGGCGGAACTGCGCCTCATTCGGATCTTCTGTGATGAGCAATGGATCGTGGCTCTTCCCCAGAAAGCTCGCATGCTGGCCCGGGGTGACCGACCCGTCGTGCATCACATGGGGCAGGGCCACAAACGTGGGCAGTCCCGCAGACGGGGGCAGATACTTGTCGGCGACGGAACCGTACGACGGAAACAGCTCCAGCGAGTCCCGCAACCGAATGTCATCGAGCAGGGGCGCGTGCCCGGTCAGCGCGTGGTACGCCGCCGAGTTGTGGTTGTTCATCGTGTGGTGGACGCTGCGGATCAGCGTCACCTGGTCGAGAATCTTGGCGGTTTCCGGGAGGTGTTCGCAGACCGGCACCCCAGGGATCGCGGAAGAAATTGCCTTGAACTGTGTCCGGACCCCGCTGGGAGCATCCAGCTTTAGGTCGAACGTGTCGACGTGGCTCGGTCCGCCGAACTGGTACAGGAAGATGACCGACTTCGCCTTGGCCGCCCGTGGGACCAACTCCTCGGCCCGCAGAAAATGTCCCAGACCCAATCCCAACAACCCGGTGCCGCCGATGCGAATCGCATCGCGGCGAGAGAGCAGCGAGGAGAAATGAGCTTGCTGGGAGTTGAACACGGCAGGCTCCCGAGGAGGTGATGAGACAGAGATCAGCCCAGTGTGCCAGCACGCACAGCGGTCCGAATCGTGAATGATAACGGCCAAGAGTGCCGATCGGCAGACCGGTTTCCCTGGGAATACGTAAAAACTGGCGGCATCGAACATCCTCTATGCCAATGATTCAGGGATCAAGACGAGTCGCAAGGCACTCCCCGGACTTGTGTTATGTCGCATGCCCTGATCCAGACACCGCTTCCGGGCTCGTTTTCCCCCCTCTTGCCGCCAGCACCCTCTCGGGGTACACCACCGCCCCTGTCATGATCCCCTCTCCTGTCACCACCGAGGTTCCGCCCCTCTCTCGTGCCGAGCAAGTCTCACTGGCTCTCGCGGGATTGATCGGACTCACTTTGTTGCTCCTGGCTGTCTGGCTGCGACCCAATCCCCACGGATTCGGCACACATCAACAGCTGGGACTGCCTCCCTGCACCATTCAATACTGGTTCGACTTCCCCTGCCCCAGTTGTGGGGGAACGACGGCCTTTGCTCATTTTGTCCGAGGAGAGTGGAGCAGTGCGTTTCGTGCGAACGCGGCGTCCTGCCTGTTCGCGGGTCTGTGTGTGGTGGGTGTGCCCTGGAGTTGGGCCAGTGTCTGGTGGCGGCGGTATCTCGGCGTGCGAGACATCGTGCTGACGCTGGTGGTGATCTTGATCACACTCACCGTGGTGGCGGCCAGTCAGTGGATCGCCCGGCTACTGGACTGGGTTCCGTGAGGACGTTCCTCGCGGGTGTTGTGTTTCAGAGTGTGGCCATTCCACACACGAGGTGTCCGCCATGTCCCAGCTCCTCCCGAAACCGGCATCGTCTCGCGCCGCATGGGGCGGAGTCCTGTTGGCCCTGCTGCTGAGTAGTTCCGGGTGCATCCGTGTGGCGGCCATCACTGCCAAAATGTTCATCGGCGATCCGAAGGCGGACTCCCAGTTTAAGAGCACCACCGGCATTGACCTGGAAGAGGCGAAAAACGGGATCATCGTTCACTGCACCACTCCCTTGTCGGTGATGGATACTGCCGAGACCTTGGCCAGCGATGTCGAAAGCGAACTGATTCGCCGCATGAAGCAGAAGAAGATGACGATCGTCAATCAGAATCGGGTGGTCGAAGCTCTCGACTCCCACGGCGGTCGTTACGACACACAAGTCCTGATGAACGACATTCCAGACGCCCGCTACCTGTTCGAAATCCGGATCGAGCGGTACACGATCTATGAACCGCACACCCCCACGATGTATCACGGTCGCTGCTCGGGCACGATCGTCGGCTACGAGTTCGAAGGGGGCGAAGCGGACGAAGAGGATTCTGGCCCGCGCCGCATGGCCCAGGTCTTCGAACAGGAGTTCGATGTGGACTACCCCAATGGCCACCCCATTCCCAAAGAACAGATGTCGGAATCGTCCTTCCGCAAGAAATTCGTGAACGAACTGACCCAGAGCCTGGGCACCATGTTCTATGAAGTCACGTCCAAGGAGTTGTTCTAACATGCCCCACTGCGAATACTCCCCTGCGAAGACAATCGGCACAGTGGGTACTAGCCGATCCCTGGCATCGAACCGTCGTGGCTGGCTGTGGCTGGCCGCAGCGGGCCTCTCGCTGGTCCTCATGGCGGGTTGCCAGCAGTTCGTCATTTTCAGCTATCTGATCGGGGGGCCGCCGTCGATCGAGCCAGACTTCGATAAGGAGACCGGCCTCTCGATGAAGGACAAGGAAACGACGGTCGCCGTCGTCTGCTTCGCCCCGAAAGAGATGCTCCTCGAATTTCCGCACATCGACCACGAGATCGCCGCCCACGTCAGCTACCAGTTGGGCAAAAACAAGATCGCCATCATCAAGCCCGACTACGTCAGTGCCTGGGTGAATTCGCATCCGAAATGGGAACTTGCCGAAGAAATCGGACGCGAGTTCAAAGCGGATTACGTCATCGAAATTGAGTTGTCGACCTTCAGTCTGTACGAGGGCACCAGCACGACACTCTATCGCGGTCGGACGGAAGCCGATGTCCACGTGACCGCCGTGGATGAGGGCGGGCACGGAGACCGGATCTTCTCGAAGGATCTGGACTTCCACTTTCCGCTGCGCGTCCCTCGGTCGTCCACCGAGCAGGAACTCCTCCCCTTCAAACGCGAGTACATCTCCCGCTTGAGCGAGAAGATCGGCTGGATGTTCCACGAAAGCTACAACGGCGACACGATTCCCTGGGCGAACTGAAGCCCGCGCTGGCTGCGAGAAAGTTCGCTACATCTCACTCCCCAACCTGAAGCTTCGAGCGTCGGAACCGTTCCGTGTCATCTCACCAGTGATCTCGCAAAACGGCTTCTGACCGATTCATCAGTCCACCGCAGGCGATGGAACTGATCACACCGGCCGCTATCTCCTCCACGCCAGTGATCCGGCGAGTGCTCGACTTCGGCTGCGGTGCAGGGAACAGCACAAGCAAGCTGCACGAGGTCTGCGGGTACGCTTTCGCAGCGATACTTCTCGCGGGGAGCACTGAGACATTTCGTAGGACGGACGTCTTCGTCCGTCCGTGTGGAGCACCTCGGGGAGCGACGGACGAGGACGTCCGTCGTATGCCTCCATCCGGCCCGCGTGAAGTATCGATAAAGGGCGGTTCGATGGACGCTGAGTGGGACAGCTCCACTTTTCAGAAACGGCGGGTGGCGGGGCCCGGACGTCTTACGGAACACTGCGGCGATGCACGACCACGGTCCCCGCCCATAAATCACCGATGCGCTGTTTTCGTTCCGTCCAGTGAATCGAAATCATCGCTGGCAAGAACCCCAACAGGAGAGGATTGACCTCCACGAACCGGGTCAGCGTTCGCAGAAATGCGGCTGTCACACGGCACTTGGAGCCATCCAGATGACGAACGCTTAACCCATACCACATCTTGCCCGGAGTCGCGGAGAACAACGCCTCCCACGCGAAAAAGTATCCGAAATAGAGGAAGAACACCGACACTCCGATGGCGACATCTCTTGTGAAGTTTCTCAACGCAGGCAGAGACTCACCGGCGATCGACCCCAAGACAAAGAAGCCGATCATCGCCAGTGCTTGATCGAAAAATGCCGCCCAGTACCTGACCGACTTGGAAATACCAACCAATCCCTGGACAGGATACGGTTCCGACGGTTCAGGTAGATCCCACGGATCGCATCGCATTGATAGGTTCCGAGTCACGACTTCTCAGGCCACAGCGATGCGAGTATTACACCCTGAAGATCTCACAACAATCCACTCGATGCTCAGCGATTTGGGACCATAGTCGGGTCATTTCGAGTTCGACAGACCCGCGAAGCGGTGGCAGCGGATCGCCGTGTGTAATAGTCCTCGTAGAAAGGGAGAGATGGTTTGGAGCGAGCCGCAAGTGCGGCGTAAGCAGGGATCGGTCGACTCGCGCGCGACATCCAAGAAGCCGATCGTCAGGCAGCCGGGTCAACCATCACTGACCCGCCATCAGGGTCGGCCGCCCGCTGCCTGAGTGTGAGTTGTTGGCGGACACGTCACGCGTACTGAATACTACGCGGGCTCAAATTCTCTCACGGATCCTCTTCACACATGACGTTCTTGGACGAAGTTGCTCACTGGCGAAACTCCACAGATGTCCCCTCTATGGCCGAGGCGGAGTTGTTCTGCGCGAACCTGGCGAAGACTCACTATGAGAACTTTCCAGTGGTCTCCTGGCTGCTCCCCCGGCGGCTGCATCAGCACTTTTACAACCTGTACGCCTTTTGCCGCTGGGCGGACGATCTGGCGGATGAGGTCGGCGACCCCTCACGGGCTCTGGAACTGCTGGCTTGGTGGCGCGGCGAATTGCTCGACAGCTATGCGGGCCAGGTCCGGCACCCGGTGTTTGTGGCACTCCGGCAAACGATCCTCCAATTCGCGATCCCGCCGGAGCCGTTCAGCGATCTGATCTCAGCGTTCGAGCAGGACCAGACCGTTTGCGAGTATGAGACTTTCGACCAACTCGTGGATTATTGCCGACGCAGTGCGAACCCGGTGGGGAGGCTGGTTCTGCGGCTGGGTGAGTGCGATACGCCGCAGAATGTGGCATGGTCAGACTCCATCTGTACCGGACTGCAACTGGCGAATTTCTGGCAGGACGTGGCCAGAGACGCCGTGATCGGTCGGACTTACCTCCCTCGCGAGGATCGGCTCCAGTTTGGCTACACCGACGACCTGTTAAAACTGCGGTCTTCGACTCCCGAGTTCACCGCGCTGCTCAAACATGAGGTCGAGCGGGCCGGAGCCTGCCTGCGAGCCGGTTTACCCCTGGTCGCAGCCGTCCCGTCCTGGCTCCAGCTGGAAATTGATCTTTTCATCCACGGCGGATTGTTGATATTACAGGGGACGAAGACGATGCACTTTCGAGTGTGGGAGCGACGCCCCCGAGTGTCCAAGTGGGCGATGGCCTGCCTATTCGCTCGCAGTCTCGCACGCCGGGCTAAACGGCGATGGATCGGGTCATGATGACTCGGAATGGTCACCAGGATTCGTGACCGTTTCGCTGTTCGCACGGAGAAGAACATTTGGGATCACCGCCACTCGCCGACTCGTACCAAGCGTGCATCCAGCTCGCCCGACGCACCGGCAAGAACTTTTACTACTCGTTTCTCACACTTCCGAAGCGACTGGCGGAGGACATGTGCGTCCTCTACGCATTCATGCGATGGACGGATGATCTCGCTGATGCCGAGGAGCTACCCGTGGGCATTCGCGAGGTCGCCCTTCACCAGTGGCGGGAACATGTCCGCGCGGCCCTGCGCAGTTCGGCGACTCCCCCACTGTTGACCAAGTCGATTCCCGAACTGCTCCAACCGCTCAGCACTGCTTCGACGAGACTCGTCGATCAGCACATCCTCACCGCGATTGTGGATGTGGTCCGGCGACACCAGATCCCCGAGCAGTATCTCTTCGATGTGATCGATGGCGTGGAGAGCGATTTGGAAGCCCGCAGTATCGACACGTTTACTCAGTTGGAGGACTATTGCTACCACGTGGCCGGAGCCGTGGGCTTGTGCTGCATCCACATCTGGGGATTCGAGGGGGAGCAGGCCGAACGGCTGGCGATCGATTGCGGGACCGCCTTTCAATTGACGAACGTCCTGCGGGATCTGTCGGAGGATGCTGCTCGCGGGCGGATCTATTTACCGCAAGCGGACCTCAATCAGTTTAGTTACAGTTCCGAGGATTTACGGGCGGGGGTCCGCAACTCGGCATTCGAAGCCTTGATGAAGTTCGAAGTCGACCGAGCGCGAGACTACTACGATCGCTCGGCGGGCCTCACTGCCTGCCTGAGCCCACCGGGTCGCCGCGTCTATTCCGCCATGCGCGATATCTATGGCGGCCTGCTCCGAGAAATCGAACGCCGGAAATACGATGTCTTCACCCAGCGGATTCGCCTCTCAGGTTTCCAGAAGCTGAAGTCGGCGCTGCTGGCCTATATGCGGCACTAGAGCACTATCAGTTATTGACTTCGGCTCCCACAGACAGGAATGTCTGTGCCACTCCTAGTGGGGTAGAAATTCCTGTCTGCCTTTCCGGAAGAGCAACTCGGAATCTGCTCTCGTCCTCAAACCAGCGAACTTTGACCACGGCGGCACGGAGAATGGATTGGCATGTTCGACGATGAACAGTCGGCAGAGGGAAATCAGACCGGATGAACAGGATCAGCAGGATGTGGAAGCACGACGCGGGACGGCCATTCCTGAAAAGTGGCGCTGTCCAACGATATTTCGCGCGGGTCGGAATGACGCCTGGCGTAGGACGGACGTCCTCGTCCGTCCGTGTGAAAAGCCTCGGGGAACGACGGACGAGGACGTCCGTCTCATTCCGGCCCGCGCGAAGTATAATCTGTGAAAATCGGCGAAATCTGTGGACCAAATCTCTCTTGATCGAGCTTCTCCGGTGCAGAGGGTTGATCCACAGATGGCACAGATTTTCACAGATTTCAGAGGGTTGGGCAGCCGGTTGAAAATAGTCTCCCCGCCACCCCGCCACCCCGCTGGTCGCGGTGGTTCCCGCGCTGGTGCGATCCATTCGCACACCAGCGAGGGAAACACGGGGACAAGCCCCAGTGGCGGGTCGACGATTTCTACCCACTGGCCTTACTCCCGCTCAGTCACCCGCTGATATATCCTTGGCGCGGGCCGAATTGAAACGGACGACGGACATCCTCGTCCGTCGCTCATCAAGGCTTTCCACACGGACGGACGAGGACGTCCGTCCTACGAAATGTCTCAGTGCTCACCGCGCTGAGTATCACTCAACAACCCAATCTCGATAGCAATCCTGGCTTGACTCCCTGATAATTATTCGCGTCAGCTCACCACGACTCATCGAGCCGATTTCGCAGGTGCCCCTCATGAAGCTGGTCGTTGGCCTTGGCAATCCCGGTCGGCAGTATGTCGGTACTCGGCACAACGTCGGCTATGACGTACTGCAATTACTCGGGCGTCGACGAATGGTCGAGCGCTGGAAGTCCCAGTTCGAGGCCGATGTCGCCGACGGACGTATCGGCGACGAGCGGGTCTTGCTCGTCGCCCCGACGACCTATATGAACCTCAGCGGGCGGGCGGTGAATTCTCATCTCGGCTTTCACAAGGCGTCCGCAGCTGACGTACTCGTGATCTGCGACGACTTGAATCTCCCCAGTGGGAAGCTGCGGCTGCGCGGCTCGGGCACTGCGGGCGGGCAGAAGGGGCTGCAGAACATTGTCGACATGCTCGGCACCACGCAGGTCGCGCGGCTGCGGATTGGCATCGGTCGACCGTTACCGCCGATCGACCCGTCGGATTACGTACTCGGTCGGTTCTCCGCTGAAGAGCAGCCCGCGATCGCCGCCGCGTGTGCCTTGGCAGCCGATGCCGTCGAGGTCTGGGTGCAACAGGGGTTGGCAGCAGCGATGAATAAATACAACGTGGGTGGGGAGAGTTGATGGTTTATCGTTGATGACTGATCGACGAGGGGCTTCCCATCAGGGCATTTGCCAACCGGAGGCCAGACCTCTTCCCCGAAGTGTCGGGTGCAGCTGCTTGTTGAGCGGCTATGTGTCCTGCTCCAACTGGACAAAGAAGCTGCGGTCGATGTCCGATGTCGTTTGAGGAACCAGTGCCAACTCTCCTGATTCCCCGTGCAGCCCCAAAACCGGCGCTCAGGGCGGACTCGCCTCGACAAACGTGGCCAATTCTTCGAGGTTCTCGCGGAAGACTGCGCTCGAGAGATAGACGCGCACATCGCCGAACTTCGGCTGGCCGGTGAGAGCGTCCCCGTTGACGCGGCTGACCCAGCGGCCCTCGGTATCGAGCTGGTCCAGCGTGGCGCGGGCTTCTTGGGCGATTGACGAGACCTTCTTCGGCGGGGGCGGGGCCCATGTCCCGGCCTTTGTTGCTTCGTACTCCTGCTCCAGCTTGTCGAGCTTGGTCCGTTGCTTCCAGCCGTAATGACTCGGGACATCGCGATCATCGTAGGTCAGCTCGTACTTTTTGGTCATGTAGAGTGGCTTGTTCGTCTTCAGCTCATAAAACCGGGCGATCTGACCATCGGGCAGAAGTGACGATTTGAGGTACTTGAGCGCCCTCGGAATCGGTTCCAAGTACTTCGCATCGCGAGTATGACGATAGACGAGCAGGAGTGTCGCAATCGCGTCCTGTGACTCGTGCCCCGTGATCGCGGGTGGCTCAAATTTCCGCGCCCACGCCGGGTGCATCTCGAGCGTGTACTGCTGCGCCCACGCCGGTTGCGGTTCCGGCAGCTGGGCGAGGATCAGGAAGTCGCCCAGCTGGCGAAGCGCCTGACTTGTGCGATCCTCTTTGTAAATGTCGTGAGCGGCCAACAATGTGCGGGCCATGTCGCCAGCGAGGTCGTCGTTGAGCGTGTAGAGGTTCCAATACTCCTTGACCCGGTGTTCAGTCTTCCAGTCATAGTCCGGGAAGCTGGCCTGGAGGATTGAATGCTGCGGAGCGGGACCAGTCCAGACCTGTGGAAAGGCCCCATTCGGGAACTGGGCGGCGAGGAGTCCGTTCAAGGCATATTCGACGGCCTCGTGAATCGCGGCATGCTGGAATTTGTGGGCCCGGTCACACTGCATCAGCAAGAGCAGTGCCGACTGCGTCTTATTGTCGTCCAACGACGACTGGTCCTTACCTCGCCCGTTCCCGTGGCGGTACTGCCCCGAGAGTTTGCCTTGCGGATCGAAATCGATCGCCGCTTGCCAGCCGCCCGATTTCATCTGGCCAAACAGGAGAGCCTCCGCCGTTTCGGTCGCCGCCTCCAAATAGAACTTGTCGTGAGTCGCCTCATAGGCTCTCAGATAGGCCATGCCCACGGTCGGTGTTCCCGGCGGTTGGACCCAGATCTGGGTGGCGGTCGCTTGCCCCTCCCCCCAACGGGTCTGAAGGTCGAGTGAGTAGTAGTAAACGTACCCACCCCGCACGGCGACCTTGAATCGATAATACTCCGCCGCCCGCTTCATACCGGACACGCAGTCCAGCCTCAAGGCGGGCAGGTCTTCGGCTTCCTCTCCCCGCAACGCCCCACTGATCGACAGCACGCACCATAACACACACCAGAATACACGCCGCGAGTCGAGCATGGGGAGTCCTCATTATTGAGTCACACGGACAACGGGATGCCCCACTGATGGGATCGCCAACTGCCGGAGTCGCGGGACTCTGGAAGTGTCCCCCATGTCCTCAGGAAACGCCACTCCGCGATCTCGTATTGGGGAGTATCACCACGCTCCGCTGCGCAGAGCCTTCGCGTCGCGGCTAAACGGGGGAACGTCACTTCCCCAAAAGTATGTGCTGGCTTTAGGATATCTTGATCGGGGCTTATCGCAGCTCTCGCTGAATGGCCCCGAACACAGAATGGAGTCGCCCCGTTGAACCTGGCAGAAACCTCTCCTCGCGATTGGATCGCGATCGATTCCACAGTCGCGGATGTCGACCGTATCGTGGCATTTCTCACCGAGCAGGGGACGTTCCGGTTTCCCTCGCTGCCCAACGGGTTATTCTCGGCAGCAGCGGGGGAGGGGGACGACTTCGCATTGACCGGGTATGCGAACATCTGGGTGCGAGACAACATCCACATCGCTCATGCGCACTGGGTGATCGGGGAGAAGGCAGCTGCGGTCAAAACGGTGCGGGCGATTACAGATTTCTACCGCAAGTACCAGCACCGATTCACCGACATCATTGAGGGGCGGGCCGATGCCAATGAGCCGATGCAGCGGCCCCACGTGCGGTTTCGAGGCGACCTGACTGAGCTACCCGAGAAGTGGTCGCACGCCCAGAACGATGCCTTGGGGTACTGGCTCTGGCTGACCAGCCGCATGGCGTATGCGGGGGATTTGGTGTTGGAGCGGGAGGACGTGACGGTCTTAGTGTTGTTGCTGAAGTATTGGGAGAAAATCGAGTATTGGCAGGACGAGGACAGCGGGCATTGGGAGGAGACTCGCAAAGTGTCGGCGAGCAGTATCGGTGTCGCGGTCGGCGGGTTGATGGCTTTTGGATCCTGGATGACGACTGGGGGCGGCCACACTCTGTGTGTGAGTCCCCACGAACTGAATGAATGGACATCACTGGCTTCACGGTTATGCCAGGCCGGTGTCAAGACACTCAAACAGACGTTGCCTCACGAATGCCGAAGTGCCGATCCGACCAAAGCCCGGCCGTATGACTCGGCGCTCCTGTTTCTGCTCTACCCGATGGGACTGGAAGTGGAGATTCCGGACTCTGCGATCCTCTCCAACATACGAACCCATCTCCTGGGCGAACACGGCATCCGTCGCTACCTGGGTGATTCGTACTGGTGCGCGGACTACAAAACTCTCCTCGCCGCCGATGAGCGGACAGCCGATTTCAGCGACAATCTCGGAGCGCGCGACCGGTTGCTCAAGCCAGGGCTGGAAGCGCAATGGTGCATCTTCGACCCCCTCTTGTCGGTGATTTATGGTCAACAGAATCGGCCAGAGGGGAGCCGATTCGATCGCGACCTCCAGCTGTTCCACCTTCAGCGGTCGCTCAGCCAATTGACGACGAGTGAGTCTCGGTTCGGAGCCTATCGCTGTCCGGAGTCGTACTTCTGTGAGGCCGGGAAGTGGGTGCCCAACGACATCACTCCGCTCCTCTGGACGCAGGCGAACCTGCGGCTGGCTTTACATTTCATGCGGCAGACCAGGTGAGTCGGGGGTGCAGCCAGACTGGGGAATACGCAAGGTACAGCGCTCCGCTCGCAGACTTCGCGTCGCGGCTAACCGGGGCGGCTCTCGATCCTCACCCGCCGATCGAGTACATCGGCCGGGTCGGCTGGATGAACCGGGCGGTGTTGATCTCGTGGCCTTCCCACTTGGCGTGGATCGAGTCGCGGACGGCTTGCTGGATTGTTTCGTCCGTGGCATCCCCTCGTAGCAGACCCCGCAGGTCGGTTTCTTCGAGGCTGAACAGGCAGTTGCGGAGCTTGCCATCGGCGGTGATGCGGAAGCGGTTGCAGTTCGCGCAGAAGGGCCGACTGATCGAGGCGATGAACCCGATGCGGCCCACGCCGTCGTCGAACTGATAGTCCGCAGCGGGGGCGCGGGGATCGGCGTTGGGGATGGGGAGCAGGGGGCGAATCCCAGCGGACATGAGGTCGATGATCTCCTGGGCGAAGAGGACCTTGTCGCGTTCCCAGGCGTTGTCGGCGTCGAGCGGCATGTACTCGATGAAGCGGACCTCGTGGCCGGTCTGGCGGGCGAAGTGGCCGAACGGGATCAGTTCCTCTTCGGTCAGACCCCGCACCGAGACGGCGTTGATCTTGATCTGCTGGAACCCCACCTTCACAGCTGCGTCGATCCCTTCGAGGACTTTTTCGTACCCCTCGCGGCGGGTGATCTGCTTGAACTTTTCGGCATTGAGGGCATCGAGGCTGACGTTAAGCCGCCGCAACCCAGCTGCGTAGAGGTCCGCCGCCTGATCCGCGAGCAGGATGCCGTTCGTCGTGATCCCGATGTCCTCGATCCCCTCGATCTGCGCGAGAGCCTCGACCAGCCGATGCAGATCTTTCCGCACCAGTGGCTCGCCGCCCGTCAGCCTCAGCTTGGTGACTCCGAGCGGCACGGTGAGGCGTACGAATCGTTCGATCTCTTCATACGAGAGCAGCTCCGCCCGGTCCATGAACTGCACGTTCTCGGCGGGCATGCAGTAGAAACACCGGATGTTGCAACGGTCCGTGACGCTAATCCGCAGATTGTTGTGCGAGCGTCCGAAGGTATCGATCAGCGGGAGTTGGGGCAGTAGGTCCATGACACAATCAGTATACGCAGGTGAGCGGAGCAGCGTCAGCCCTCTGGTTCCTCGTGGGACATGTTTCCCAATCGCCCGTGCTGCCGCAGGAGTGCGCGTGTCACCCTCGCCCCTGGCGAAAACACCATGAATGTGCCACATACGCCACCGTCCATCGCGAAGCACTGACATCAACTCACGTGTGTGTATCCGAAAAGTCGGTCGCGGAAGAAATTCACCACGGAGACACGGAGACACGGAGAAAACCAGAAGTTCCAGAGGGTCGGCTGGGACAAGATCAACCGGATGGACAGGCTGAATCCCCGGGTGGACTGACGGCGAGCGATCCTGTCAATCCGGTTGATCCTGTTTCCAACTCTTTGTTCGCAGCGGGCTGAGCGTCTCCGAGAGAGGTTCTTCTCCGTGCCTCTGTGCCTCCGTGGTGACACCCTGCCTACTTTTCTGATGCACACACTCAACTCACGAGGTCTCTCTGAGACAGGGGCAGATTGGTCGTCGATCGAGTAGACTCGAGATTCCACTGCGGGGACATCGAAATTCGAGACTCCCTTCTGCAACACATGACCTGCAAATGGGTCTGCCTGGAGTGCTCTTCATGTCTTCACATCCTGAAAACGACTCCGACCGAGACGATCCCCCCGAGCCGATTCACGGGCAGGTGCGGCACTCCAATGTCAGTGCCCGCATCAGCGACGAGGTCTCCGTGGGCGTCTTCAGTAACGGAGTCATGATCCTGTCCGGGATGCACGAGTCGGTCCTCGACTTCGCCATGCGGATGGGCGAGACCCAGCGGATTGTGACGCGCGTGATCCTGCCCAATCCCGTGGCGCGGCAGTTTGGGACCGTGTTGCAGGAGAACATGCGGCACTACGAGTCCAACTTCGGAGCGATGCCCGCGATGCCCCGCGTACGGAATCCCGAGGGGATGTCCGCCCAGCCCGTACACTCGCGCGAGGCAGACCATTCGCAAGAACAGGGGAATATCGTCGGCTCGCATCTCTCCCCCGAGACGCACCAGTCACCCCCGGCAGCCCCCTCGATTGATGACATCTACGACGAGCTGAAAATCCCTGATTCGGTATCGGTGGGTCGCTATGCCAATGCGGTGATGGTCCGGCACTCGGGGACGGAGTTCTGTTTCGACTTCATCGCGAACTTCTATCCGCGCTCGGTCGTGACCTCGCGCGTCTATATGGCGGCTCCGCATGTGCCGCCCGTGTTGTCGTCCCTGATGCGATCGACCCAGTCGCCGCCGTCCGGACCGGGAGGCGTGTCCGGGGCTCCGTCGAACAACTAGCTTTCAGCGATCAGCAGTCAGCCAGAGAGGGAAATCGTTGTTCTCGGTTCTCTGGTTTTTCCAGAAAACTCTTCTGCTTCCCCATCTGACTAAAAACTGACGACTCTTCTGGCTGACGCTCCCCACGCTTGGACACTTTGAATGACGCGGCAGACGATGGCAGCGACGACCCCCGTTGAACGGGATGGCTGGCTCGCGTGGCTGGCAGTCATGGGTATTGCCATCGTACTGACGGTGCTGTTTTGGGGGACGCTGTGGCAGGGGGGCACGCTGATCGGCGGTGACACGTTCTCGTACTATTTCCCGCAGAAGGTCTTTCTCTCCGAGGCACTCCAGCGCGGGGAGTTCCCGCTGTGGAACCCTCTCGTCGGGGCGGGTTATCCGGTCGTGGCGGAAAGCCAGACGGGAGTCTTGTATCCCCCGACGTATCTGCTGTACCGGTTCCTGGAGGTGCATGTCGCGTACTCCGCGAATCAGATCTTGCATTACATCATGGCGTTCATCGGAATGTGGGCCGTCGGACGGCGGTATGGGCTGTCATGGGGAGCGGCGGTCCTGGCGTCACTGGTTTATGTCTACGGCTGGTTCGCCCCGCGGATCTGCCTGGAGTGGGCGATCATCGGGGGGGCGTATCTGCCGTGGTGCGTCTGGCTGCTCGAGGGGTGGTTGCAAACGGGGAGTCGCCGGTGTCTGCTCTGGCTGGCCCCGGTGTTCGGTCTGTTCTTGTTGGCCGGGCACTTTCATCTGGCGTTTATTACGACGCTGGCCCTGTCGGCGTATGTCGCCTTTTTCTCCGAAAAAGGGCGTCCTTTTTCGGAGAAAAAGGCGACTCTCGCCTGGTTCGGCGGCGTCCTCCTCGCCGGGTATCTCCTCGCAGCTGTCCAACTCGGCCCGACACTGGAACTGATGACGCGCAGCCAGCGGCAGGAGTTCAACCCGGGCAACGACCCCGGCTACGGCCACATCCCACCGTGGTATTTAACGCAGGTCTTCTCGTCGTGGCTCTGGTACGGCCCGGACACCGATCCCGATCAGTCACTTTTCCAGGTCGGGACGCTGGCCTACCCGTGCAGTACCAACAAGGTCGAGGCCCACTTGTACTTCGGCATGGTGCCTCTGCTATTGGTCGTGTGGGCGCTGGGGCAGGGACTGTTTCAACGTCAGTGGCCCTTCAGTCGATCGCTGACACTCTGGCTGGGGATCGGCATATTGGGTCTGTTGCTGGCCACAGGTTGGCCGTTCGTTGTACTCAAACATGTGCCCGGATTCGGATACTTCCGAGGGGCTGGGAGGTACGGCATTCTGATGGCATTTGCGGTCTCGCTACTGGCGGGAGCGGCGTTTGATGAGTGGCTGCCTGCGATCCGCCGGACGAAGTACAGGCCGGATTTGCGCTGGTATGGATGGTTGATCGTGGTCGGTCTGACGACTTGGGATCTGCACACGGTCAGTCGCTGGGTGACCTACGCCGTGATGTTAGATCAGCCGATCCTGGAGCATCGCCAGACCAGTGAGATCCGCACCGAGCTGGCCCGGTCGGGTCGCCCGGTCCGCCTCTGGGCACGCGGTTCGAATGCCGCTACGCTGCTGGGAGTCTCGGCGTTTCCGGTCTATCTCGGACTGGGACCGCGCGAGTATTTCGAAGCTCCACTGGCCTCGAATTACCACGAAGACGAAGACCTCGGCAATCCCGCAGCTGTGGCGAAGCAAGCCGAGTGGTTACGACGCAACGGTGTGACGCATGTGCTGTCGTTCGTACCGCTGAATGAGACCGAGTGGTCCGCCCGACTGGTCTATCTCGGACTCGACCAGTTACTTTCCCGAGTCTGGGGCCGCGTCACCGAACCCCTCTACCTCTATGAGATCATCGAAGTATCCGGTCGGGTCGTGGATGAACAGGGGCAGCTTCTTGAAGCGGGTTCGTTCGAGGAGTCCGCGAATCGGTTGACCCTGACCGTGTCACCCGCCGCCGAGACGACTGTAGTCGTGCGGGAGTTGGCTTATCCCGGGTGGGAGGTGGCAGTGGATGGAGTGCCCGCGACCGCGCGAGTGGTCGACTCGATGTATCGGGGTGTCGAGGTCACTGCGGGACCGCACCGTATTGAGTGGACGTATCGGCCCCGCTCGTTGTGGCTCGGACTCGGGGTCAGCGGAGTGGGACTTCTGGTGTGGGTGGTGGTTTACTGGAAAGCCGGTCGAGCTATCTCTACTTCGCGAGGAGAGAAATGAGGCATTTCGTAGGACGGACATCCTTGTCCGTCCGTGTGAAAAACCTCGGAGAGCGACGGACGAGGACGCCCGTCGTACGCCTCCATCTGGCCCGCGTGAAGTAGAGACATGAATCAGACACTGGACCTGACCGGCTTCAGCTTCGCCTGGCTCACCTTTCACACTGGGGGGACAAAGACGTAGAAACGACAGATGTCCAAGGGGTGTGCCTCACAAAAGTAGTCCACTCTCAGAAATTCACGACAGGCGAGTGGGCCCCTAAAAATCGTCAGTGATTCATTACCGTTCCCGGCCACTTCGAAGGAGAAACCTCCATCCAGCTTCCCGAAAGTGTGAAACGCAGTGCGACTGTGTCGCTTGTCAAGTTGCGAGCGTCGCATTCGGGGTTTGATTTTTGAGGTTTTTGAGGTTTTTGAGGAGGGTGTTGAGTCTCACGAGGAGTTTTCGGGCGACGGCGATGAGGGCGACGTTGTAGGGTTTATTGGCGGCGCGCAGTTTCTTGTAGAACGGGGCGAGGTGGGGGCAGTGTTGGGCGGCGGAT
>JANPCU010000291.1:0-43216 GCA_031431195.1 Planctomycetota bacterium | reverse complement strand
ATGGGGTCAGGCAATCGAGGGCGAATCAGGAGCGTCGCTGATTGTGTGAGCGGTAGTGCGCTCACACAATGGCAGTGGCTCTCGCTCACCAACCCGACGCGTCTGCGAGGGAATCGCCGGAAGAGATCGCTTTCGCTCTCCCTCGCTGACGCGTCGGGTTGGTCCGTTGGCGACGACACTCATCGGGCAGTATGATAGAAGCAAGAGTGCTGGCCAGCGATGATGCACCCACAGGGGGTGGTCGCTTCGCCAGACCCGGAGAATGCTCGCATGCCAGCCGTCCACGAAATCTATGACGAAGCCATCCGCCTGAAGGACGGGGGAAACCTCGAAGGGGCGGTCGCCAAGCTCAACGAAGTCCTGGCCATCGAGCCGGGTCACACGGATACCCACTCGGCTCTAGCGGTCTACAACCAGCGGCTGGGCAAGTTCGACGATGCGATTGCTCACGCCCTCAAGGTCGTGGAACTGCTGCCGAGCGAAGCGTTCTCATACACCCAGCTGTCGGTGATCTACATGCGTTGCGGCAAGATCCAAGAGGCGGAAGACGCCAAGGCCAAAGCGCACGACATGGGGCACAAGCACTGAGGCGATCAGGGCAGACTTGTCTGCTCCGTAGGACAGGCTTCCAGCCTGTCTTCTCACAGATATACTTCGTCCGGGCCAGAATGAGACGTACGACGGACGTCCTCGTCCGTCGCTTGCCGAAGTTTTCTACACGGACGGACGAGGACGTCCCTCCTACAAAATTTCTCATGGCTCCCCGCGTCGAGTACAATGACAGGCTGGAAGCCTATCCCACGGCCCGCTTTGCTGGCCGTATTGCTGGCCGGTCCGAGCTATTTCTCAAACTTGACGGTGATCTCTCCGGAGTTGTCGCCCAACTCGGCCCAGGAATCTCGACAACGCAGGAAGAGTTTCCCCTCGACCGGGGCTGTGAACTTTCCATCCTCGCCCAGTTCGATCGGATCGCTGAGTTCATAGTCGTGGAAGATCACCGCTTCCAGTCGGCCCTTTCCGTCCTCGGCTCCTGCAGCTGTCACCTTGACGGCATCCTTGGCCAGTGACCACTCGCCCTTCGTGGAGTACGTGTAGCTTTCGCCTTCCTTGACGAAGAGCCGCGAGGGCTGCCAGCCGCCCGCCGCCTTGATCTTGGCGTTAATCGGGCGGGTCAGGACGCCATTGAATTTGGCCTTCCAGTCCCAGCTGCAGAGATCGGCGCGATAGCCCTGATCGAAATTCTTGAGGAACTGGAGATACTCGAACGAGATCTCCTTGGCCATGGGGCCGTAGACATCTTCGAAGCTGGAGCGCTGGCCGTTCAGCAGGGACATCCCGAGTGGGTGAAAACGCGGGGCATAGTTGGTGTTGTTGGCGAGCAGATGACACAGCGCCCAGCGCCAGGCATAGTTCTGCCAGCTGTCGCCGGTGACTTGAGCGAGGCTGGTGATTTCGGTGAGGGGTTTGGGTTCTTCGGCTTTGAGGTACTTGAGGACTTCGGGATGGATGTTGACGGCGAAGTCCCCGTCCTTCCAATACTGGCCCATTTCGGCCATGCCTTCCGAGTACCAAGTTGGGCCGGTGCGACCGAAATTCAGCATGCAGTAGGCATGGACGGCTTCATGCTGAGGAGTGCCTCGATCCGCAATGGCGTAGACGACCGCGCGGCTGGCCAGGATCTCACCCGTGCGAGAGTTCTGTTGGGTCTGCCCCAGCGTCACGCCGCCTCCGGACTGAATGTGCTGAAGTCCTTCGCCGTCTAGCAGCCCAGCGGGCCACTTCGAGACATCGCGTACCACGAACATGTCGATCGACTGCGAATTCGGACGACCCCAGTACTTACTGATCAGGACCAGCATCGTCTCCAGACGCTGTAGCAGCTCTCTCGCTTCCTCGTCCGGGATATCGGTTTTGACCGCAAAGTTGCGAGTGCGATAGAGCGGGGGCTCGCCCGCCTTCTCCTCGACACGCACCTCGACTTTAGGGGGAGCCTTGGGCGCTCGCTTGCTTTGAGCGACGAGCGGAGCGGCACAGGCGGCCAGCAGCCCCAGCCAGACCAGTAGACAATACGTCAATACGCGAGACATGAATCGATCTCCCAGTGGGTCGACTCCCCTGTCGCCCGCGAGAGAGTCTATCACCAGTGCAGGGGATGTATCCACCACGCTGCGTTTTGGAAGTGGAACAGCACCTGAAACCCCACGGCCAGCCCCAGCCACCAGAGGAGGCGGGAACACTCGCCGTAGAACCCGACGGACTTGCCATCGAGGGGATCGCCCTTCGTGTAACCCAGGACGTTCGGCCACCAACGGGAGACCGCCTGGCAATAGGCGGCATACTCAGCCCCATGCCGACTGGCCATCACCGCCTCTTCGACCGGGACCACCGCAAACAGGTAGAGCAGAATCGGCGGCAGCATCGAAACGGCCAGTATCGGACTCTGGAGCAGAATCGGGAAGGCCGCTACCATCAGGAACGTCCCCCAATACAAGGGGTTGCGACACACCGAATACGGCCCCGTTCGCACCACATCGCGACTCTTGCGGTCACAGATATAGGTCGATGACCAGACCCGAATCGCAGCTCCCACAAAGAACACCAACCAGCCCAGAGCGTTGAGACTCAAGTCCCAGGGAGCAGACAGCGGAGCCAGCGGACGCATCAATGCGGTCAGAAGGAAACCCACTCCCAGCGAGATTCCCGTCATCCACATGCGGGTGCGATACGCATACGACTTTTTGACGGAAGCCAGAACCGGCACTGATGCCGAAGCATTCAAAATCGTCGCTCCAATCCCTGAACTCTGCTCAACAGGTGTCGAAATCGTGTGCATCAAGGCATCCTTGCCAGTGTTTTCGATCATCTTGGCGTCACGCTGAACCACCGAAGGCCATACGCTGCTGGCGCATCCTCAAGTGGCATTCTCGGGAGGCTTTTACTCGGAAGATTTGCCACAAGTCCAGAGCAGATTGCGGATACGGAAATCACGGAGTGCGAGACGCACTTGATGATTGTTCCCGAGGATCGCCCGGTGGACTCGGCATGATTGGGTGATTCACTGCGCTGGCCATTGAGGCCGTGGCTGCACCAAATCCAGAGGAGGCTGGTGCGGGACCAGCGTCATCACCGGGACGAACGTGCTCCCCGGGTCGGGGCGGCAGCTTGTTGGCGGGCAAAGGACAAGAGTGGAAACGCAGAGGGTGCGGAGGACGCGGAGAATTTTTTGGGGGTGAGGCTGCTTCCCGGTCGACGGTACGTCTCTGTTCAGTTCTGCTGTTCCTCGGCGATCTCGGCGTCCTCTGCGTTTCACATTCCCCCGGATGAGGAGCCTGGGCGGAATTCCGTGTGCCATCGCTGGGGAGGCAAAGTGCGTCTCGCACTCGAAATTGCACTCGATCGAGTCCGGCATGCTTTGCTCAGCGGAGCTGCTTATTTTGCAAGACTTACCAAGCACGAGGTCTGTTATCCATGATGACCTCTCCACAAGTGGCTGTCTCGAAGACAGATACGGTGAAGTGCCAATATCTCAATGACTCACGGCGCAGCGTTTGCCTTAGAAGCGAGTCCCTCCCCCCATTCAGAGCATGATGCCGTCGGGGGAAGCTAGACCTCTCGGAGCATGGACGCAATGCGGATTCGATGGATCTCGGGAATTGTCGTTTCCCTCTTGCTCGTCCGCGCGGCTGCCGGAGCTTCGTTTGCCACCCCGAATTTTGTGGCTCATGCTCCTGACCCCCAGGTCGCCGAGCAGGTCGCCCGCACCGCCGAGTATTTTCGGAAGGTCCTCGCGAAGGAGTGGACTGGGGCTGAATTGCCTCGATGGGCGAACCCCTGCCCGATTCAAGTGACTGTCGGCACGATGGGAGCCAGTGGGTCCACCACCTTCACCTTCGAAGACGGCCAAGTCCACAGCTGGGATATGCGGGTCCGTGGGTCGCTCGAGCGAGTGCTGGATTCGGTCGTACCGCATGAGGTCTGCCACACGATTTTCGCGTCGAAGTTTCGGCGTCCCTTACCGCGTTGGGCCGATGAAGGCGCGGCGACGCTGGTCGAGCATCCCAGTGAGCGGCTCAGGCAGGTCGACCTGCTCAATCGGGTATTCAGCAAGCGTAAACAGATGCCGCTGCAAACCCTGTTTGGGATTCGCGAGTATCCCTCCAACCCCGAGGATCTCTATACACTATACGCCGAGGGGTACTCGCTCGCCGAGTTTCTGGTGCAGAGGACCGGGGCCGAAGGGAAGCGGGTTTACCTCGACTTTCTGGGTGACGCACTCAGCAGCGGGTGGGACTCGGCGATTGAGAAGCACTACGGCTTCGCATCGGTCAACGAGCTGGAACAGAACTGGGGCCAATGGGTGATCGCAGGCAGCCCGAGCCTGCCGCGCGATGCTCAATATGCCGTGAACGGAACTCCAGCAGCAGGATCCGGGGCCACTCGGACGAACCCACCACTGCGGACAGCTGCCAAGGCGGGACCAGAGGGCGGTGAAGATGTGGTGATCCGCTCGCAGAGTCCCAAGACACTGGCCCCCTTGGCGATGATCACACGTCCGCTGCGTGAGCTGGCTGGCAAATCTCTGGAGGCCCCCGCCCCCGCTGGGACTCCATCGGCTGGGGGAGACGTCCCGACCCAGCTCCGCCTGCCGGTGAGTCGGCGCGTGATCGAAGCGGTCGCGCGATAGTCCTGCCGGGGAGGCCGAAGCCACTTCAGTGAACACGATAGACCGGAGGCGATGTCGCTCCGCGACTCGCATTCCGCCTGTCAAAGCCCCCACTCACGCACGGCCCGAAATAGTGTCCAGCGGGAGGAGTCTCAGTCGCGGAGCGACATGAGCTACGGGCATAGCGGAACCGTACTCCACAGCGAAAGACTGCACATTGAGCGTTGCCCCCTCAGCGGAATCGCTTCTCGGGCGGCTGGCTCACCTCGGCTGAATCCGCATCATTCGTTGATTTATCGCGATTCGTGGCGTACCCCGGCTTGACTTTACCGGCTCGGATCGCCGATAGTTTCCTTAACTTCGTTTGACAGAACGACTCACTGAGTTAGTATTCTGTCTGAGGTTGCTGCGGGTGCCTGTCGATTTCTGCGGTGAGTCACCCCGGTTTAGGTGAAGTGTGCTGTGTGGTGGATGTCGTTGCTCGGCATCTGTTTCGTAAAGCCAACTCCCGCATTGGGGATGTTTGCTCCGGCGGGTTGAATCATCCCCTCCCCAGCAAGTGTTCCATTCGTCGAGTCGCTGCATTGCGAACCACTCGAACCTTCGGGGGCACGAGTTTGGCGGTGGAAACCGAGACTCGCTGGCAACTGCCCCGCACTGGAAGATGTTGCCGGGGGCTTCCCGGAACCGATTTGTCCGGTGGACTCAGGATGCTGATCTCACGGATTGGGCCGTCCTGTTCCAATGTCATTTCGTAGTCCGTTCCTTTTTTCCGTGTGAGCAGACAGCCACTCGCTGTCTGAGGATTCTCATCTGGCACGAGTTGCAGATGCTGATCGGGGACTCTGACGGGCGAACAAGGGTTCGTTCGGTGGCGAGTCCCTGACCTCCAGGTGTCGCGGGAATCCCTTCGTGGGGTGACCGGCAGCGGAATTGGCAGCGAGCCTCTGTTGACTCTTTTCGTTCCCACAAACCTTGTGATGAGTGTCCTTCACTCAATGCTGTCCCACTCGCCCCAGCTGCAAAACTTTTTTCGCCTCGCTGTCGAATCGACCGCGTTTTGGCGGCTGCTTGGTCACTGCTGAGTGTGCTTTTTTGGAATCTTTCATGCCGACCGATCGTCCGAGTTCTTCGA
Organism: Planctomycetota bacterium; assembly: GCA_031431195.1. Taxonomy (GTDB): domain Bacteria; phylum Planctomycetota; class Planctomycetia; order Planctomycetales; family Planctomycetaceae; genus TH-plancto1. The sequence goes on along the minus strand of JANPCU010000291.1, from coordinate 37,418 downwards.
AGCGTCCCACCCGACGTACCAGTTCTTCGTCTGGAGAAGGCCCCGTCAGTGAGAAGTTGCAATCGTTCGAATTCGAACGGGCCTCCGACAATGATTTCGGGGCTGGGCTGTCGGACGATACGCGAAGTTCTAGCCGTGGGCCGAGTCGTGACTCGGGCCGCAAGGCAGAGCCCTCCGCGGACGCCCCGTCTGCCGAGGAAGGTTCTCGCCGTCGCCGCACCATTGCCAGCAAGCCGCGTGTGATCAGTCCGGCCCCCGAGGCGGCCCCGGAGCCGCCTCGCGCAGAACGGGAATCTTCCTCGCGGGCTGTGCAGTCCCACGATGATGATCGCCGCCCCCGTGAAGACGATGGTCGAGGCGAGCGAGTTCACGACGATGGCGACCGAGGCGACACCTCGAACCAGGATCGCGATGACGGAGGACGCCGACCTCGCCGCCGCCGGCGCGGTCGTGGTGGTGAGGGTCAGTCCAGCACCGGCCAACGCTCCACCGGACCGCGCTCCATCGCAGCCCGCGCTCCCGCACCGTCCCGCACCCCGCAAGCGAGCCGCGACCGGGGCGGCAGCTCGCGCGGGCCGTCCGACCGGGGCAGCCAGTCCGACCGGGGACAGTCCTCATCCCGTGGTCCCTCGGATCGCGGACCGGCCCCCGCTGGCCGCTATGGACGCCCCTCCCCACAATCTCAGCCCCAGTCCGAAGGCCGACGCGGTCGCGGCGAGCGTCGCAGCGTCAGCAGTTCCTCCGGGGATCGTCAGTCTCGATACTTGCAAAACGCCCCCCTCCCGACCGGGGATGTCGTGGGGGAACTGGAGCCAATGACCGGCGTCTTGGAACTGCACCCGAAGGGGTACGGCTTCCTGCGTCTGGCCAAGAATGACTACGGAGCCGAGGAGACGGACGCCTTCGTCTCGGGCTCGCTGATCGAGAAGCACAAGCTGCGTGAGGGGATCAAGATCCTCGGCGATGTCGGCATGGGGCCGCGTGGTCAAGGGTTGCGATTGGTCGATGTCAAGCAGATCAACGACGGCCCGGTGGAACACTACGAGAAGACCAAGAACTTCGACGAGCTGACCCCCATCAACCCCTATGAGCAGATCAAGCTCGAGACCGGCACCCAGCCGATCACGATGCGGGTCATGGACCTGCTGACGCCGATTGGAAAGGGCACCCGCGCTCTGATCGTGGCCCCGCCTCGTAGCGGCAAGACGATGCTGTTGCAGGACATCGCCAACTCGGTGGCCAAGAACCATCCGGAGATTCACCTGATCGTGTTGCTCGTCGACGAACGACCGGAAGAAGTCACTGACATGCGCCGCAATGTGAAGGGCGAAGTCGTCGCCTCCTCGATGGACCGCGATGTCGAAAGCCATGTGCGCATCAGCCAGCTGGTCATCGAGCGCGGCAAGCGGCTCGCCGAGTCAGGCAAGCACTGCCTGATCCTCATGGACAGCATCACCCGCTGTGCCCGTGCGTTCAACAAGTGGATTGGTGGGGGACGCGACAGCAAAATCGGCACGGGCGGTCTCGATAACCGCGCCCTCGAAATCCCGCGCCGCATGTTCGGCACCGCCCGTCGGTTTGAAGAGGGCGGCTCGCTGACCGTGGTCGCGACGGCCCTCATTGAAACCGGCAACCGCATGGACGATTCGATCTTCCTGGAGTTCAAGGGGACCGGGAACATGGAACTGGTCCTGAGCCGCGACCTCGCCGAACGCCGCGTCTGGCCCGCCATTGATGTCTCCCGCTCCGGCACCCGCCGCGACGAGAAGATACTCGCCCCCGAGGTCATCGAAGGCATCACCATGCTCCGCCGCAGCCTCGCCGCCCTCAGCACCACCGAGGCCATGGAAACCCTGGTCCGCACTCTCCAGAAGTTCCCGACGAATAAAGACTTCCTCGAAAAGATCCGCTCGGTGCTGTAGTGGGATAGGCTTCCAGCCTGTCTCTTATCACTGGGCGACCATTGCCCCTTCGCGTGACACGAAAACGATGAAGACGATTCTGCAACTCGCATGCTGCGTCTGGGGAGTACTGCTGGCGATTACCGCTGCCGGGGAATCCTCCCAGCCCAACATCGTTGTGATCCTGGCTGATGATCTCGGGTATGGTGACCTGGGCTGCTACAACACCGACTCGAAGATCCCGACCCCGCATCTGGATCTTTTGGCGGCCTCGGGCATGCGATTCACGGATGCCCATTCGCCGAGTTCGGTCTGTACACCGACCCGATACGCGTTGCTGACAGGGCGTTATGCGTGGCGAACGCGGTTACAGCGGGGAGTCATGGGGCCGTGGGGTCCACCACTGATCGCGCCCGATCAGCTGACCGTGGCGTCGTTGTTGAAACAGCATGGCTACGCGACGGGCTGCATCGGCAAGTGGCATCTCGGCTGGGAATGGCCGACGAAGGATGGCCAGCCGCCGAGCAACGGCGAGGATAATCTGAGCAACGTCGACTTCACGCAGCCGATTGCCCACGGTCCGACCTCGCGCGGGTTCGACTTCTATTTCGGGACGGATGTTCCGAACTATGCGCCGTTTTGTTTCATCGAGAACGATCGCACCGTCGGCATCCCGACTGTTCCGTTTAAGCTTCAGAAGGGACCTTCATTGCCGGACTGGGATTGGGTGAACGTCCTGCCGGAGTTGACCAAGCAAGCTGTTCGTTTCGTGGAAGAGCGAGCGAAGGTCAAGCAACCATTCTTTCTGTATTTTCCGTTGACCTCGCCCCATTTCCCGGTGGTTCCGGCCCCAGAGTTCAAAGGGAAGAGCGGGGCTGGTGACTACGGCGACTTCGTGTTTCAATCCGATTGGACGGTCGGGCAAGTGCTCGCTGCGTTGCAGCGTTCGGAAGTCACCGACAACACCCTCGTCATCTTCACCAGCGATAACGGACCGGAGATCAGCAACGAAGTCCACCCCGGAGCCTACGATCGCATTCAGAAGTACCAACACGCGAGCATGGGACGATTGCGCGGTGCGAAACGCGATGTTTGGGAAGGGGGCCATCGCGTGCCCTTTCTCGCCCGCTGGCCTGGCCAGATCAAACCCGGATCAACGAGCGACGAAACGATCTGTCACGTCGACCTGATGGCCACCGTCGCTTCTCTACTCGATGTGAAGTTGCCCGATAACGCGGGGGTGGACAGCTACAACATCCTGCCTGCATTGTTGGGCGAGACGCTGAAGAAACCCCTTCGAGAGGCAACCGTACATCATGCGTTCTCCGGCAAGTTTGCCGTTCGCCAAGGGGATTGGGTGCTGATTGCCGCTCCGACCGGCGATGATAACCGCAAACTCGGCGAACCCGATTGGTTCAAGAAACAACGCGGCTACTCGCCGCACAAACAGCCGACAGAGCTGTTTGATCTGAGGAAGGACTTGTCACAACTCCACAACTTGTCGACCGACCACCCAGAAGTGGTGTTGAAAATGACAGAGCTTCTGCAACAGTACATTTCGAATGGTCGTAGCACGCCCGGGGCTAAGCAAGTCAACGATGTCCCCGTGATCCTGAACAGACCCGTGAGATAACATGGCATTGAGGTTGGGTGGCACTGACAACGGAGCCCCTACGATTGATTTCAGCCACTCCTGCGGACAAAACCCCTCACGCGGGCAGCAAGCCATCGCAGCTTGGTTCTCTGAACCCAGGATTCGAAAGCTCATCATCAAGTAAACAGATCGCCGGGGTGGCACCGGTTGGCTCGCTTTGGAGCCTACCGGTGTGCCTTGGCACAAGAGGTTTGATCGCCAGCCACCTCGGTTGTAACCTCCATTTCCATCGTCACCCAGGTAGCCCAAAGCGGAAACCCGGGCCACTCTGGGGACCCCGCGTGAGTCACGCCCCTCGAACTCCTCAACGAAGATGCGGACGATGAATAGCGACAGCGAAGTACGTCGTGTGCGAAAAGAGATGTCGGCGGCGGCCAACCACGATGTGCGTCAATTGATCGCCATGATCAACGAACGTCGGGCAGAGGTTGTCTCACGCATCATCGATCCGGGCACAGAGGCCGAACACAGCGATGCACACGAAGCCGCCGATCACGCGGTTCCCCGGGGAGAATCGTCCGCCGCCGCCCGGTGATGGCACGCACGCCAAATGACCCACTTTCTGGCGAAACGTGGCGACCAGTGAATGTCTCACTTCTGCCCACTGAAATATAACATGCTACGATCAAGCGGGTTGCTTGCCGGACTTCTTCCGCACCACATGCACGTGTTGAGCCGACTGCACCACGGCGATCGACTCCTCGGTCTCGACGAGTCGTTGCAACTCCTCCGTCTCGTCGAGCGGTAGCATTCCCAGATCCTCGACGAGATCGCCGGGGAGCCCGCTGAGTAGCGATACTCCGGCCCAGTCGAGGGCCTTGGCGATCTGTGAGGCGGCCAGCATGTCGAGCGGCTGGCTGTCCCGCAGCGGCTTGAGGGCGTCGCGCGGGCTGCGGACCTCGCGCAGGAGTTGCATACCGGGAGTGAGGTCGGACCGCAGCTCGGAGAGGGCCACGATGCGGCCCTCCTTGGCCACCAGTTGCCGCGCGACATCCAGAGCCGCCCCGAGTTGCGACCACGAGTGCCCGTTGGCATCGTGATCGACAGCGACGATGACCATTCCGGCCCGCGTCTTGGTCGGCAGCGTCCACGATTCGGTCAGGACGGCCCGCGCCTTCTGATACGCCGCATCGATCTGCCCTGCGATCACCGCACACACGCCATCGCCGACCGACGGAACGACTTGGATCGCGAATTGCAGACCCAGCAGCCACGCGACCTCGTCCATCATTTGCCGCAGCGGACGGGAATCGTCCGGGGCCAGTTCGTCGTGCCCCTGGCCGACGGCCTTGCGGATGGCCTCCACGTTCGACAAGCCGGGGTACAGCGCACTGCCGCCACCGCGATACCCAATGACCGAATCAAACCCGACTCCTCCGACCAGAATCGGCAGATCGGAATCGAGCAGCGCCTTGTGCAGATAAACCCGCTCACCCCCGGCTGTCGTGGCGAGGTACGCGGTCGAGGTCTCGTCCGTCGGGTCGTGTATCGTCAGCACCACCTGCTCGCGCACCCCAGCGGGTAGCAGCCTCCGCAAGTCGGGGTTCACTCCTGGAGTCAGCGTGGCCGGCACGAGGATCGTCACATCCGGGGCATTCACCCCACACGACTCCAACAGCTTCCACAGGCCCAGGATCAGTGCTTCCGCCTGTGGGGTCTGGCGATCCACCACCACGGTCACTCGATCTCCGGCTACGACCGCCTGCCGTAAACTCGGATACTCCAGCGGCGATTCCAGGGCACGAGCCAGCGTCTCCCCCAGCTGAGTCACAGCCAAGGGGGCCACGAAACGGCTGAATAGCCGGTCCGGGGGGATCTGAATCGGGCAGGCTCCTCGCCGTCCAAAAGTCAGAGGGATCGCGTTTTCCAAGTGGAGTCTCGCCTGAGGGGTGCTCCGAAACGTTCGCAGTCTTCGGAGACTTAGGAAGTTTGATACGGATTTCGGAGATGCCTCCAGTGTCGTCAACCGTTGCTATTACCAAATATATTGTGTCAGGCAGGTTCCAGCCACTCGCGACGTACACATATTGAGGGCTGCAGTACAATCGTAGTTCCAGTCCACTCCCCCGGCTCTGGTTTGATGAAGCAGCGACCAGTTTGGTGAATCGCCGGGGAGCCCCTCGTTCCATGAAGAGACGTCGTCTGCTGCACACCCGCTGAGCCAATCCCCTTTATACTTCGCGCGGAGAGAAATGAGGCATTTCGTAGGACGGACATCCTTGTCCGTCCGTGTGAAAAAACTCGAAGAACGACGGACGAGGACGTCCGTCGTACGAAATGTCTCAGTGCTCCCCGCGAGAAGGATCAGACCTAGCTGCTATACCTCGATCGGCGTCGAGTGAGACGTTTCGGCGAGCGGGGCGGCGTCAGCCCCCTGGTTCTGCGGGGCATCCTCGAAATACCATCCGGCTCACGCCGGACGCTCGCCGGAATGTCTCATGACTCTCCGCGCGGTGTATAACCTGATTCTACACGATCAGAGCTAATCCTCTAAAATCTGGTTCATCCAACCACACTTCAGTCGAGTCCCACTACTCCAGAATACCGCCTGGGCACACACCGCCCACTTTCGCCCAAACCCCTGTACTCTCGATCCAATGGGCCTGCCAGAACTCCCCTGAAAAGCAAGCGGGGAATTGCTGGCAGAAAACGAGCCCGATAACTCGCCTCACACCTGGGCCAAGATCGGCAGTGACATCAGCATCTGGTCGGCAGCGGGTTGGCCGGTGCTGGGCTCCTCGGCGAGGACGGTGTCGATGAAGAAGTAGAGCAGTTTGCGCAGGGCTTCGGACTCGACGCTGTCGGCGAGAGCTTCAGCGCGGGCGCGGGATTTCTCGACGAGTTGTTCGGCAGCTTTGAAGGCTCCGGTAATTTGAAAGATGCGGCGCAGGCGGGCCAGACGCAGGGAGTCTTCCCCGTTGTTTTCGAGGATGTCACGAATCTCTTGCCGCTGTTCCGGTGTGGCGGCTTGCAGGGCGAGAGCGAGCAGCACGGTCGGACGGAGCGAGAGCGCGTCCTGACCGGCGACCATCTTGTTGTTGTTGTCACCTTCCCAGTCCTTCAAGTCGTTGAGGATCTGGAACCCGACGCCGACCTGCCGACAGAACTGCGGAACCATCTCCTCGTACTTGCCCATCGGACCCGCCATACGAATGCCCGCATACAGCGCCGCCTCAAACGCCGGAGAGGTTTTGAGAGCATAGATCTGCAACGCATCGAGCGCCGTCATCGCCCAATCCGGGGAGTCCTTCCACGCCATCTCGGCCCCCTGCCCGTCGCACAGGCGGATGTGGGCGTTGGCCATGCTCTCGATAATGTCGCACGCCACATCGGTGCCGAGATCGCCTCGGCTGGAGTTAACCAGCTTGTACCCCAGCCCGATCAGGTAGTCGCCGATGTTGATCGCCGGCCCCATGCCGTGGCTGCGGTGGAGAGTGTCGCGACCGTAGCGAAACAGGTCGTCGTCCTGGATATCGTCGTGGACCAGCGATGCCTTGTGGAATGCCTCGATCGCCATCGCCACACGGCATACAGAGTCGCTAAACGTGACAGTATCCCCAGTCGCGTGGTGTCCATCGCGGGTCATCGCATCGAACGCCGCCAACGTAATAAACGGTCGGAATCGTTTGCCGCCGTTCGCCAACCAGTCGTACGCCACGTCCTCGGTCAGACCCAGCGGGCTGCGAGCCTTCTCCGGGGTCTTGCTCCGCACGCGGGGCAACAGCCGCTCAAAGTCCTCCGTGAACAGTTTGTTCCCGGCCCGCATCAGCGGCACGTAGCTGTTGGTCTCGGGGGACGGCAGCGGTTCGTACTTGTCGAGCACTTCCCAGACCCAGCTTTCATCGAGTGAGGTGTTCTTGCAATCCCCGCTGTGCAGCGGCACGGCGTACGACGGCACCCCGGCGAGGAGTACCTTGTCGATCGCCTTCTCCAGGACGTTGAGGCAGGCGACCCCCAGAATCCCGTCGATGTACCCTTCGACGATGATCTTCAGGACGATCGGCGACCCTTCGGCGACGAGTACCTTGTAGCCCAGTTGCTCCGCGCGGACCTTGTAGTCGGCAATCGAGCAGGCCCCACATTTTTCGCAGTCGAGTCCGAACTGGTCGTACTCCGCCGGGCAGCCTTCCGCGTGCTTCAAACAGTGTGGCAACAACAGCATCCGGCGTTCAAACGGCACCGCCATGAACTGCCGCTTCCAGAACGCATTCCCCAGCAGCACCATCGCGAACCCAAGAAACTTCTCCGGCAGGCTCTCCTCAGCCAGGAACTTCCGCCCCAGCTGTTCCAGGTCGTCGCGGGTGAAGGCGTGGTTGCGGTCGACCGACTGCATGAAGCGGTCGGCGACGGCGTTGATCTGATTGCGTTGAGCCAAGGTCTCGGGCACCGCCTTGAGGTGGCTGGTGCTGCGACGGGCCTTCTTGACCGGGGCGGGATCGTCGTCGGCTTCCGTCGGATCAGCGGCGTGCATGTGAGTCTCCGCAACGGCAGCTTGTGACGTTCCGTTCGAGTACCTCTCGTCGAGACCGACGTGGGGAGCGGCATTGTCCAAGACTGACTCCTCTCAAATCCGCACAAACCGGGGCGGGATAACCACTGAACTGCCAGTTTCTCGTGAGAGACCTGGCAGAACTGATCCACCACGCACACCTGGGATGAGGGTACGTTCACACGAACGCCCATTCGCCCGCCCAGTGGCGCAAGCGTCCTGAACACGAGTTCACGGCTGACGTGTCGCATCCGGTCTCGGACGACGCTTCAGGTTACAGAGTTTCATCATCCTTTGCATCTCTTCATTTTCGTCTCGGTCCCCAGATCCCAAGGTGCGTGCATCCCGAACGTCGGTGGCGTCACCTCTCGCCATTGCCGTGTTCCGAACCGCGAAGCGGTGACAGCCTGTAGCCGTGGGTGAAACCCACGGAATTCGCGTCCCCGAGCCGACCCAGCCGCGAAGCGGCGACAGCACGAGCGGCGTGGCTGGGCGTCAGCGATGGTCTCGGCGAAGGGGGGCTCGCTGTCGCCGCTTCGCGGCTGGAGATCGTGCGGGCTGCGGGATCCGTGGGCTGCGCCCACGGCTACATGCTGCCACCGCTTCGCGGTTGCAGACGTGCCACTCGATCGGAGTCCAGTGGTGTGACGAGACTTCACCAATGTTGGAGACGCACACACAGTCACTTCACCGTGTGTGCGTCCCAATGGTCGGTGAACTGACCCCAACGGGGTCTCGTCCCGTAGCCCAGGGTTGCCCGCATCGCGGGAAACCCTGGGTTTCGACCGAGATTGCGAGTTTCAACCCCAACGGGGTTGCGACAGGCGTGGGACGCAACCCCGTTGGGGTTGGTGGGTTTTCCGATCCCAGACACCCAGGGTCTTCCGCTGCGCGGCCGACCCTGGGCTACGAGACGAGACCCCGTGGGGGTCGAAGACATTTTGCCTTCTCGATTCACCGACGGTTGTGTCGCACACACGTTTGCGTGACCGGGAGGACAATCTGATTCGATGTCAGAACACTCGCCGTATGACTCACGAACCCGCCATCTGAACAAACCTCTGTTCAAGTGCCGCGTAACAAGGCCGCAGGTCGCCGTAGATCCATTCGGTAATCGTGAACTTGTCGTATTGGTCCAGCACGTACCGGCACAAGGCTGCCAGTTGAGGAGCGATCACGATCAGCTGCTTTTCATCGTGCTGAAGTCGGAACTCTAGGACATGGGCAATTGAACTCACGGTACCCGAATCCCCATCAGCTTTGTCGCTCTGAAGGTACGCCAAGAATACCGAATAGTAGTAACGAAACGCGACTGGCCCCATATAGATGAAGTCTTCCTGGTAATATAAGGCATTCCCGCTGAACATCACTTCTGCTTCCTGCAACGACTTGCCGAGAAAATGCTTACAAGCGGCCCGTTCATCCAGCGAGTCGTGGATGTTGAAGTCTTCGCGTCTTGGAATTCGCATGTTGATCGCCGGTATGAAGTATGGCCCTCTTGTCCGCGACTCGGTCGACAGCCAACACCCGCCCCTGCTCATGGGGCGATTCTCCGATGTTCGAGTGGTTGGGCACGCGACGAAGCAGAGCTTCGGGGATATTCCGTCCCAAGCGGAGCTTGGGACGGAGGGAACGAAGTTGTGCCTATCACATATTCGTCTTCGCGTCCGTCGCGTCGCCCAGCACGGCGTTCAGAGCGGTGTGCAGTTCCTTGTCGTGGGAGTGCCCCTGGGAGTAGATGCGGAAGATGATGAAGCTGACGGGGAGCGCCCGAAACAGGTCGTCGTCGTTGAGTTCGGTCGGCGCGGGCTGGCCGGGGTCGTACAGGAAATTCTGCCCGCCGGTCGGGAGGCGACCGCTGGGGCGGTGGTAGTGCTTGGCCACGTCGATCCGGAGCGGGATGTCGGCGATCGCCTTGGGGAGGCGGGCCCGCACCCGCTTCAGCACCAAATCCGGCTCCGAGAAGATCGACATCCGCTCAGCCCCGGTGGTGTGGAAGTTGATCGTCTTCTCGACCGACATCTTCCAGGCGACCTCGCGGCACAGGATCTTCTGCCAGCGCTCGCCGAGACTCTTGAGCGCCGGATCGGTCGAATCGGGCCAGCGGCTGATGTCGACCAGCAGCGATGATTCGGTCAGCTTGCGGTAGGCGGAGAGGTTCTCGATCGGGTTCCCCTGGAACAGGTGCGGCATCGTCTCGCCGAAGATCTCTTCGAGGGCCAGATCCAGCGCCCGCACCGTGCGGTGGAAGTACACCGTGCGGAACATGTTGGCCCGCGTCTCGATGAAGTGAATCAGCGACGGCAACCCGCGCACATGGATCGTCAGCCCCTGCGGCGTGAAGAAGCTGTAGTGGATCAGCCGCGAGATGTCGAACGCCTTGGTGTTGAACCCGGTCATGAAGGCGTCGCGGAGGACGAAGTCCATGTTGTCGACGGTGTAGATCCCACTGAACAGCGACAGCATCTTCCGCAGCCAATCGGGGTGGCCGGTGTGGTCGCTCGACTTGGGCCTGCGGATCAGAAAGGCGATCTGCTGGGGGTCGATCTCTTCGAGCGGTTGCAGGCTGCCGCCGGGATTGCGGCGGATGCGACGAAGGAGGTCGCCGAGTTCCGTCTCGATGATGCGGGCTCCGATGTCCTCGTGCGTGATCCCGTATTGGTCGAGGAACTGGTCGTCAAAAAAGTGCCCGAACGGCCCGTGCCCGACATCGTGCAGCAGCGCTGCCATGCGGGCCAATGACTCGACATACGCCCGCGATGGGACGTTCGCACACGACTCCCGCAGCGAGTCGTACCACTGTTCCATCACGCGCGACGCGAGGTGCATGGCCCCCAGCACATGCTGAAACCGGTTGTGCTCCGCCGACGGAAAGACCCACCACGCCGTCTGCAACTGGTGAATATGCCGCATCCGCTGGACCCACGGATGGTCGATGATCTCCTGCTCGGAGACCTCCCCCTTGGGGAGTCCGGACTTCGACACGAACGGGATATATCCGTGAATCGGGTCGTGGGCAAGGCTCTCCGTGGCAAAATCGCGAGGCATGGTGTTTGTCCGTAGCAAGGGGTCGTCAAGCGGACTTTCGGAAGGAATCGCGAGACTGTCAACGGGAGAATGCGATCCGAGGGGAAGGCAGAGGGCGAGACGCACTTTGCGCGGCCACGGAGTAATCCCCAGACACAGCCCTCATCATCCACATCATGTGTGAGGTTATTTCCCGTTGATGAGGGACAATCGACCGGAGGTGGGGTACACAGATTTGACAGATTTTCACAGATCAGGAGATTGTTTACAGCTAGGCATCGGGCTAGCTGAGGGCTTGGCTGTCCTCTGACAACTGTGAAAATCTGCGAAATCTGTGTACGAATCCATCATGCCTCGCAAGCGGTCCAAAGCCTTGCTCCCAATCGCACTTATTTGAGCTTACCAACCCGACGCGTCAGCGAGGCAAACGCAGGGAAAAGTCGCTTTCGCTCCTCCCTCGCTGACGCGTCGGGCTAGTAAAGTCAGTGCCATTGGCCTTGCGCCCCCAGTGCGATCACTCAGTGCGTCTCGCACTCGGGGACGGCGAGAGGCGGCTGACCTGACGTGGATGTGGAACACCACGGCATTTCGGAGAGGCTCGGCACACGAGGCAGCGACACGAGACGGGGCTGGCTCGGCAGGCGGAAAGCTGGTCCAAGTTAAGCGACCGGAAGCTCAACTCGGTGGGGGACGACGGGCAATGTGGATCGAGCCTGCGTGAGCATCGACGCGGACTTCGTCGCCTTCCTGGATCAGCTGGGTCGCCTCACGTTGACTGATGACGGGAATTCGGAACTGCCGGGCGAGGATGGCTCCGTGGGATAGCAAAGCCGATTGATCGACCACGACTCCGACAGCTGTGGCGAAATGCGAGACGAAATGAGGAGGGAGCGTGGAGCTGATCAGAACCGACCCGGACGGTGGTTTCTCACCGGGATGCTGATCGGGGAACCAGGCGAAGCCAGTGGCACATCCGGGAGAGATGACCGTCCCCTGTCGCTCGACCGAGTCGTGTGGGAGATCCTGCTGGGGGAAGTACAGACCTCGTTCGTCAATGACTGCGGGGTGAGGTAATCGCTGTCGGTTTCGCCATTCCAGCTTCCGACGTGAAATCTCAACGGACGGCGAGTCGCTGCCCAGACATTGCACCTCGTCGAGGGTCAGGAAGTAGAAGTTTGCACCCAAGCCGGTCACGGATGCCAGGGCCTCGCACGCTTCACGAAGCAGAGCATACCCCCGCATCAGCTCATCCTTTCCGGTCTCACGCATCGGCAGGAGGGCGAAGGCATTGTTCAAAAGGCCTCGGCATTTGTCGCAGCCCTGGCTGGCTCCCTGTTCGTTCAGAAACTCTTGTAGGTCGGACTCAGCTTCGCCCTGAGTGATGCCGAGGCGGGCGGGGAGTTCGGCCTCCGCCAGGTGAGGAACTCGATCCGCAGCTTCTGCCCAACGTGGTTGAGCGAGTTCCATTTCCACCGCAGATCGATGTCCGAAGCGGTTCAAGAACTCGCTTTCAGAAAGCGCTCCGCTGCCACGGGACACGATCGCTTGGTTCAGCTCATCGAGAGCAGGAGTCGGGAGTCGTTGCAGCAATCGCAAGCAGAAAGCCTGTGCGGCGTCGGGGGAGCTGAGCTGGGTCAGTTCCTCGCGCAGCTTCTCGAACAGCGTCGCTCCGATCACTCCGGGCATCAGCAGTTGGGGGGCGAACTCATGCAGCACGCACTGGATACGGCGGTCGAGCACGACGATCAGCTGTGGATGAGTGAGCCCCGAGAGACGTAGTTCCTGCTCCTGAACGATCCAAGCATGATAGCTTGGAAGCCATCGCTGAAACGCCGGGAGAGCTGATTGGGTGAGTTGTTGTATCCGTCGATGAGACCGCCACATCACCGCCGCGATCCAGGGGCAGCGGAGCAGGAACCAGGGGCCAACGCGATCCAGATCAAGACGGGACGGTGATCGATCGATGGCCGAGGGGTCTCGCAGAAGTTCCTGTTCATCAAAAGAGAATGGAAAGTCGGAACAATACAGATCGGGCATTCGCTGTGCGGAGACGTAGATCTGCCCGGCGATCAGTTCGACGAAGCCCTCGTTTCGAACGCGACGACCGGGCGAGAACCCCAACTGGCGATAGAGGTTTCCGTACCCTCCTGAGCCACCCATGAACGAGCGGAGGATGGACCACGTGAGCGGGGTCGGAAATGGAAGTGTCTCGCAGAGGTTATGCCGAACCCAGAGCGTGTCTCCCTGTTTACGAAACTCGGCCAGTCGGGCGTTCTCTCGGTCCATCAATCGCGCGGACTCTTGGTCCGGAATCGTGGTCGCGATGGGGGGGGGGCGTGATGGCAATGGGGCGAGCTTGAAAGAACACCCAGACGCCTCCAGTCAACCCCCATTCCACGTCCACCGGACTGCCGAACTGCTGCTCCAACTGGATTCCGTACTGGGCCAACACTTGCAGCTGATCGAGAGAAAGCAGGCTCTGAGCCGCCTCCTCCGAGGTATGCGAAACGATTTGACGAGAGTCGCGTGACACCCTCCAGCGCTGGCCAGCCAGGTCTCCCGACACGAGTTGATCTCCCAGCCCCGGGACCGCTTCGATGATCAGCGTGTCGGACGAACTGTCGAGGGGGTCTTGCGTGAAGAGTACGCCTGCGATCTCCGTTTCAATCATCTGCTGGAGGATGACAGCTGTGCCTGTGAGATGCTGTAACGATTTGGCTTGCCGATAGGCAATCGCGGCTGGACTCGTCCAGGAGTCCAGCACGGTGCGGATGGCCCGCTGCAGATCCTGTGGTGTCTCACAATTCAGCACCGACTCCATCGTCCCCGGCATCGACACAGCCGCGCCGCTGCGCACGGCCCAGCGGAAGTTGTGGGCCTTGATGGTCGATTGGAGTTCATCCAGAAATCCAGCGGGGAGTACGCGCCCCGTGGCGTAGTAGGTCTCGCAAAGACGAATGGGAATGACCCAAGTCAACGGGACCGGAATTCCCGCCCGAGCCATTGTCATGAGCGAAACGGCCTTGCCTCCGATGCGATCGGCTGCGGTGTCACTGCCGAGTACGGCCTCCACGGGGCACAGCGGGTAGATCCAACGCTCGGTCATGCGATCACCACCCCGGACCGAGACATTGCAGACCGTACTTTTCCGTCCCGACATAGATGCGGCCATCGGAGATCGTGGGCGAGCTCATGAAGTACCCCTCATGGCCAAGGGAACGTTCCCACGTCAGCGTCCATGTCTGGCGGTCGAGGACGAATAGGCGGCCTCGGGTGTTGACTCCGCAGATGGACTCCGGCGTCACCGCCAGCGAAGCCACGATTGAGGCTCCGCTGTCCCAGCTGTGAATGAGCTGCCCCTCGGGCGAGAGACAGCGGACAAGTCCATCCGCACAGCCGAACAGGATCTCGTCGTTGCTGGCGGTGATCGCGCTCAGGACCGTCGCGGGTGTGGGGAAAGTCCAGACGATTTGAGCCGTCACCGTGTCGATGCAGGCGACAGCACCGCCGCCGCTACTCGGAGTGCTCACGAAATCTCCAAGGCCCATTCCCACATACAGCCGCTGGCCGACGAGCGCTGGGGGAGCATGCAGCGGGTATTTGAACGAGAGACGCCCCGTTTCATTTCCGGTCGCCGCATCCAGAATGACAAGGTGCTGGCCGCCCACCCCGGTGCCGACATACACCGATTTCGCATCGGCTACGAGCGCTGTCTCCACGTCGGGCAGGCGATCACCCGGCACATGCCATAAGACTGCGGGGCGCTGGTCCCGCTCCGCACGCAGGCTTAGCGCATACACTCCGTCTTCTCCAGCCGCGATATAGACGCGGTCGCTCACGACGACGGGGGTACACTCGACATGGCTCTGGGTGGTAAAACTCCACTGGAGTGTCGGTCGCTGGGAGTCGCTGAGATCGAGACAGAAGACTCGCGAGTTCTCGGTCCTGTGAAGCCCCTCGCCACAGAGCAAGAGATCGCCAACGACCACCGGCGAAGAGAACGTGGCTCGCATCTCTTCGGGCTGATTGACCCATTGCAATTCGCCGGTCTGATTGTGCCAGCAGAAGACACGCCCAGCGTCACTGTTTGATCCGATGCAATAGACTCGATTACCGACCACAGCTGGTGAGGCATAGAAGCTCTCGCGGAAGCCGCCTGACCACAGCACTGTTTCCGTCAGTGAGTCGTTCTCGTCTCCCACAACTCCTGTTCGATGGAGCCCGCCTCGGAACATCGGCCAATCCACCCCCGTCTGGATCGCGATCTGGACACCCGGCGCGCGTGACCAATTCGCGACCAGTTGAGTCAGTCCATACCAGCTCAGGGCGGGCACAGCGATGATGACCAACAAGCTGTATTTCTGCTTCCAGAGGAAACGCCGAATCATCCGTCGGCGTTCGCTGCTTCCGGCCAATCCCAACACGGTAGCGACCGAGACCACGCTTCCCGCCAGCAGTGTCAGCAGCGGGAACAGGACAGGCAGAATCGGCACGATCGCGATCATCTTCCCCCCTGTGGTGTCAGGATTCAGCGGACATCGTCCCATCCTATGCCATTTCGCCGGAGGATTCCTTCGTGGTATCCGATATCTGTTGTCACAGGGAGTGCGAGACCACTGCGTGATTGTTCCCGAGGATCGCCCAAAAAACTCCGCATGATCGGGCGATTCTCTGCGCGAGCCGCACGACGGAGATTGAGGCCGTGGACTCACCAATTCGTGCGAATCAGATCAGGGGTAGCTGGTGAGGGACCATGCATCATCACGGGGGCGGACGAGTTTTGGCAGGCGAGGGACAAGTGTGGAAACGCAGGGGGCGCGGAGAAACTCTGGGGGGCGAGGCGGCTTTTTAGTCGACTTGTCTTCTCGACTCTGTTCTTCCTCGGCGCTCTCAGCGTCCTCTGCGTTTCTACTTCGCGCGGAGAGAACTGAGACATTTGTAGGACGGACGTCCTCGTCCGTCCGTGTGCGAACACTCCGGGAACGACGGACTCGGAAGTCCGTCGTACGTCTCATTCCGACCCGTGAGGAGTTTCACACTCTCCCTGAAGAGGATCACGTGCGGAGTTCCGAGTGCCATCGCTTGACAGGCAATGTGCGTCTCGCACTCTTTCAATGATCGGACGGAGTAAAGGACTTGCCGAGGGTGCCCCATTCGGCGAAACTCAGCACGTCCCTCGACGGCAGGGACTGTTATTTGAGGTTCTTGAATGTCGTCCGTGCGAGGCCCAAGATGAAACGACGCTCCGGTTTCACGATCATCGAACTGCTCGTCAGTATCACAGTCATCGCTTTACTGGTGGGATTGCTATTACCCGCTGTGCAGATGGCCAGAGAATCAGCCCGCCGCTCACAGTGCCGGAACAATCTTAAGCAATTTGGGCTGGCGATCCATAATTATCACGACACGCACCGCTCGATGCCGTCGGGTTATCTGTTTTCCGGGCCGGCCTCTCCCCCCCCGTCCACGACATCACTGGGGCGTACTCCGTCTCAGTTTGCTGACAGTCATCCCTCAGACAGACATCCCTTTAAACGATTCCTGTCAGCTTCTCGCGACAAGAACAGGACTGGAGCGGACTGGTCGAGAAGTCCCTCGACTCCGCAGCGGATTCATCGATTTTCAATCGGGAAGAGAATGCTCCGGGGCTTCCCGAGGTTCCGGAACTCGCCTTATTTGACGGGGCCCCTCCCCCTCCCAAAGGGGGAGAAAATGGAGTTCCGCTGTATCCCAACGGTCCCGGTTGGAGCTGGATTTCACTGATTCTGCCGCAACTCGATCAGGCCAACCTCCACAGCCAGATTCGATTTGGCATCCCCGTCGAGGATCCGCGAAGTGACGAGATTCGCCGGGCGCGACTGCATGTGGTCAATTGTCCCAGCGATTCTGGGGCCGGTGAGTTTACTCCACTGGAATGGTCCAACGTCCTGATGCGGCCAGCGGCCACGACCAGCTATATCGCCAGCTTCGGTTCGTTTGGGCTGCTGAACACCGTGCCCGACATTTCGAATGGGCCATTCTATCGCAACAGCTCCACACGTATGGATGATTTTCGAGATGGAACCACCCACACGTTCATCGTGGGTGAGCGCCCAGCGATGTTTGCCAAAGCTCCCTGGGCCGGAGTGATGCAAAGCGGCACGGTTCGTACGACTCCCGGGGCTCCGGTCTACGTGTCCATTCTACAGCTCGCCCCGACGATGAGCCTGTCGCGGGTGAACAAGATTGGTCTGAATAGCCCCTATAGCGAGCCGTATGATTTCTTCTCGCCCCACACCGGCGTGGTGTACTTTCTCTTCGCGGACGGCTCAGTGCGCGGGCTGTCGAGTGATATTGATATTCAGCTACTCCGATCATTGTCGACAATCAGCACGGGAGATGCCTCCCACGAGTGACTCTCCGATTCCGGTCATTGCCCCTTGCCTCCTGGGAGTTGCTCTTGTCTCGAACCTTACGAATGACTCTGAGTCTCGTTGTAATTCTCCACATCACTGGTTGCAGCCGAGGCCCGGTCGCACCCGAGCTGCGTGACTCGCCGGTCTATCACAATTCCCAGGAGGGGATCCGCTTTCTCGTCCCGGACAACTGGACTCAATCCGCCAGCGCAAATCTACCGGTCGGTGACCTGGAAACCGAACTCTTTCTGGTCCGCTATAACGTACTCTCTCCGGACTCCACGTCTCAGGTGCAGGTGCTCTGTTATCAGGATCGATCAGGCTCAGGCGATTTGGCGAAGCACCATCAACAGCCCGCCTTTGGGATTTCGCGATGGACCCTTAAGGAAGGCCCGAAGCAGGAAACCATCAGTGGCCAAGAGGGCACCTGGCTCTACCTCACCGGGAAGGGACAGGGACGCGAGATGGGAAAAGAAGTTCTCTGTTTCCGTAAGGGCGACCGAGTCTATTCATTTGTCGGAATCTTCGGGGCGACTGACAACAAAGTTCGGCAGTCGATGCACCGGGCCTTTCAAAGTGTCATCTGGGAGTGAAGCGAAACGCTCCCGCTAGGTAGACGATCTGGTGTCAGGTTTTCGTCTTCTGCTCAGCCGCAGGAACCTCACCCCCGTCCTCGGCTTTCTTCTCATCGCCGTTGGCAGGTGCATCAGTCTTCGGGGCTTCCACCGGGAGTTCCTCGGGAGCGATGATTTTCAGAGCATCCGTCGTGGCCTGGCGCACCATCTCCTCCGGATCTTTCAAGAGTAACTTGAGTGGGGGGACTGCGGACTTGGCTCCCGGTCCAATATATCCCAACGACCTCACCGCATCGCGCCGGACCTTGGTGGCAGGATCATCCAAACAATCGAGCAAGGCCGGAATCCCCTCCACAGCTGTCGGACCAATATCGCCAATGGCTTCGGCCGAGTGTTCGCGAATCGTCTCCTCGGGCGACTTCGTGAGACGAATCAACACCGGCAGAGCCTCGATCCCTTCCGGTCCCAGTTTCCCCAGAGCCCGCGCTGCATTCCATCGAGTCAGTGCGTCTCGGGATTCGTCCTCCAGCACCTCGACCAGTTCGGGCAGCGCCGCCTTGGCCTGGCCTCGGTAGACACTGATCGCGCGGGCGGCATCGGGAGCGTGCTCGGACTTGAGCAGCCGAATCAGCGCTGGCAATGCCTTGGCCACGGGAGTTTCCACCTTGGGAATCGTCAGCACTGCGAGATTGCGAACATGCGAGTCGGTATCCAGAGTCGCCTGAATCAAGTCCTCGCCCGCGGCCTGCGCGACCGGCCCCAGCTTGCCGAGCAGCTCCATCGCAGTGAAGCGAACCTCCGGGTTGGCATGCTCGCGGAGCAACTCACGAAGAACGCTTACGCTGTCCGCTCCGGTTCTCTCCAGCTGCGAAATCGCCTGAGACCGAGCGGCTGGCCCCGCATGCAACTGAGCCCCCCAATAGCCGGTCGGGTATCCGCTACAGAAGGCCTCGCCCGCCATCGAACCTCGAATCACCCGAGAGGGCTGCCAGATGACGAAGAGTCCCCCAGCGACCAACAGTCCCATTCCGGCAAGCAGACACTTCTGGCGTAGATTCATCAAGGCTGTCCTGAATGGGGGAATCCGGCAATGTCGTTTGAATGTGCCAGCAAGGTTTGAAGACTCATCGGATTCCGAACTGTGGAACCCAAAAAGAATTGTTTTGTGAGAGGTCTGATGGTGATTTATACTACATGCGGTGAGAAATGAGACATTTCGTAGGACGGACGTCCTCGTCCGTCTGTGTGGAACAACTCGGAGAGCGACGGACGAGGACGTCCGTCGTACATTTCAATGGGGCTCGCGTGAAGTATCACTGGGGACCATCCTCACAGGGTATCACTCAGTGGCCTCGCGATCTTGATGAACAGACGAGGGCCAACGATCCACTCACAACTCAATCAGCGAGGGAATTCTAGGATCTCTCCAAAGTGGACTCAATCGCACTCCAGATCACCCTCGAGACTCGCATGATGAATCACACGAGTTCTCGCAGTTCCCGTGGATTCACGTTGATCGAGCTGTTGGTCGTGATCGCCATCATCGCAGTGCTGATCGCGCTGCTGTTGCCCGCCGTGCAGCAGGCACGTGAAGCCGCTCGCCGCATGCAGTGCAAGAATCACCTGAAGCAATGGGGCCTGGCGCTCCACAACTATGCCGACGCCAATTCGGTTCTCCCTCTCAGCGCGGCGATCAATCTGTCCAGCGGGGCCGGGACGACCGATTCCTGGTCTGTACACGCCCGCTTGCTGCCCTATGTGGATCAGGCGACCGTCTACAACACGATCGATCTGGGGTCTGACTGGTCCACGCAATTCGTCCTCGACGGACTGAAGTTGCCGATGCTCACTTGCCCCAGCGACGTACGCAGTGACACTCTGCGAGTCCCCTCGGGGAATCGTCCGAAACACTACCCGACTTCGTACGGATTCTGCATGGGCACCTGGTTCCTCTTTGATCCGGCCACCGGGCGATTGGGCGATGGCCCCTTCCTGCCGAATGCCAAGTTCAGTTTTGGAGCGATCACGGACGGCACTTCCAGCACCATGATGGCCGCTGAAGTCCGAGCCTAGAGCCCGACACGCCGCACGGGGGGGCCAGCAGCTATTTCGGTTCCATCGAGCATCACTGCGGTCGAAACCTTAATGTCGCAAGGAACTGCATTCCGAGACAATGGCCATACCGAATGGTTCGATGGAGTTGTCCATCACGCCGGGTTCACCACCGTCCTCGGCCCCAACTCCTCACCGACCTGCAGCAACGGCCCCAGCATCCTCAATCACTGTAACTACAACTCCTGGCAGGAGGGCTCACTCGGGCCATTCGGTCAACCCACCTACGCAGCTGTCACCTCCAGAAGCTACCATGACGGCATGGTGAATGTGGCGATGCTGGATGGCTCGGTTCGCAATATCAGCGAGACCATCGACTTGAGGCTGTGGCGGTCACTGGGAACCCGAGCCGGTGGAGAGGTTATCGGAGAGTTTTGATGGCCCTCCACAGACTTCCCAACGAGTGCGGTCGCGATTGTGCGCTGAATCCTCGGGGATTCTCGCCCCGCCGGGGCCGGGAAGCGAAAACTGGCGTACATTCGCGACGACACTCCTTGCGAACCCGGAAAAAGGATTGTGTTGGGGCCGACGATCTACCCAGGTCGCCGTGAACCCCCGCCGGACAGCGAATGTCTGTTCAATCAGAGCGGCCGATGCCAGACAAAACCTGCGAGTGACTCCCGGCTTGCAGTTCATCCCACTCATCAAGATACTTCCAGTGTTGCGTCGGCAGCCCCCCACGTTCCGAAGACATGCACCTGATGTCGAATCTTCTCACACCACAGCCCTCGGCGTGTGTTGTCAATGGAAATTCAGCGTCAGATAACTTCGGATTCGTGGCTTTGCTGACCGACATGTCTTTGCCCCCTCGAAGCGGTTGTCGGTTGTCGTATCAGTTGTCGCCCGCCTTCAACGCGATTCCCGGAAAAGCAACATGCGAGGTGAAAACCTCAGAAGCGCCCGTAGCTCAGCCGGATAGAGCAACGGATTTCTAATCCGTCGGTCGGTGGTTCGAGTCCACCCGGGCGCACTTCACTAAAGCCTGTTGAACAACAGTTTTCGCTTGGATAATTCCTCTGGATTGAGGGGTTGGATCTGTTCTGGTCCCCCCACTCTACTTCACGCGGGACGGATTGAGGCGTACGACGGACGTCCTCGCCCGTCGCTCTGCGAGGCTTTCCTCACGGACGGACGAGGACGTCCGTCCTACGAAATGTCTCAGTGCTCCCCGCGAGAAGTATAAAACGGTAGCTGCTCGTCTCGATTCGGACTTTCAGGTCCAGGGGGTCGATTCGTCCCAGTCCTCACCATAGTCTTGCGTGCCGTACACGCTGACTGAATTGATGATCAGGTCGACTGACTTCCTGCTCGGTACGGGTGTCGGCGACGGCGCACGTTGAATCACGGGCGGTCCAAAGCGACCGCCTTTGGTACTCGGCGGTTGCAATTCGGGAAGACTTGTATCAGCATCAATGAGTCGGCCAGTGCCTGTGCCGTTGGGATTTCATCAAAGGAATCTCGACCTCAAGGGGACTGTCGAGTTCCCGAAAGCCCTTACCACGAAAGTCGCCCTCACTATGAACTACGCCCGTGGAATCATGCTGTGGAGTGCGTTCGCTGTGAGCATTACGCTCTCCGGCTGCGATGCGGCCCAGCAACAGATCGGGGCAGAGTTGCTGCAGCCTCCGGCTGGTAAAAAGTCGTTCCTTTCCCCGCAGGAATGGAAGCTCTCCGATCAATCCAAGCTGTCTGCCGTGGTGGAGGTCGTCGAGTCGACTGACGACAGTGGTTCGTTCGCGTGGATGGTGATTACCCACACACCCGTGATTTCGCCGCTCAAAGTGTTGGAGTTCGGTTTTGAAGTTGATGGGAACCCGCAAGCGGCACCCACCTGGAATCCGATTCACTCCGTGGGGCCGCAGACTGCCACACCGCAAGTCTTTCGGATGCCCTTCTCCGCGCCCGAGGGATCCACAGTACTCTTCCGTGTTCAAGTCGGCGAGCAACCCGAAGTCCTCGCGCCGTGGACATTGCGTTATGGAGACGCTGAGCCGATGGCAGAGTGAGCAGGTCACTCTGCGCCAAAGTCGTCAGTCATGCCGGACTCTCGGAGTCCGTTGGTTCAGTACGAGTTCAGTCCTGTGATGGGGTGGCGAAAAGCGACTCTTGGGAACCAGTGGATCCCACAAAATTCTTGAGCAGTTGCAGCCCGACTGTCTGGCTCTTTTCCGGGTGGAACTGCGTCGCGGTCAGGTTGCCTTGAGCGATCATCGCCACGAACGGACCGCCGTGGTCGCTAGTCGCGGCGATCACGCGAGGGTCGGTCGGAACGACATGGTAGCTATGGACGAAGTAGACGTAAGAACCGGGATCGATGCCGTTCAGAATCGGGTGAGCCTGCGGGAATGTCAGCGAGTTCCACCCCATGTGCGGGACTTTGAGATTCGGTTGAGGGGCAAAGCGGATGACTTTCCCCGGGACAATTCCCAGCCCTTCGTGCTCACCGTCCTCGTAGCTCACATCAAACAGCAGCTGAAGCCCCAGACAGATGCCGAGGAACGGCTTACCGCTGGCCACGGCATCGCGAATCGCAGCCACAAAATCGAGTCGCTTCAGTTCCGCAATCGCATCCCGAAAGGCTCCGACTCCCGGCAGAATGACGCGGTCCGCTGTGGCCAGATCACGGGGGCTGTCGGTAATGACGGCCTCGACGCCCAAATGCTCAAACGCCTTTTGGACACTGCGGAGATTGCCCATTCCGTAATCGATGATGTGCAGCATGGGGAGGAGCCATCAGCTGTCAGCGGTCAGCTTTCAGCCAGAGAAGAGCAAACGGGTGCGGCACTGGACAGACACCAGCCAGCGAAGCGGGTTCAGGCGAGCGGCAGGCTCACGGGCTTCTGCTGCTCGATACTTTGCGAGACGGCGTCGGTGAACTCCATGTACTGGACGGCGTCGGTAAACGTGGTGTACTGCACCGGTTCCTCGCCGCGGATCGCCCCGATGAACTCGGCTTCCACTCGCCAGCCGCCGCGTGTCTCGGGGGCGAGGTCGAGTTCTTTGAGTTCGCTGTGGCTGTGGTAGCCCGCGAAGACTTTCTCTTTCGGGCCCCCGAAGACGATCTTGATCGTGCCTCGACTGCCATACAGATGAATCTGCTTGCCGGGGCCGAAGAGTGTGGTCCCGCTCAAGTGGTACATCCCTCGAGCGCCGTCGGGTGTCTGCGTCAGAATCTGCACACTGTCGGGGACGGTGCAGTTCCGGTAGCCATTGGCGGCTGGGTCGGGGCGCTCAGTCTCGAAGATGGCGGATTGAGCGAAGACACGGGACGGAGCCGGAATCCAGCGGCTCAGAGTCTCATGCATGATCCCGAGTGTGAGGACATTCTTCCCGCTCAGATTCGAGTCCTGTCGCCAGTGAATCGGTCGCGAGTAATCCCAAAACTGGTCATCCGCCCCAATGACTACGAATTCGCGGAGTTGGCCGATGAAGTTGTCCGTGAGCAGCTTAAGAACCTTGGCCCCGACCTCTAGTCCAAATGGACTGGGGACGATCTGGGCAGTCAGCTGGGGGTGAGCCTGAGCTGCCGCCAGCATTTTGCGGGCCTCGGCGAGGTCGCGGGCCATGCGGGCTTCGCATAGCACATGCTTGCCAGCCGCGAGGGCGGCGCACGTCACTTCGCAGTGCATGTTCGGCCATGTCCCGATCATGACGGCGTCGATATCGGGTGCAGCGACCAGATCCTGCCACCGCTCAATGACATGGGGAATTCCGAATTCCTTAGCGACGCGATCCGCCGATGCGGTGGTCCGATTGGAAACGGACACCAGCTCCACGCCCTCGATGGCGCGGAACCCCGGAAGGTGGCGAACACGGGTGTTCGTTCCGGCTCCGACAATGCCGATTCGAACTCGCGGCTGCGACATGAAGACGACCTCACTCAACTTTGACCCAGTGGAAGCCCTACAACGTAGCGAGGTCGGTGCAGAAAGTCGACCGTTCGGCGACTCCCGCAGGGGGGACAGGAGAAAGCCCCCCTCACGCACCTACTCAGCCGGGTTCCCCTGTGTGAACATCCGTTTCACCTCCAAGGCGTCCAGATCTCTCTTCCAGATGGCGATTTCGTCGATCCAGCCATCGAAGCCACGGCCCCCCTTGTAGGGTTCCGAGCCTTCCCCGAGCCAGACGGGAAACGGGTTCTTCCTGGAATGGACAGTCCAGGGCATTTCGATGTCGAGAAACCCGTCCATGTAGATCTTCATCGAATTCACTTGGGGCGAATTGACCACCACGATCTGGTGCCAGCGAGTGTCATTCACCAGGTAACTGCCGTTTAACTCGTAGATCTTGTTGTCAGCCGTCGACACATGGAGCGCGAGGCGGTTTGACTCGGAATCCCGCTGCACGCGCCAGCCGCTGTCTCCCTTGGCGATCAGCGTTTGCCACATCTTGTCGAACTTGTCGATCTTGAACCAAATGGCGATCGTGAAACGGTCCTCCAGTTGCAGCTGATCCGAATCAGCCGATGAGATCTCGGCCCGGTGCGCGACGCCCGCAGGGTTGAATCGAATCGATTTCTTGCCGGGAAAGCGACCGTTGGAGACCTTGGGGCCGAAGAGTGTGAGGTCGAACTTTCCCAGAGTGGAGCGCGCCAGGTTGCTCACGTGATCGCCGGAGATGCTGGATTC
This sequence comes from Planctomycetota bacterium, assembly GCA_031431195.1. GTDB lineage: Bacteria > Planctomycetota > Planctomycetia > Planctomycetales > Planctomycetaceae > TH-plancto1. The sequence continues at coordinate 12,637 of JANPCU010000291.1, read as the reverse complement.
ATCGAAGGTGTAACAGACCATGAGTTCGGGATCGGACAATGTCTTGAACAGTGAATCCCGCCATACGCCTTCTGCGACTGTGTCCTTGCTGATCAAAATCGGACGAGACGACTGCCCTTTGGATCGGACATGCTGCTGGCCGGATGGTTCCACCGCCACTCCGGAAGCCGGGGCGATCTCCGGTCGCTGAATCGTCATGGCCATGATGATCGGGGCCGTGGCATTCTCCGCGTCCTTCATGAACTCGATCGACTCGATGACCTGCGATTGTTGGGGGATCAGCCGCAAGTATCGCAACTGCTTTCCTTGCAGGTTGAATGCATGAATCGAGCCGGGGACATCCTCGCGGCGGATATAGTCGGCAAAGTGCGTCCCGTTCACAAAGCGGTGTTCTTCGGTCTGCCCGTCGGCATATTTCAATTTCGCGACCATCGTCGTCACCGGTTCGCGAGTGGACGGATAGCAGTATCCCCCGACCCCGCTCAGCAGATGTATCGCCTTGGCGGTCGTGTTCAACGAGACCTTGATACTCCGGGGTTTTCGTGGGGCCAGGATGCCGCTGGTGCCATGCAGCATGAGGGCGTTTGGCTTCTGTCCACCCTGGGGATCGATGAGCTTGAACGGAACATTTTCAACGGTTTTTGGTCCCCAATCGTTGAAGATCAACGTCTCCGTCAAGTTCTCTTCCTGGTTGAACATCCCTTTACTCGTCGTCGTGTTGGCCGCGTTCGTCAGCTCGATTGTGTGGAAGAAGGCTGCGTCCGTGGGGTTCAGCGACGGGGACAGCGGCGAGGAGGGAGCGGTGGTCGACGCAGTACTGGCTGGCGGCTGGGGAAGCGGCTGAGTGTTCGGTTCGTCCGATTTTCCCAAGGCTCGCACCGCAATCGACCCGAGCCACACGGCCAGCAGCAAGCCCAACAGGGAGCCCGCGACGGCCACGATCTCCCCGGTGGAGAGTCCGGTCTTTTTCTTGGCCTTCTTCTTTTTCCTCCGCCCCACGATTGAAGGCATTTCCATGGCCAACTGGGTGTAGTCGTCACCCGACATCGAGAACTCATCCAGCGCCGTATCCGCAGATCCTGCACTGATCATCGACGCCTGCCGTAGCTTGCCCATCGACGAGGAAGCTCCCTCGGTCGAGGAGGCTGTGGGCTTATCGACTTCGGGGCTGCCGAGTGTCGGGACGGTGATCTGGTGGGGTTCGGGGCTCTTGCCGAGAAAGCCTTCGTAGACGGCCCGGCGGTACTTCACGGAGTTCAGTTCATACGGCGGGGATTTTGGTTCCGCAAAGGTCTTCAGCACGGCGGCGACCTCTTGTGCCGATTGATATCGCTGCTCTGGTTTCTTGGCCAGCATCTTGCCGATGACAGCGGCCAGTTCCGGCGGAATGCCCTGGACCAGATTGACGAGCGGTTCGGGATCGGTCGTCTGGTGCATCAACAGCTTCTGAGCGGTGGATTTGTCGGGGTAGAGAATCCGCCCGGTCATGACGGAATAGAGCGTGGCACCCAGGCTGTAGATGTCGGCCCGCGCGTCCACACTCTTACTGTCAAGTGCCTGCTCGGGAGCGATATAGTCGACGGTGCCGAGCTGGTCCTGATCGACTGTCAATGAGTCATCCGACTTCTGGTCGAAGGCCGAAACCAGCCCCAAGTCGAGGATCTTCACTTGACCGCTGGAGTCGACCAGCAGGTTCCCCGGCTTGATGTCGCGATGGACCAGGCCCGCCATGTGGGCGTGTTCGAGCCCCTCGGCGGCCTGGCGTCCATACTCGGCTGCCTGCTTCCAGGGGATCGGGCCGAACTTTTGGACAATCTTGGCTGTGTCCAGACCCTCGACATATTCCATGACGATATAGGGCATGCCGTGTTCTTCGGCAAAATCGAACGCCTGAATGATGTTCGGATGCCGGAGGGCAGCGACGGCTTTGGCTTCCCGCTTAAACCGGGCGAGGGCTTGTGCATGATGTTTCTTGTTTTTTTGCAAACTGATTAGCTTGATCGCTACCAGCCGCTCCATCGAGATCTGCTCGGACAGATAGACCCGCCCCATGCCTCCCATGCCCAGCAGTTCCAAGATCTTATACCGCGCGAGGTAAAACCCCTTGTACTTGCCCACCAATAGTTGTCTGGCTTGGTATTCGGTGATCAGCTGATTCTTGAGCAGGGTCGTGGCCAGGCGTTTTGGCTCGGTCTGCTGGTGCTGAGCCATTTGGGGGCGCAACTTCGAGATCCACTCGGCGTCCAGGAGCTGGCTCTTCTCCAGCAGCTCAAAGAACTCCTGACCATTCGCGGGGGCCGCCATGACACCTGTCCTCAGCTGAGCAATGAATCGATGTCGATCGCGGGAGGCAGACTCCCACACGCTCTGACAACTCATGTCGAGCTTACAGGCTGCTTCACACAAGTGTGCGAGAAAGACCGGTCAAGCCGCATTCCCGCTGTGGCGAACAGGCAACGAGATCATTGCCTGGTGTGATCGATACAACCGACAATAGACGCGAGAGGGATTCGTGTTGCCGAATTGCTGCACTCAGTCAAAGTCAGCAAACGAAGAATAGCGAGTGGGGCATCTCACTCACCCGACGCGTCAGCGAGGGCGGAGGCCCCCAGACGCTCTACGATCACTTGATCCCCGCGATTTGCCTGAGCAACCACACCGGCAGGGCTGGTCGATTATTGGCGGTATCCCTCGCTACGCTCGGCCCTCGCTCACGCGTCGGGTTAGTGATGATTCGAAAAGCCAAAAGCCCAGAGGTAGCAACCCCTGGGCTTCGTGCGCTGTTACTCTCTGATCCACTCATCCGGATCAGTTCGGCCCCCCCACGGAGGCGATGAACTCGCGAGCGACTTCGCTGCGAATCCCCTGATGAACGTCGTAACGCTGAGTCCAGTAGGTCAGTTCTTCAGCGGTCGGCTTGCGGTCCAGCAGCAACTCATGCAGCTTCACCACGTACCGGGACTTGTCGCGGTCCACCTGGTTGAACACCTGGTTGTGAGCCAGCAGACTCGCCTCGACATCGGTCAGGGACTGACCCGAGCGAATCGAACTGAGCCAGGCTTCCATCTCACGTTGCGTCGGATTCCGTTCGAGAATCGTCTGGAACAGAGTTTCCAACTGCTCCTGGGTCACGTGCTGTTCTTGGTTCCCGTACTGCGGAGGATTCTGGACCACCGGGGAGTCGTACCCGCCCACGCGCTCCAGCGCCACCGTCACGGGACGATTCTGACCATTCGTCAGATTCGTCAACTGATAGTTCGAGTTCGGACTCGACTGAAACAGCGTCTGGTTCCCTGCCGAGATCACGTAAGCCGAGAGGACGTAGGTCCGGTTGGGATCGATGAGGGCTGGATCGTACTCAATCTCAAAAGGGATCGAGTTCTGGCGAATCTTCTCGACGGTCGTCCGGGCGACAATGGTCGTCGGAGCATTCACTCGTGTGCGCTCTCGCATTTCGACCACAGCCACTGCCCCCGCGGGCAAGGTCACCGCATCACGCCAGGACATTGTCCCGTTCAACCGGCTCAGGCGGGAATCGAGCTGGACCGGAAGATTGGTGAGCGAGCGGGTGCGATTGTCGTAGACGAGCATGCTCACCCACCCGTTTTTGTCGGCCAGTCGCTCGAACTCGGTTCCGCAATCGTACAGAGTGCCGTTGACGTACCCGACCTGGAAGCCGTTGACCGACAGGATGATGTCATCCTTTTCCAGTCCGGCTCGATTGGCCGAGCCATTCTGGACGACTTGGACAATCTGCACACCGGTGTTGGTGTCTTTCGAGTAGACACCGAGCTTCCAGCGTGGCTGCTGCTGCGAGGGTTGCGGTTGCGGCTGAGTACCGGGGCTGATTTGAATGCTCGGTCCGACTTTGGGAGCGACTCGCAAGGTGTCGACCGACGCCGGGCGGGACGGGTTGTACTCGAACCGCGTCGGGTCCGGCACGATGACATTGCCCAGGCGATCACGACTCAGGTTCGTACTGATCTGCGTTGACGGAGCCGTGAAGCCGGGCTGGACCAGCCGAGCCGCCGGATCGTTGGACGCTGGCACTGTCGAGTTGCGTCCGGGGTTGGGATTCAGTCGGGGATCGATCGACCAGGCGGTTTGAGCCACCAAGGTCAGTGAGGCTGCGATCGTCAGCCCTTTCAAAATGCTCCGCGTCATGGGGAGGACTCCTTCCAGGAATGTGTGTATGAGAGCGAGTGAACCGGGCGGTCTCGATCGGCCTTGATCGAGAGACAACCGCCATCCATTCGAAGACAGCGTCGTTCCACAATGGTCAGTTCAAGGTGTTCAAACCGACCGCACTGAGTGCCGTCTTGGCGGGAGCCGCCGAGATCGGATGGAAGCCCGCTTTCACCACGTCTTCCTGCCCTGAGAGGCTAAACACATACTTCAGGAACTCCCGTTCGGCGGCGGGAAGCTCCTTGTCCGGCCCTTGGTCAATCACGAATTGCAGCGGACGGACAAGTGGGTAGCTGCCGTTTTCATCCGCGAGCGAATCGATCTCGTACGCGGCTTCCCCGGCCTTCCAGGAGATTGGCACGGCCTTGATCCCGGAGATCTGGTACATCTCGCCCGAAAACCCGATCGCGTTCGGATCCGCTTGAATCGCCTTCACCAGAGTCAGATTGTCTTTCTCCTCGGTCATGCCTGCCCGAAACTCGCCGCCCTGAAGCACGAGCGATTGGAAGAACACCTGAGAACCCGTGGTCGCCGAGCGGCCACGCAGGGAGATCTTCTCTGCGGCCAGATCCCCGCTGACTCCCGCAGCTCCCCACGTCGTAATCTCTTTCGCTTCGCCCCGCTTCAGGCTCTTCGAGAAGATCGCATCGACCTGGGCCAGCGTCAGGCTCTCCATCGGATTGCACTCGTGGACATACACCCCGAGTCGCTCCAGCGTCGGCACAACGAGCTTGGGGGCGTAACCCTTGGCCTTAGTAAAGGTGGCGATCTCTTCAGCAGTCGCTTCGTAGCTCAACATGCCGATGTTCGCTTCGCCAGCCATCACAGCGGGCATCGCATTCGCAGCCCCCTTCACGGTGATCGTAATCTCCACATTCGGATAGAACTGCTTGAAGCGGTCCCTCCACTCCGCAGCGACTTGCGACATCGTGTCGGAACCGAGCAGCACGATCTTGCCTTCGAGCTTGTCGATCGGGCGGTACGCGGGCAGTTGCGGGTCGAGTTGTCCTTCCGCCATCACTGCAGCACCCGCTAGCAGTGTCCAAGCCATCATCGAGCACAACACAGTTTTCAGCATGTTTCCCTCCCTGAATTGCGAGCGAGTCCGCTTCCTCAGCGAGACTACACTCGGCGTTGATTCCGTTCCGTTCGGCTGATCTGAGCGAGCGATGAGTCATCCCCTGACACCCCACTCGTTCGCACTGCTGACCCAGTGATCGCCTCGCTCGAACCCTCATCAAAGAGGTTCCGGCGAACAGACTCTTGGCCAGCGCGCGGAGTATACGGCAGTTTTTGCCGATGACTCAAGAGGAGTTTCGGGAACCCAGACGCATCGAGTGCGAGACGCACTTTGCGCCATGTCTGTACCCCGAAGGGGTTGCACAAAATAGCCCAGGGTCGCGACGCAGGAGCGCACCCTGGGAAACAGTGCCCGAGGAACGCCAACCCCGAAGGGGTTGTACACACTCGCGCGGTGTAGAACCCCTTCAGGGTTCATCCCTGAGAGACTTCTCCCAGGGTGCGCTCCCTGTGGTCGCGACCCCGGGCTGTGATGTTTCACCCCTTCAGGGTGTAGAGGCCGCCTCGACGAGGAGTTGACCTTCTGGCTGACTGTAAAAGGCAGGCAGCTGAGGGCTTCTTCCGTGGGGCTGTGGCGAGATGACCATCGCAAAGTGCGACTCGCACTCATGCAGTCTCACATGCTCTAAGGCGAGCGGCCATTGGAAACATAGCCGCCTGACTTCGGAAGTCTCGGAAGACTTCGGAAGTCTTTTGGTACGCGAAGTCTGGCCGCTCGCCTAGCGAGCCAACCCCTGCCGTGCCTGTTCGACAAAGGTCGCGGCGTCGGGGTCGGAGGAGTAGAGGTCGATCACGCTCTGCCACAGGGATCGAGCCCGTGCGGTCTGGCCCGCCTGGCTTAACGTGGCGGCCCGTTCCAGGGACCGTTTGACCAAACTGTACGACTCCGGTCCGATGCTCTGGTCGTTGAGTTCACCCAGTAGATCGGCGGACAGTGCATGCAGGTCAGCTGCGTCTGGGTCGCCCTCTGTCAGCTGCGACAGTCCGAGTAGCACTCGTTTAGCTTCCGCGTCCTGCCCCAGGCTCCGCAGCTGGACGGCCTTCTGGAGCAGTCGTTCGCCATCGGTCTCGGCATCTCGGGTCGTCCATGTTCCTCGGCGACCGAGGAGCGACTTGCGGAGTTCGTACAACCGGATTTTGTCGAGGTAGGGTTCGACCTCCGGACCCCAGCGTTGGGGGTCTTTCTCGATCAGCGGATCAAACACCTCGCGCTTCGCCTGCTCCCAGTCTGGTCCCGGTTCACGGGCCATCAGGGCTTGCCCTTGAGCCATGAGAACCTCAGCTGTGGGGAGCCGGTTGTTCCACCAAAACACTCCGCCGGCGACGATCGCCGCGAGTGCCGCGATCAAAAACCACGTGCTGTCGATGACCCGCTCGAGGGGAGTTTGCGTGTTGGTCTTTTCGACATGTGCCTTCATCAGCTCGCGCATCGCAACGCCCGCCGCCTCGGGGTCAGAGTGCTTTCCATCGGCGGCGAGCGTCTCGTCGTGGCCGTCGATGTTCTCGAACTCAAATGTGCCCGAATCCGAGTTCTGCGTCAGCTCAACCTTTTTTGGGATCTCCAGCAATCTCAGCTGCAGCACATACGCATCGGGATATCGATTGTCCGGGTTCTTTTCGAGGCACTTGCAGACGACCTCGTCGAGCCAATGCGGGATTTCGGGGACGATGCGACGCGGGCTGTCGAACTGGCCGTACTTATGTTTCTGCGCGATGTCGAGAGCCGACTTCCCGGTGAATGGCGGTCGCCCGGTCAGCATCACATACATCACCGCCCCGAGCGAATAGATGTCGCTCCGCTTGTCGACTCGCCGCCCCTGGGCTTGCTCCGGAGACATGTACTCGACCGTGCCAATGACCCCGCCCGTGGCCGTCAGCTGGTCTCCGGCGAAGACATGCGCCACGCCGAAATCGGTGAGCTTGCACAGGCCGTGTTTGTCGAGCAGCAGATTCGAGGGCTTCAGGTCGCGATGCACAATCCCCGTGTTGTGAGCCGCCTTGAGTGCCTTGCAGATTTGGCTGGCGAGTTCGATCACCTCGCGCCAGCCGATTCGCTTCTCACGCATGATTCGGTCGGTGAGGGTCTCGCCATCCACAAATTCCATCGTATAATAATAGGTGCCCTCCCACTCGCCATTCTCATGCATCTGGACCACGTTCTCGCCGGTCACGCGCTGCATCGCTTCGATCTCGCGGGCGAAGCGGGCGACGAATCCCTCCTCGCGAGCCATGCTCGCGGGGAGAACCTTGATCGCCACGAGCTGTCCGGTCTGCTCGTGCCGCCCGAGGTAGACCGTCCCCATGCCTCCCTGGCCCAGCTTGCGTTCGACCTTGTAATCTCCAATTCGCTCCGGCAGCGGAGCAGGCGAGGAGGACGGGCGATCGACTGGCGGCATGAAACTCTCCCGATCGACCGATGTCACTGTGGGGCATACATTCCTGTCTGCCCTCGCTTGTCTCGAACTTTATGCCTCCAGAGGGCAGACAAGAATGTCTGCCCCACTGCCTGCAGTCTACGGAACAACTGATGTCTTCAGCAATTCTACTCATCGCCCACGGCAGCCGCCGTGCAGCTGCGAATGCCGACTTGGTGCGGCTCGCCGAGACGGTCCGCGCTCGTCGCCCGGATGAGATCGTCGAGATCGCCTACCTCGAATTGACCGAGCCGACCATCCCGCAAGGAGCGGCCCGCTGCGTCGAGCGCGGGGCCACCCATGTGCGGATGTCGCCTTTCTTTCTCTCCGCTGGTATCCACATCGTCGAAGACCTGACCGGCTTTCAAACAGACTTCACCACCCAGTTCCCCGGCGTTCGTTTTCAACTCTGCCCGCCACTGGGCCTGCACCCGCTGCTGGTCGAGGCGTTAATTGAACGCCTCGGCGAGCAGTGGAGCGAACCGCCCCACTGAGCGGGGGAGGGGGGCATTCTGGGGGCGGACGTGTTCTGGCCGGCGCGGGTCCAGACTTGAAATGTCGAACGCAAAGGGCGCGGAGAATCTCTCGGGGGCGCGGCCGATTCCCGATCGAATTCACGTCACTGCTCTGCTCAACCTCGGCGCTCTCTGCGCCCCCTGCGTTTCACACTCCCCCGGATGAGGAGTCTGTAGGGAGTTCCGAGTGCCATCGCCAGGGCGGCAACGTGCGTCGCGCAATCGTTCGCCCAGGTCCGACGGCTTCCCCAGGGGCGAACGGGCCGTGGAAACCGCCCCGCGAGAATTCCGAAGTCTTGTGGGACGCGAAGTCAGGCCGCTCGCCTCAGCGGGCCACCGGCCAGCCCATGGCAGGTCACTATTATACTTCACACGGGCCAAAATGAGACGTACGATGGACGTCCTCGTCCGTCGCTCTGCGAGGCTTTCCACACGGACGGACGAGGACGTCCGTCCTACGAAATGTCTCAGTGCTCCCCGCGAGAAGTATACTCCCCCCGGTGGCATGTCGCATGACTTGGCGAGGAGAAGCGTGGGAATTCGGAGCAGGCGGATTGGCGTTGGGAGGGGAGGGTGGTGTGTAGGTTCGGGGAGACCCGGGCGCGTTGTGGTTTGAAACCGGGGCTGGTGAAGTGGATGTCACAGTTTCCTGAGTGAGATGAGGCACGTCGATCAATCACGACATTGTCTGTTCGATAGGCGGTTGCCCCGGAGATTCCAACCACGATTGCTGCGGCCCGCGGCCCTCTCGATTCAAAACTAAAAGCACGCTTCGAAAGTTCGAAGCGTGCTTGATCCCATCGCGGGTTTCGTCGACCAACACTTCTTATGGAACGTTGTTCACGTTTCCAGTGTTGATCGGAGCGAAGAAGGTCTGACCCAGTACGTTGTTCGTCCCGGTGATCGGTCCATTCCACCCATTGAGGAACGCACCCAGTGTCGAGACCGGGATTCCCGCGTTGATCGTGTTATTCAGGTCGTTCGTGTTGACATCGAACCGCGTGATGATGGCACGATTCGCACTGGCCTTGATCGCGTCAGCAGCGACGATGAATCCACCCGTAACTGTCGGATTCAACTGAGTCGTGATGTTCGGCTGGACATTGTCGCCAAAGGCCAGGAACAGGAAGGCCATGGGGTCGAGCCGTACGGTGTCCACGGTGTTTTCACCCCGGTTCACGCTATCCCCGGGAGGAGCCACGAGTGCGTTCGTGATGGTCCGAGTCAGGAATCCGTTGTTCGCGTTTCCTGTCATCGTGTTGCCACGCACCACTGCCCGATTGCCCAACGTTCCCAGTCGTGTTCCGGCACCGATGGCCAAATCCACACCGTCCAAGCCATTGAACCGAATCAGGTTGTTCGTCAGGCTCAGGTTCGAAGTAAAGTCGACGAAGGTGGGATCGGCCCAATGATTGCCTGGCAGGAAGGGATTGTCAGGATCGGTCGTTTCGTTTGTCCCATCGCCGTTTCCATCCCGGTCCGGAAACACATTGAGCAGATTTGTGGTCATGTCTTCCGCCAGCAGCACCATCCGGAAGCCATCGCCAAAGTTGTTCTGAATCGTATTGTTGGCGAAGTTGAAGCTGGCTCCGTTGTCACTGACTTCGATGTCCACCCCGTCACCGACGTTGGTAGAAAACTGTGTCTGACCGATGATGCTGTCCGTCACATTGACGTTCAGGATATTGGCACCCGGATTGAAGAAGAAGTGGTTGTAGTCGAAGTTCATCCCGTCACCCCCAAAGTCGACAAACGTACTGTTGTCGACCGTGAGATTGGCCGTCCCGCCCGTAAGCTGGCCGTCTGAGTTGTAAGAGAGCCCATGTCGGCTCACCCCACCTGTGACTCGGTTTCCCGAGGCCAGCGTGTTGTTGACGTTCAAGTTGATCGAGCCAGCCCCGATCTGTGCGACGCGGATGGCATCGTTGCCATTCTGGGCGATCACGACATCCGGAGCATCCGGAAACACATCCGCACCGGGTCCCGCCCCAGCTGACGCTGGGTTGCCGATGTTGACCACCATCACACCTCCCAGGCTTTGGTCAACCACTGAGACTCCGTTGACTTCGTTCCCCGAGATGATCGTCTGTTGCGTGTTCCCCGTGATGTCCACCCCGAGTTGAGAGAGGTTGTTGGAGGTCAACACGATCCCATCTCCCCCGTGTCCGGTGATGATGTTGCCATCAAACTGAGCGTTGGCTCCTCCGAACACTCCGAAGACCGACGCATTGTTCGTCGTGACCGAGACCCCGTTGTTTTGAGTTCCCAGCCCCTGGATCACATTGGAAATCAGGTTCACATTCGTCTGCGAATCGTCGTTGGTCACCACATTCACCCCATTGCCCACGGTCGTCGTGCCGTTGCCGCTAATGGTGTTTTGTCCCACGGTGATGTTGGTGGACACTCCGGCGGGGGTCGAACCCCCACCGGTAATCACGTTGAGTCCGTGGTTCGTATTCCCGGTAATCGTATTGCCGAGGACGGGATCAACTCCCACTCCACCGACGGTTCCGAGAATCGAGCGGATGATTGCATCCCCTCCCCGTTGAATTTGAATCCCATCACCCAGGTTGCCGGTGATCGTATTCCCCGTCACGAGCAGTCCCGGCAAAGCGGGATTTCCGGTCGCATGAATCTGAGACGCGGCATTCGCCAGCACCCGGATTCCATCGTCCGCATTGCCCGTGATCGTGTTGTTCAGCACCTGAGCATTGAACAGTCGCGACGTGTCGGTCGTGCGGAACACCACACCGTCACCAGCAAAGTCGACGCTGGGACCATTTAGGGCATTCGTGATGATGTTGTTCTGAATCACCACATCGGCCGTCGAAGCTCCGGCCAGATCGACAACGATGTTCGCGTCAGAGTTCCCCGTGACCGTATTGCGATTCAGCGGATTCGCATCCCCAATGTCGATGTTCAAATCACCCGTCCGCAGTCCGAGCACTTGAATCCCGAACTCCTGGGTATTGCCGACGGCTCCCGAGATCGTGTTCCGCAGCATCCGGGCCTGGACTCCCCCTCCCGGCAGTGCTCCCGTGTTGTCCGCGAGAATCGAGATCCCCGCAGCTGTATTCCCGTTGATGATGTTGTCGGTGATTCCTCGTCCGTTCAAGACGTTGTTGTAGTCCGCAAAGCTGCCCGGCTCGAGTGCGGTGATGAGAATCCCGTTGAGGGTGTTATCGGAGATCACGTTGTTGACGATCGATCCCTGAGCTGTCGCACCGTTGACGGCCAGCACGTTGATGCCGTTCTGTGCGTTACCCGTGATGGTGTTCACCAGCCCCGCCAGCGTGCCAATGTCGGAATCGACGAGGCTGCCGACCCCGTCCGACACCACTGTAATTCCATCGCCCGCTGTGGCTCCGGTGATTGTGTTGCCGACGACACTGTCGAGGGTCACGTTCCCCCCCGCGACCGCACTGATGAAGACGTTACTCTGGTCGTCATTCGGAGTCGGCAGGAGTGTTGGTCCGCCGTTCCCTGTGATGATGTTGGTCGTGACATCAGACACGACAACAGTCGATCCCGCTCCGTTGGCTGTGAACTCCAACCCGGAACGGCGATTGCCCGTGATCGTGTTGTTGAGAATGACCGGGTCCGCCACCAGATGGAGCGGTCCAATCGGTACGGGGTCCGCGAAGACAATATCGCCGCCCGCCGTCGAGGTGAACGCGATACCCTGGCCAAGTCCGCCGGTCACCACGTTGTTCGAGAAAGTTTCGACATCGATCAAGCCGGTCACAGCGTTGATGATCATGCCACCCGAAGCCGCATCAGTGCTGCCCGTCACCGTATTCCGAGCTGCGTCGAGGCGAATGTGACTTCCGGCCCCTTGGGCAGTCAGCAGGATTCCGGCCTCCGAGTTCGTGATCGTGTTGTCTAGGATTCCCGTGAACGGAATCGCCGTCGAGGCATTAGCCAGAATCTCTGTCCCCGCATTGGCGGTGACAATGATTCCCGCTCCCGGTCCTAGCTGTCCATTGCCGTTCAGGTCTTCGCCCGGATCGATGACACCGTCCCCATCAATATCTTCCCCTGTCAGTCCGGTGATGGTGTTGTTACGAACGGATAGATTCAGCGCACTCGCTCCAGTCCCTGCTGTTTGCGTGATTAGGATCCCATCGGTCACGCCGATGTTCGGGATGGTGCCCGTCGTGCCATTGATCGTGTTGTTGGCCACGATGCCGATGTTGTCATTGAATCCCTGCGAGCGCGCGATCGGCATGGTGCTCGGTCCCGACGCTGCCGGGGTCGTATCGCTGTTGATGTTGATCGCCGTGAACGCACTCTGGATCGTGTTGTTCGTGACGACAAAGCTATCCACCGAGCGGGGAACCAACGCGGCGTTTACACTCGCGATGCCGTCCGCAGACCGTCCGGCGTCGATCGTGAATCCGGTAACTTCCGTGAAGTTCCCGTTGATCCGCACCACCGGAGTAC
>JANPCU010000290.1:0-11845 GCA_031431195.1 Planctomycetota bacterium | reverse complement strand
GAACTGACGCACCTGAGTCAGCCCGCGTTTGACTCCCGTGGCCTCTTCGATGCGACGCGCCGCTTCGGCGGTCGTGTGCGGCGGACGAGCCCGGAACTCCTCCTCCAATGAGGTCTGATGAGCGGCCAATTCGCTCGTCGGCCCCTGCCAGTCGAACTGCTTCAACCCGTCGATCCCGCCTGCGCGATAGAGCGCGACATAGCGATCCACCGTCGCGTCAGAAACACCCGCCAACCGCGCGGGAATCACAGGGACAAGCCCCACGGGCGGGGAAGATATTTCTGTCTGCTTGCCTTGTTCCTCAATCCCGCGAGGAATTCACCTCGGAGGCACGGAGCACTGCGGGAGGTTTCCCAGGTTGGGTTTTGACAGGATCAACTGGATGGACAGAATGAATCCACCGTGTGGGCTGAATGCGAGCCATCCTGTGCATCCTGTCTCCACCCCTTCGTCCGTAGCTGATTGAGAGTCGCCGCATGAGGTCTGCCTCCGAGCCGCCGAGGTCAAAGTTCGCTGGTTTAAGGCCCAGGGGTTCGTCCACCCCAAGACTTGGGGTTGAGTCTCGCCCCAGTGCTGTGAACATGAGGGAGTGTAGGCGATGTCGCTCCGCGACTCGCATTCCGCCGGATGCAGGACTCGACGCGGAGGTTCCCCAGAAATCGAAGGGGGGCTGGGGAGAGGAATCTCAGTCGCGGAGCGACATGAGCTACGGTCGGAGAGGCGACGGGCCTGTAGAAAACCTGCCCCACAGCGAACGACTGGACCACAATCCTGTTCACAGCACTGGCCGCGCCCTCCCGCCGGGGGAGAACCCCCATGTAAGCATGGATGAGGCATGAGTGGCCCACCAACATCAACTTGTGGGCTTCGGCGACCGCTTGTTGGCCTCAGCCCACATTCTGGCGAACGAAGCGACCCCACAAGTTCAACTTGGTGGACCACTAGGCAGCCCCTCAGACGCATCATACTCGACCGCGTTCGGCGGGCATGAGCGGTCAAGGTCACACGGCCTCAGTCCTTCTTTGTCCGGGCCGCCCCCCAGGACGGGATGATCCCATGGGTGTGCTGGCAATAGGCTCGGTACTCGTCACCAAAGAACTCGATCATCATCTTCTCTTCATGAGGAATCCGCATGACGTACAGCACCGTGGTCGCGACGAGTGCGCCAAACCCCGCCAGCCAATTGCTCAACAGCAGTGCTTGCCCGATGGCCATCAGAAAGAACGACGCATACATCGGATGTCGCATGCAGCGATACACGCCGTTCGTGATCAGTTTGTGATTGCTATTGAGTTCCAAGGTCACAGACCAGCTATCACCCAAATCGGCATGCGAGCGCCAGAAGAGCCAGAGGCCGACGGCCATCACCAGTCCGCCCACCCAGGTGGTCGCTGGCGGTAGCGAATAATTCGCTCCATTAATCCACGGCGTGAACAGTAACAGCGTGGGCAGCACCACTTGGCCGAAGACGAGGAAGGTAATCAGCAGCCAATCTCGAATGGTCGCCTTGCTGATGGTCTTCTCTTTCGATGCCCGTTGAAACTGATAGTAACCACGTGTCATCAGATAAGTGGTGTTTCCAGCGAGAAACAGCAGGTGAGGCAATGTCAGATTCATGGCGTTTCTGGAAAATGAGGGGCGACAAAGTCATCCAAAGAAAGATCAAAAACTGGGGTAGGTCGTGTTCGGCGAGTCAGTCACTCCGACTCAGCTGTTTGGAAACATCGGCGGGGGTCGTCTCGACGGAGTCAAAGGTCCGCAGCCCCCAAGCCTGCAGATCCTCGCGATTCTTGGCACACAAGGGCACAAACCGCTGGTCATGCTTCTCCCGAATCCGCGTCGCGAGAGCCTGACTGTGCTGCATCATGGAATCGAACTTCGAGATTAGCTGCTCCGAGAGGTCGGGTTGCAGGTAATGCAGCAGCGACTCTTGCTCAATATCCATCTCCGCGTATATCGAGGCCAGTCGTTCATCGTGACTGATCGCCATCTGCGGGACAGCCCCCCCCATCGAGAGGACACAGGCATGGTAGCGCGAGGTGACCAGGGCATCGAGCCCTCTCAAGAGAGCGACCATGTCTGCCGGGGGCACTTGACGCGAGGACGCGATCGAAACCCGCTGAGCGGCTAGTGGCCCCAGGTCCGCTAGAATTCGCTCGCAGACTGGCGCGTCGAGGTCTTCCATCGCGATCAGCTGGACATCGAGATCGTGCTGCTCGATCGCGTGCCGGGCCAGCTTCACCCAGCGTTCCCGCATGGCCTCCGACTGCGCCCGTCGCTCGGCATTCCAGGTAAACGCGAACGGCCAGCGATACCTTTCGGCCGGATCGCACCACAGCTTTAACCGGACCGGCCAGTGAAAGAATTCGATCGGTGCCAACCCGACCACACGTCGTCCCGACGAACGACGCTCTCCGGTTCGGACGTAGCGAAACGCCGTATCCGTATTCGACAGGATGGGCCGCCGGACCCCTAACTCCTGGAGTCGCTGTCTCGCGATTTCGGTCCGGGTGATCACGAGCGCTAATCGCTCGCACTCATGTCGCGTTCGCAGTGCGTGAAATCCAGAAAGTTCCCCGACATCCACAGCATAGGCAATGGCGTAATTTCTTGACCAACGGGCACTATTCGCGGCCCACAAATAAGCATGCAGCAGCCACACGCTCCAGTTCTGCTTGAAGGTACTCCCCTCGACAAGGAGGATGACATCATGTCGTCTGGCCAGATTCCACAGGGCGAGAGTCAATCGCAATGGCGAAAATGAGACCTCAGCCACCTCGATCCCGCCCCCCTCGGGCAGAATGGCCTGAGTCCGTGCCCCGTTGATTGTCATCACCGTCAAGTGAGTCTGCGGGCCAAATGCCTCGCGAACATCATCAATCGCCGCTAGCAAACGAATTTCAGATCCGGTGTTCCCCACACCGTTATACCCCACCAGCAGGCAGCGCAGGGGTTTCCCGCCACGAGTCAAAGTGACCATACTCTCACCTTCCGGTTTTGCATCGCACCGTGTTCCGGAAAACAGGTCTGGTCACTAGAAGCACACGGTGTGCAGCCAGTCAGAGTTTCGTCGACAACACTTACCCAATACATCGTATTGGAAAAAGGCACAGTCTCTCAAGCGACAGTTGATCTCTGAGAATATCAAATCCTTTTCGCAATCCCAATGCGTGAATGAGTCTCTCGACTTCCCGAGTGCGGGGCGCACATTGCGCAGCCGGGGAATGACCTCCCTACACGGCCACATCCTCCACATCCAGTATTCGGTTTTTCCTTGTCGGTGACGGACGATCGACGGTGAGAGAGGGGACACAGATTCTCACAGATTCGTAGAGCATTTACGGTTGGGCACCGGGAGCGATGAGGGCTGATCTGGCCTCTGAAATCTGTGAAAATCTGTGAAATCTGTGGACGAGTCCACCGTGTCTCGCCAGTCGTCCGGAGCCTGATGTCCCGGAGGCAATCACAATGTGTGTCTCGCACTCGGACTTCCCGGATCGATTCCGTACATCACCAGCCTCGCGATTCTGCTCCATCGCGTCATCACTTCCCGGTGAGTCTGTCGGCCTCCAGCCTGGGCATTCAACTCTCTCGCACCAGCCTCTACCACCGGCGACTCTGCAGTTCGAACCCTGCCAGCTGATCGTTTCCGTACTTACGGAGATCCGAAAGTGATGATGAAAAAACCGGAGTCGAGTGTGGACTGCGACCGACAGTCGGGTAGAACTTGATCAACTTGAACCGTGGCACCCCCGATGCGGAGACCGTCTTGCTGTCGATTCGTAGACCGTCTGTGGACGTGATCAGCCAGTTTCTGATTGAACAGGCATCCCTCCCCTTTACCTACTCGGCAGTCGGGGCGACGGCACACACACCACCAGCGGGCTTTGTGGTCGATCAGACGCGTGTCCTCCTGGGAAACGGCGAAAGAGTTTACCGAGCGGCGAAAGCGGCCATTCAGGGCTGGCAACAATTCCAGCTGGGCTGGGTCGAGGCCGGTCCGCCGGAGACGCCGATTCAGAGGGGCGAGGTGGTCGTGGTGATGGGGCACGCACTGGGCGTATGGTGGTTGAATGCCTGCCGCATCGTGTATGTCGTCGACGAGACCGATCCCGTGACGCGTTTTGGCTTTGCCTACGGAACGCTTCCCGGTCATGTCGAGTGCGGTGAAGAACGGTTCCAGATCGAGTGGAATCGCTCCGACCAGAGTGTCTGGTATGACATTCTGGCGTTCTCACGGCCCCACCATCCGCTGGCGCAGCTCTGTTATCCCGTTGTTCGAAGGTGGCAGAGGCGATTTGCCGCCGATTCCGCACGGGCGATGCTGGCCGCCGTGGCGAATCAGTGCGACTGATCATGACACGCCGAGTGGCCCCCGGACTCCGATCGGCAAGAGGTGCCTGGCCCCCCCAGCCGAAGTTCGCCCCAGGAGTGAGAGCGATGGAACAGAGCGCGAGCCGTCGCAGTATCGTCGCTCAACGGCTTCCTCGTGACACGGCGACCGTCTGGGGCACATTCTCTCCCCACGAGCGAAACGGCATTGAGTTTCGCTTGCGAATCACCCGATGGAGGACTATTCTTGGCAGTTCCTGTTTTTGGCGTCCTGTTGGTGACACCATGTGCGGTCGGGCTCTTGAGTGGGCCTGTCGGATTCGGCCCCGAATGCTACGGGGTACGACACCGTGTGTGGAAAAGGAGAGTTGCGTGGTCAAGTTGCGGTTGCGAGACAACGAATCTGTTCAGGATGCCGTGCGGCGTTTTCGTAAGCTGGTGGAGCACGCCGGGATCAAGAAGGAACTGCGGAAGCGGGAATTTTTTGAGAAGCCCAGCGATGAGCGTCGCCGTGAGACTCGCCGCGCTAAGCGCCGCGCCTCGACGATGAACGAACTGGCCCGCGGCTAGTTTCGTGGCGGAATTCCCGAGAATCCTCCCGTGTAAGTCTTCGGCTTAGCCAATCTTGCGAGTTGGAATGTTTGTTCGCGCACATGGCTTAGTATCCAGTGAGTTTCGCATCGCCAGAACTCCAATCCAAGGCACGCTTCGGCGTGCCTTTTTGTTTTTCGCGGACTCACTCGATTTTCCGATAAGCCCTCTATCTCGATTGCTCGTTTTCCGCCACATTCCGTACGGAATCAGCAAACACCGCGCCCACTGGCGATCAACCAGCACCTCCCCACTTCGGATCGACCGATGACTCACCCCTGGCATGACGTGACCCCCGGCGAGAACCTCCCTCGCGAATTCACCGCCATCGTCGAGATCCCGATGGGGTCGAGCGTGAAGTACGAACTCGATAAGAAGACGGGGCTGCTCCGGCTCGATCGGATGCTCTATTCGGCGGTCTATTACCCGGCGAACTATGGGTTCATCCCGCAGACGTATGCTGAGGACGACGACCCACTCGACGTGCTAGTGCTCTGCCAGGAAGCGGTGGCTCCGCTGACGCTCGTGGCGGCCCGGGCCATCGGCCTGATGACCATGATTGACAACGGTAAGAAGGACCACAAGATCCTCGCCGTCGCCATCCACGACCCCGAGTACAGCCACATCCGCGACTTCGAAGAAATCCCCGCCCACCGCCTGGCCATGCTGCGGCGGTTCTTCCAGGATTACAAACAACTCGAAGGCAAGGCCGTCGAGGTCGACAACTTCCAGTCCGGCGAAGCGAGCCTGCCGATCATCGAGACGGCCTTGGAGGAGTACAGCACCCGTCGGCGACGCGGGTTTATCTCGCGGTAGCCATGATTTTGACACTGTGAGGATCAACTTGGATTCGCTGAATTGGCTCTGCAAACATCGCTTCGCGGGGCTCATCCGGCGCGAATACGATTGGTATTCGGCTTCGATGGTCACGTGCAGTTGACAGTGGGGTGTCTTTGGCGACTGCTAGAGGGCGGACGAATTCGACGCACAAGCCTCGACCATGAAAAACAATTTGGTTTGCCAGCGCCGATAGATGCTGCTCATGATGTCAACGCATCGTTGGACAGTGCCCATGTCATCTCTGTCGAATTACATGATGGCACACTCGATCTTCGAATCACGTTTGATACCGGAGAGATCATTGAGGTTATCCCAGATTCCTCCGGTTACGAGGCTTGGAACATGACCGATAACCATCAACGATTCATCGCAGTGGGAGGCGGTGAGTTGGCAATCCTCACCGACATGTCACACATCCGTGCCGAACAACCGCACCCGCCGGAGCGTGCGGTCTAGGCGATTTGAAATGGAGGCCGTTCTTCGCACATCCAGTAATGCGGAGCGTTCTCGCTGATTTACCAAACGCCCACCGGTTGCAACCGGTGGGCTTTGTGATTTCGCGGAGCATCAAACCACTTCGCCTGTGTGCCCCACGTTTGACGCCCCGCGTCCGTATGTGCGATCCTACCCGGCTGCGCGAGCTTCCGGTTCGCGAGGTCGTCTTCTGCCGGGTGCGGATTCAGCATGATTGTCAGTCGTCAATGGCTTCTCGATTACATCCCTCTCGACCTCCCCGTGGAGGAGTGGGCCGACCGGCTCACGATGTCGGGCTGCAACCTGGAGTCGATCGAGCCGGCGGGGAAGGACTTCGCGGTCGATCTGGAGATCACGAGTAATCGGGCCGACTGTCTCGGACATCTCGGCATCGCCCGCGAGTTGAGCGTGCTGCTCGACGCTCCGTTCCGCCGACCGGGGGCCATGGTCGAGCCGATCGCGGACCTCACCGAGAGCGTGACCTCGGTCGAATTGCAGTGCCCGGAGATGTGCCCGCAGTACATGGCCCGCGTCATGCGCGGCGTGAAGGTCGGCCCGTCGCCCGACTGGATGGTCGAGCGGCTGCAGACCGTCTTCCCAGGGTACAAGCCGATCAACAATATCGTCGACATCACCAACTACGTCATGATGGAATGCGGACAGCCGCTGCACGCCTTCGACTTCGACAAGCTGCGCGGCCAGCGGATCGTGGTTCGTAAAGCCCAGACTGGTGAGAAGCTGGCTGCGATCAATCATGTCGAGTACGCGCTGACTCCCGAGATGTGCGTCATCGCGGACGCCGAACGTCCGGTCGCCATCGCCGGTGTCATGGGCGGGTCCGAGACCGAGATCACTTCCGGCACGACCAACGTGCTGATCGAGACGGCGAACTTCGCCCCACTCGCCGTCCGCAACGCCGCTCGCTCCCTCAAACTCCACAGCCCATCGTCGTACCGCTTCGAACGGCAGATCGACATTCAACAGCTCGACTGGGCCAGCCGTCGCTGCTGCGAGCTGATCCTGGAACATGCCGGGGGCGAGCTGCTCGATGAGCCAGTCGTCGAGGGAGACGTTCCTGATTGGAACCCGCAACCGATCAAGCTGCGATTCGCGCGGGTGGAAGACGTGCTGGGAATCAAGATTCCGGTCGACGAGTGTGTCCGCATCCTGACCAGTCTGGGACTGCCCGTGATGGGGAAGCCCACGAGCGAGTCGGCTAGCTTCCGGCCACCTTCGTGGCGGCGCGACCTGACCCGCGAGATCGACCTCATCGAAGAGATCATCCGCATGCACGGGTACGACAAGATCCCCGCCGATCGCCCGATCCCCGTGGTCTCCGGCAAACGCTCGACCGCTGAACGGGTCCGCGAACGAATCGAGAATGTGTTGACCGGGGCCGGGTTCAACGAGGCCCTGACCTTCTCGTTCGTGACTGGGGAACTGGCGAAGACCTTTGCGAGGGATGCGAGTCTGCCCGATCTAGTCCTGACTCAAACTGCGGGCGAGTTCGGCAATCGCGCTCGCTCGACGATGGTCCCGAGCCTCCTCGCCGCCCGCCGCGAAAACGAGCGGCAGGGCAACATGACAGCTGAACTCTACGAGATTGCTCGGGTATTCTTGGGCACCGATCCGTCGAAGCCCGAGACCCAACCGATTCGAATCGCCTTGATCACCGGGCGATCATTCTTCGAAGTCAAGGGTGTCCTGGAAGCGGTGGTTCGCGCGATCAACCCCGCCCTGACGATCTCCGCCCAGCCCAGTTCGATCAGCCAGTTCACACCGGGCCGAGGGGCTGAACTGATGCTGAATGGAAAGCGATGGGGTGTTCTCGGGGAAGTCCACCGCGACGCACCCCATTTGAGAGACCTGAAGCTGCGCGAGCCCGCCACGGTGGCCGAGTTCGACCTGCAACCGCTGATTGACGACGCGGTCCTCGTGGCTGAAGCCCAGCCGCTCCCCGAGCACCCCGCTGTGACCCGTGACCTCAACCTGGTTCTCGATGAGTCCGTCCAGTGGGCCGCTCTCGAATCGACCGTGCGCGGAGCCGCAGGTCCGCACCTTGAGCATGTCCGCTTCGTGGACCATTATCGTGGCAAACACATCCCGACCGGCAAAAAGTCCTACGTGTTCTCGATGGGCCTGCGCGCCGCCGATCGCACACTGACGAGCGAAGAGATCGACGCAGTTCAATCGAGCGTGCTGAAAGCCTGCGAGACGGGTCTCGGAGCGACCCTGCGCGGTTAGTCGTCCACCGTAGGCGATGTTGCTCCGCGACTCGCATTCCGCCGGTCTGGAAGACTCCCAGGCGGAAGGGCCCCCTGGAGTTCGGAGCGAGTCTCTTGGGAGGAAACTCGGTCACGGAGCCAGATGAACGACGGGCACGTCGGAAACGTGCCCCACGGGGACAGGCAATCACCGTCGGTGTGATCCCTTCGGGTCTGTTTTCCCCGTCGCTGACCCAAGACTTACGCTTCGCGCGGAGAGAAATGAGGCATTTCGTAGGACGGACATCCTTGTCCGTCCGTATGAGAATACTCGGAGAACGACGGACGAGGACGTCCGTCGTACGCCTCGATCTGGCCCGCGTGAAGTGTAGGTATATGATCGAGAACTCAGGAAGCACCGATGCGGCCACTCTCCCAAATGGAAATTCGCGAAGTCGACCAGATTGCCATCGAGCAGTATGGCGTTCCCGGTGTTGTGCTGATGGAAAACGCGGGCCGAGGCTGCGCGCAGATCGTGACCTCGAATTGGGCCACAGGCCGCGTGGTTATCTGTTGCGGCCCAGGGAACAACGGCGGCGACGGGTTCGTCATCGCCCGTTATCTGGAGAATGCGGGCTGGTCGGTGCTGGTTCGCTTGGCGTTCCCATTCCAGGAGGTGCAGGGAGACGCTGCGGTCTTTTTGGCTTCGATTCAGAAGTCCGGACTGGACGTGGGCACGATCCTGACTGAGATTGAGGCACCCTCATCAGACCACTCCGAGGTCACTTGGTCAAAATTCCAGAGCGAACTCCAGGCCGCTGATCTGGTCGTGGATGCCCTCTTGGGGACCGGACTGATTGGCGATGTGCGTTCGCCGTACAAGCCGATCATCGAGTCGATCAACGCCGTTGGTTGCCCGATAATCGCTATCGATTTGCCCTCAGGGATGGACTGCAACACGGGCCAGCCCCTCGGAGCCTGCATCCGCGCAACGCGAACGGCGACCATGGTGGCCAAGAAGCTGGGCTTCGAGAACCCCGACAGCGAAGCACTCACCGGTCCGGTGGATGTGGTGGAGATTGGGCTGCCGCGTGTGCTGGTCCGGTTGCTGGAGTTGAAGGCTCCCGAGCCGATATCGTCGTAGGCGATGTCGCTCCGCGACTTGCATTCCGCCGGTCTGGAAGACTTCTAGGCGGAGGGTTCCGTGAGTTCGGAGCGTGACTGGCGAAAGGAATCTCAGTCGCGGAGCGACGTGAGCTACGGATTTAATTCGCGGTCACCAGCTTTCGCTGGTAGTCCCGAAACGAGACCCTGACCGCCTCCTTGGACCCGATCAGCCCCTCCCATTTCGTGATGTGCCGCTTGTCCATCGCCTGCAATTCCCAGCTGAACTGATGCTCAGCCTGCAAGCGGATGTCGCCGTCGTTCCGCATCCGCAGATCGACGACCAGTGGGATTCGTTGGCGACTCTTCAACGCCTTGTTCACTGCCACCCGAGGTTCCGGCAGCATCGCTTCGGGGTGCAGAATGTGATTCAAGCGAGCCGCCCAATCGGCATAGGCCAAATACCTCTGGGCCGCTTCTGGATCGGGGCTCGATGCCGTTTTCACCTCGTAAATCACCTGCTCGCTGAGCATCCGCATCCGCTGGTCCTGGGCGTCGAACCGCTCATCAAAGTGCGGTTGCAGCTGGAATTCCAACGCGGCCACTTGCTTCTGGGCGGTGTCAGAACCATCCTGTTTGAGAGTGGCTAGATATTTTTGCGACTCCGCGGCGGAGGACTTCATGAATTGCCTCAGCTCAGTGATAGTCAGTTCGGCGACGCGGTAGTTGCCATCCAGAAAGATGAACCGGTCGTTCATCGGCTCGTAGACGACAACCTCGCCGACATCTTCCATGTAATCGTAGACCTTGCCCGCATGAAAGAGGGTCAAGCTGTGCCCGCGCGGCTTCCACTGGCCCCCCTCGCCCATGCGGGAGACGGTGGTGTAGACCCGCATTTCCTGTGCGGATAACAGTCCGCCCGAGGCCACAGCGATCCCGAGAAAGAGCAGCTGCAAGAGACGAACCATGGGCGGCGACCTCCGTGTCGCGGGGAAGAACAGCCGCAGCTGTCCATCGAATTCGATGAGAATTGGATTCCGCAGGTGGTGACGGTTGTGCGGAAGAGAGGGGCGAAAGCCCGGGGTGGGATACTGAGGGTAGCCCCGTCCGAACGTGTGGCTCAAGGCCGCTTCCGGAAATCTGGGCAATCCCCCGCTTGATCTTCTCCATTTGTGCGGTGACAATTCCGAAATCGGCAGAATGTGCGACCACTGGCGGTGTTTTCCCCGAGAGGTCGTGCCCGGAGAGTTCGCTCTCTGTCTTCACGCAACGGTCCGAGGACAGGCCCGTTTTGGCGTTTCCCCGCGAGTGACTCCCAGGATGGGATCGCTCTGGCGAGCTCCTTTCACTGTACGGATCTGAAGTGTCGAAACGATTGGATGGAAAAGTCGCGGTCATCACGGGAGTCAGTGACCGCGGAATTGGCGGCGCGATTGCGGAACGCCTGGCCGACGACGGGGCCGCTGTGACGATCCTGTGGATGGAGCGTCCGAACCGGCTGATCAGCCGAATGGAACGGCGCGAACATCCGTTTGTCGAGACTCGCTGCGATGTGACCAGTTCCGCATCGATCAAAGAGGCGGTGGATGTCTGTATGTCCGAATTTGGGCAAGTCGACATCCTGGTCAACAACGCCGGGATCGAGGACGTTCATCCGTTTGAAAACGGACAGGACGACGTCTGGGAACGCCTGCTCGATGTGAATCTGCTCGGAACGATGCGGATGATCCGAGGGGTACTGCCCTTCTTGGCAGAGCCAGAAGGGGTGATCGTCAACATTTCCTCTGTCCTGGGCATGGCGGGCTGTTCGGGATTTGGAGCCTACTCGGCCACCAAGGCCGGGCTGATCGGCCTCACGCAGTCCCTTGCCGCTGAACTCGCTCCTCGTCGCATGCGAGTTGTCGGGGTTGCTCCCGCGCTGGTCTTTACTCCCATGATGCAGCGTCACGCCTCCGAGGGCGGCGACTCGATGGAGGAGAGCCTCGATCACTCCCATCCACTCGGGATTGGGAACGTTCAAGATGTCGCCGCCGTCGTCGCGTTCCTCGCCTCGCCCGAGGCCCGCTGGATCACCGGCACCACGCTGCCTTTGGGCTGGATGCCGAATTTCCCGCTCCCGTTTGGGCCGCCCGCCGCCGTCGAGAAAGTCGCTGCCCCGCTGATCGCGAAATCCGCGCCAACGGCCTTTAAGGTCGTTGCTCTCGAAAAAGAATCGGACGATTCCATTGAACCCGCGCTCCCAATCGCGGACAGTTAAGGCCCGTGGGATAGGCTTCCAGCCTGTCGACTTCTGCGATCGA
>JANPCU010000289.1:0-9169 GCA_031431195.1 Planctomycetota bacterium | reverse complement strand
GCGGCTTTCGACGAGGAACCTCTTCCGGCTGCGTCACCCCGCGAATGGTGGGCCTGCGCCCAGAGCGGCTGGTCCCACCCTACGTCAGTGTGCCCACCCTACGTTACTTTTACTTTGAGGTCACCTTGATCGTACCAAGATCACCGCCCACTTCCGGGACGGTGACAGATAGCCCGGAACTCTTTGGATCATTGAATTTGACGGGGACAATGTACTTGACCTTGGCGGCCATCTCTTCCATGTTGGCGGGAGAGCCACCATCAGGGGTCTGTTCGATCTTGAATCCCCCCATTTCGACCTTGCTGACACCCACACTCAGGCTGCCGATGGTGACCTTGGTTTTGTACGTTCCGTCGGCTTGAGTGCTGGCACTCTGCACCGGGCCCCCGGTCGAGGAGACAAATACCACGGCGGCCCCCGCGAGCGGCTTGTCGTCGAGAGTCACGAGTCCGTTGACATCCACCAGGACAGGACCATCGTCGCCGCCCCCACATCCAGTCATCAGGAGCATGGTCGCCAACACGTACGAGAGCTTCACGTTCAGTTGTCCTGCTTGAGAAAAGGGGGATCAAAATGCGAGATGCCGGAGCATAATTCTGAGCCGCTCATCGATCCTGTTGATTCAGAGTCTGACTTCGAACGACATGGTACTCCGGTGATGCAGACGCACAGGACTGCATTAAGACGAACGGCCCGTGAAAAATGACACGCGAGACTTCCGAATTCTCGGAAGAATTCGGAAGTCTTTTGGGACGCGAAGTCTGGCCGCTCGCCCAACTGGTTTGCACAGACGACTGGTCAGGGGGCAGACATTCCTGTCTGCCCCGTCCTGAAAAGCAGTTGTGAAACGGCACTAGAACTCGCCGACGGGGTCACCATCGGCCTTGCCACCCAACCGCTGATAGTTCTCGTGGTCGATGTTCTGGGAGATGAACCGCACGGCCCCGTCTCCGAGCAGGAAGTGCGCCCCACCCACGTGCTGGGACCGGAAACCGGCCTCCGTATTCCAGTTGCACGGCCGAGCGCAGTTGTCGCCGCCCGCAACCGCCGGAGTTTGATCGCAGGAGTAGAAGTTGATGGGCGTTAGCGTGTGGGCCAATCCCTGCATGTTGTTGGAGTATTCCCAGCCATTGTCCGCATGCTCCGAACAACCAGGGCGGTTTTCGCCGAAGAAGATGATGTTCGAGAGACCGTCCTTGCAGACATCGAACGTGATGCTGTGCATGTTCCGAGTGAACGGACCGGGTACACCATTGACTTTGGATCCCAAAGTCTTGGCAAATGTTCCCCAGGCAAACGCACAGGGACAGTTGAGATTTCCCGCTGCGGCCAAGCCATTCAGTGTCGGTCCCATCGAGGCACAATAGTTGAAGAGCCCGGCCCCATCGAGTGGTTGAGCGGCTCCGGTCACATTGTCTGTGGCCCCGACGGTTTCGGACCCGAACTCCGGACCATGCTGCCCATTATGCGTGTCGGAGGGGCAGATGAAGGTAGAGATGACTGTGTTCCGCAGCAGCTTCCCGTTGGCCGATTGGCCATGCCAAGGACGGGAACTGAAGTTGTACGCATTGAACAGCGGGGCTTGGTCCATGTAGGGCAGCAGATGAACCAGAATCGATCCGCGGCGGGCATCGGCGGGCACGACACCGAAGTACGCTCCGCCGGGGAGCAGCTTGTACGTCTCGTGGTAGTTGTGCAGCGCGATGCCGATCTGTTTCAGATTGTTTTTGCACTGGCTGCGGCGGGCTGCTTCACGGGCTTGTTGAACGGCGGGCAGCAGCAGGGCAATCAGCACGGCGATGATGGCGATCACCACCAGCAGTTCAATGAGGGTAAAACCTCGACGTTTCATGGGAACACTCCTGAAGGATGAACAGAGAGGAGCCGGAGGGCGAAGCCGACCGGATTATTTTTTGGACAGCGTAAAATCGTGTGTCGTCTTGTCCTCCGCAACGGTCGCAGTCAGGCCTGAAGTGGCCCCAGAGCGATACCTCGTGGGAATGTTGTCGACCTTTTTGTACTCCTCTGACGGTGGCGAGTTCGGCCCCGAGTCGACAGTCACCAGCAGCGGAGTCACAACCACTTGGTAAGTTCCCGCAGGAACCTCCAGCTGAAACTTCCCCCCCACCGTCAAGTCGCCCTGACCTCCTTGCCCTGTCGTTTCGTTTTGGAAGCTGACTTGTCCTTCCTCCACGGGCGCGCCCTCAAACTGGACACTCCCCGAGATGGTGATGGGCACTGGCCCCGCAGGTTGGCCGCATCCTGCGAGCAACACGCAGGACAAACAGAGCACTAGTGCGAATCGGTTCATCAGGATCTCCTCAGCGGAATGGACTAGACGGGTCAGGTGGAACTTAGAATTCCCCGACGACGTTTCCGTCATTCCTGTCGGCCAGACGCTTGAATGTCGTCAGGTCAACATTCGCACTCACGAATCGAACGGCCCCATCTCCCAGCAGGAGATGTGCTCCGCCCGTATGAGCCGAAGCGATCGGAGTATTGCACGAAGAAGCGAGTTGCCAATTGGCAGTCACCGGAGGATTCGGCCCCTGGCGTACCGTCGTGAGGTTATAGCACCGCATGTCTTGCGAGGACACGCCCGATGAGTGTGTGCCAGTGCTGGACCACGTTCCATTTCCGGTCGGAACCCGTGAATTCTTGGTTCCCATCCACATCCCACTGCCAGGCACTGCGGTGCGATTGTCCTCGTTCTTGGTCAAGTAGCCCGACTGCTCGCCGATCATCATGGTGTTCGAGGAACCATCCGTAATGTGGGCAAACGTGACACGCATGTTTCCCGAGAAGCATCCTCCCGCCGAGTAAATCCCCGCATTGGGTGCTGAGGCCGCCGCGTCCTTCGAGGAATGATCCACACTGCCCGAGATCATGGTGTAGGTAATCCACTGATTGATTGAACCGTCAGTGAGGGTTTTGGCGAGGTCCGAGGAGGGACAACGCAGCACTTCCAATCGCGTGGCTCTCGCAATCGGTCGGAGCAGATTCACAGTGTTCGTATTCGCTGAACCCAACCAGTACTGGGTGCCGCTCCCCATATCGAAGGCAGAGACTTGATTGTACAGCGGGGCTTGGTCCATGAATGGCAGAATCTTGACCCACATCGTGTTCCCATGGTTTCCCCCATCAGTCGAGGAATGCGAAGGAAACAACCCGTACGTCTCGTGGTAGTTGTGCAGCGCGAGACCAATCTGCTTGATATTGTTCTTGCACGTACTCCGCCGAGCCGCCTCGCGAGCCTGCTGCACCGCAGGCAGCAACAGAGCGATCAGGACCGCAATGATGGCGATCACCACCAGCAGTTCGATCAGGGTAAATCCACGCTTCTTCATAGGAATCTCCCAAATGGAGGACAACGATCACCAGTCAGGAATCACAGAAAAACACAGACTGGCAGAAATCTACATTATGCTTATCAAATATTCATACTCCTTGCAACTCGTGCCTCGTTCGACGGCCAGACCGTGGAGACTGACCGCCAGACTTCCACAGGGGTGTGTCGGGTAGGACCAGCCTGCTGTGAGGCGCAGGCCCTCTATTCCTGGTTCACACGTTGCACATGGAGGGCCTGCGCTAGCGGTTTGTCACCGAGGGCTTCGAGGTGGTGGGGAACGGCAAACAGCGAGAGCAGCCCCGCCCGAGCTTCGCCCGCCCGATCAGGCGTCGATTCGTCGCTCGCGCAGGGCCACGAACGCGAACAGACACAAGCCAGCGGAGACCCATAGCACGCGGCGTCTCCAGTCCGTGGGGACCGCGAGTGCCCGGAAGATCGGGATGTACCACGGCACGATCAGCGGGATGTTTGGTCCCTCGACCTCGGGCAGGGCGACATCGATCGTCAGCGACTTGTCCAGCGGGATCGATTCCCCCTCGGTCGGGCCGCCGATCTCTCGGCGAATCATTTCGGACTGGAAGTGGGGATCGAACTCCAACGCATGCACGACCTTTTCCAGGTGCTGAATGTGTCGCTCCAGTTGGACCAGCTGCTGCTGGCGCTGGAGTGTGGCCAGGTGCAGTTCATGCCACTCGACCAGTCGGGGAGCGAGCGCGACCGAGGCGAACAGAGCCGCACTGCTCAGCAGGCACATCCAGAACGCGAGGGGGATGAGAATGCTTCGCTCCGGGGAGTAAATCGGCGACAGCAGCGCGGCAGATGGCAGAGGATGAGACATCAACTCGCCTCCGCAACGGGACTTGAGAATCGACTGACTGACGAACGGGATGGCCAACTGCTCATTGGCACGACAGCACTTCCAAAAATCGTCTTCACGACGCAAGCGCAGAATACGAATCATTGTTCCGGGAGCTGGGATTTGTGACCACCACTTCTGATACTCATCTCACTTCACACCTGCTGATCCTCGACGGTCGCCTTTTCTTCGGGAAGGCCACAGACTTCGGTACGGTTCCTTACTCCGGATTGATCACGAGGGGAACAAACGGGGCGACCAGCACAAATCCGCGTCCCGCTTCGTCTTGGCGGTAGCTGTTGTACAGTCCGGCTTGCCGCACGCACTGGCTGACGACGAGAGCCCACGCGGTCCGTTTTCGTGGCGAGCTGACCGTAATTTTTGTCACGTCGACTTTCTTAGCGAGGCTGCGACGGGTGTCAATGACGATGGGAGTGTTCGACTCGGTTTGGATTGCAGCGAGTACGTCGCTCAGCGGGGCATTGTCGAACCCGACGACACCCATTTCGAACAGATGCGGTGTGATCAGATTGCGGGGCGTCTCGGCCTGCGGCTCCCAACCGATCGGCCAGGGGTCCTTCAATTGATCCAACGGGAGGATTTCGTACTCGATCTGTCCCGCCGGAGTACGAACGGGACGCAGACCCGTACCGATTTCATTGAGCGCGATCGCGAGTCCCGTGCCCGTACTGAAGCCAGTCACGTCGACGGTGAGCGGGCGATCATGGGCGGCTTCTTGCAGCCAAGCGGCGGTCGTCGTGTGCAAACGAATGGGGAGTTGGGCATCGTCTTGCAAGGCCTTGACCAAGGTCGCGAGCGACTGCCCCTGAGCCGGGACGGTGAGCGGCTTGGTCATCTGCTCGTTGACGACGGCGAACTGTGCCCGACTGAGGCCCCACAGCGGTTTCCCCTCGGGGGCTCCCTGGGCCCCATAAGTCTTCAGTTCTTCCAGCCATTCGTGGAGTCGCTCCGTCTCGTTCAGGCGAAATGAGCCCTTGCCGAATGATAGCTTGCCGTCTCGATCGAGCAGCCCTGTGGCAGCCACGTAACGCAGTGAGCCGCGCAGTTTCTCGGTCACGCCGGGCTTGGCTTCCCGTCCATTGCGGATGCGAACGGAGTACCCCAAGTCTTCAAAAACCTTCCCCCAGTTCTGAGAGCTGGGGTCGCCCTGAAGTTCGAGGGACACAATATCGATCTCGATGACAGTCTTGAGCGCGGCTCCTGGCGGCTTCTCGGGCGGCGCAATCGGCAGGCGGGGGGCGGGGGGCGCGAGCGGAGCGGGCGGCACTTCCTCGCCAGTTGACTTCGGTCGAATCGTGATGATTTCCGCCGACACTGCCGAGGCCATCGTCAGCCCGAGGAGACATCCAATCATGACCATTCGAATTCGCATGGCCGCTATCCCTTCTCGCCACTTCGGCGAAATGCGTTGAACGTCACGTACTCCCAGTGCCGGTACAGTTCGCAGCTCTTGACCAATTCGGCTTGCGATCCGACGGCCTCGACCTGGCCTCCGTCGATCACCACCACGCGGTCACAACGGCGAACCGTCGACAACCGCGTCGGCACAAACACGACCGTGCGCTGGGAGGTAATGCGCTGGTAGGTATCATCGAGGTAGTCTTTGGTCGCCTGATCCAGAAGTTCGGTCGGCTCATCGATGATGAGGACCGCCGGATCGCGAATGATGGCCCGTGCGAGCCCCAGCAGGAACGTCTGGCCGGGAGTGATCTGCTCCCCATGCTCGCCCAGTTGAGTCTCATAACCCGACGGGAGACGCTGGATAAACTGATGAGCGTGAACCAGCTTGGCCGCATCCATCACTGCCGTCGAGTCGTAGCGAGCATCCCCACAGCGAATGTTTTCATTGACCGTCCCCGTGAAGCAGGGGTCGTCGCCTCCCACATAGATCGCCTCGGCCCGAATCGACTCCAGGGTGCCCCAGGCAATGTCCTCACCGTCGAACAACACTCGCCCCGTTTGAGGTTCCAGAAAACGCGGCAACATCGCAGCTGCGGCGCGGGCTGCGAGCGGGTCCAGTGAGACGAAGGCGGTCACCGAGCGAGCAGGAATTCGAATCTCGAAACCATTGAGCAGCGTCTGCTCACCCCGGCGGTAGGAGACCCCTTCGAACTGAATCGACTGAGTCACCGGGTCGATAAACTTGGCGCCGACGGCTTGCCCCACCTCGGGTAACACGGCGAGGAAACGGTGGACCTTGGCCCCCTCGATTTCGATCTCCTGAGTCAGCTGCGGCCAGCCGGAGATGCCACTCAGGAGTGGTGCGATGGCCGCAAATCCGGTCAGGATCGTCAGCGCGGCGGGCAAGTCCAACGCCTTTCCCGTCCCGAGCACGCGTGAGCCGACCAAGAAGACGACCACGGCCAGCAGCAAGGCTCCGATCACCCGCGCGGCCCACAGACTGCCTCCCCGAGCCAGCGCTCCCGTCCGGGCGGTGTCCGAATACCGCAGCAGGTGCTTGCGAAAGCGTTCCTGCTCCTGAGCCTCCATGCCGAAGCCCCTCACAATCCGGCTCTTCCGCAGTCCCTCGGACAGGATCCGCAAATCGAACGCTGCGCGGGCCTCGGCCAGCTGCTGAATCTCGACTCCCTGGGTCCATTCCCAGCGAATGAAATAGAACCCCGCGACCAGCGGAAGCAGGGCTTGTAGAGTGATCGACCAGTCGATCGTCAACATCAGCGAGAGAACCAGAACGACTCCCACAACCTGATACATCCCAAAGGAGAGTAGCGCGGTCAAGGCCGAGGCGATGGCCTCGACCGATTGCTGGAAGAGATTTTGGGCGGCACCGTAATCTCGCTGATCCAGATCGCCGGGACCGAGGCGCAGAATCTGACGGTGGATCTGAGTGCGGAGCTGGGTAGTCGTCTCCTGGGCCAGGCTGGCAGCGCGAAACCGCATCCGATTGAGACTCCAGGCCCGGAGCACGACGACGAGAATCAGCACCACGACCAGCGTCGCCAAGGCCCCGCGATTGGTCCGCAGTGGGATGAAACGGCAGAGCGGCGTCCGAATCATCTCCATGACCGGACAGTCATGCACCGGAAAGTCTCGATGACGCCAAAAAGTCGCGCGAATCCCGGTATCTTCGGCAACACCCTGTCTGTTGACATTGGTCACAAATGGGGTGAGTTCGGCCTGATCGGCAGGAGAAACCTCAATCCGGCCCTGAAACGCCAGCAGGTCCAGAATAAAAAATAGCACGCCCAAACTGGCCGCCAGAGAGAATGCCGCCAGAACAGACCACCCCGTCAGCAGGAGGCCGCTGCCCTGAAACCAGAGACGTCTGAACGGTAGTCCGCGAAGAAAGGAGTGTTCAGTGGTCATCACGCGACCTCACGAGGCTCCGGGGCCGCGCCACAGAGCCGATTCGACCTCAGCGGCGGAAGTTTTCGGAACCGAAAATCATGGCGCATGCCAACAGTGGCCAGCAAACCACTCGTTCCCTCACGCTCTGTCGACCGTCAAACCCATCCTACGCGAGATCACGATCCTCAAACAAGATGAATGCCAGCAGGATGATCGCGGAGACATAGCACAGACTGTACAGAGCGTTGAAACCGATGTACTCCGGAGGAATCGTCCGGTCCATCGCGATCGCAGCGGACATGTTGAAGTTGTCCAGCGTCGGCAAAATCGTCGCCAGCAGTTGGGCGACGAACTTCACGAACGGGACATCCTTCAAAGCCGACTGCACCAGCACCGGGGTCAGGTGGCCAATCACGAAGATCGCCAAACAGCTCGTGACATTCACCAACATCGGCAGCCGCGTAGAAATCGCGACACTGATCGATGCCATGATGGACACTTCCATGAACACCAGGGCCAGTCCCGGCAGGACTCGCAATGCAGTGACCAGTTTATCGATGGAGGTAATGGTCGCGGACGACTCCTTGGCATCAATGCCCGCCTTCAAGAAGAAGATCAAGCTGACCAGCAGCAGCCCCAAAAACAAAATCATCCACAGTGTCGTCTGGGCGATCCCCAGATACTTCCCCATGATGAATTCACGGCGCGTGATCGGCTTGGACAACAGAGTCATCGCGGTCTTGCCTTCGATCTCTTCCGCCACGCTCAAGCTGGCGGTCCAGATCGCCACGAGCAGCGAGCAGATCAGAGTGGTCGCCAGACCACAGTCGAGAAACATTTTCGTATCATCTCCCAAGGAGAAGAACGGAATGTAGCAATTCGCGACCATCGTCAGACTTCCCACGGCCAGCAGC
Organism: Planctomycetota bacterium; assembly: GCA_031431195.1. Taxonomy (GTDB): domain Bacteria; phylum Planctomycetota; class Planctomycetia; order Planctomycetales; family Planctomycetaceae; genus TH-plancto1. The sequence goes on along the minus strand of JANPCU010000289.1, from coordinate 720 downwards.
AGCAGGAAAATCGGCTGACGGACTGCTTCCTTGGTCGTCGCTCGCGCAATCGAACCGGTCCGTGTGAAGTAGTTCACCCCGAACAACACGGCCAGCAGCGCAAACAGTCCCCCGAAAAACCACCAGTAGTCCGTGCGGAGCAAGTACCACGCGTAACTCCAGGTCAGCTCTTCCAGAGCTTCAAGGTTTCCCAGTTGTTGCAGATCATTCATGACGGGGCACTCGCTCACGCAGCTGAACAATGGATGATGCCCGAGAATTCGGACAGAGGTATACGTATGACTGTACCCGCTTTCCGACGAAAGAAAAGCACTCCAGTCCCAACTGACCGAAAAGCGGTCGGATGTCCGCTCGCCGATCCCCCTCGTCTGGCTGGTTAGGTAGACTTTCCGACCACTCGCACAGCAGCCGTTTCCAGCTGTCCAGCGCAAAAAAAGAACCCCCGGAGGAAACCGGAGGTTCTTTGAGAGAGAGAGAGAGAGAGAGAGAGAGAGAGACGTGTCAGTCAAAGCATCTCAGCGGTGAGAGTCGCTGGTTCAATGCCCAGAGGTTGCCACCTCTGGGCTTTCTGACCACTGACCACTGACCACTGACCACTGACCACTGACCACTGAAAACTTCCACTACCGCACATCGTCCTGGCTGTCGCAGAAGTCGGCCTGGTCGCAGAAACCGCTGCCGCTGGTGTAGCCCTTGTGGCCGCTGGAGCAGCTCGTGCGG
>JANPCU010000288.1:0-2274 GCA_031431195.1 Planctomycetota bacterium | reverse complement strand
CCCTGTCTGTCGCCTTTTTCTCCGAAAAAGGACGCTCTTTTTCGGAGAAAAAGGCGACATTCGGAGCAGCCTCCACATGGAAGCCTCGATCAGACGCATCCTCAAGGATCCGAGCCACAGCTGCAGTTCCCCCGTGGCAAGTCACCTCCACCGTATCGTTGCTGGTGCGGCACAGAACCACTTCTTCGCCCGGATCGCCCCAGACGCCGAAACAAATCGCATCGATCAATTGCTCATCCAACCGCTTGTGGTTCGCGGCACGAAACAACGCGGTGGGCGTGTCCAGTTGCGATAGCGCGCCGGTCAACCGGATCACCGCGATCGCGCTCCGACCCGTCGAGGTCAGCTGCCGGGCAGTTCCATGACTGGTCAGTTCCATCACGCCTGCCTCGACATGGCGGTGGCAGCCAGTGCCAGCCCCTGCAAGCACAGCGCGGGCTCCCACTGCACATCAGTCAGATAGGGACGCAGCACCGGTCCCGCTCCCCCGCTCAGCAATACCAGGGGAGCCGGAACGCCCAGCGGAGTGGGGAACGCAGCTTGAATCGACTCGATCAGCTGCTTCACGGCCCCGACATGTCCCCAATAGAGTCCGCTTTCGAGGGCCTCGGTCGTGTTGCGTCCCACGGGCGGCGGTACGCGATCATGCAGGCGGTGATGCTGAATCAACGGCAGCAGGGCGGTGTACTCGTTCAGAGCTTTAGCCCCCATCTCGAACCCTGGCAGAATCGCTCCACCTCGAAACGCTCCGTTCCCGTCGACCAGGTCGACCGTCGTCGCGGTTCCACTGTCGATCACGATCGCGATCTGCCCCGGCAGTCGACGGGCATTCGCCGCGATAGCGTTCAGCAGGCGGTCAATCCCGACCTTGTCCGGGAACTCCACTTCGATGACCAGTGGGAGTAGTTTCCGGCTGCCCAGTCGGTGCGGCTTAGCTCCCTCGGCGGGCCACTCGCGTAGCACGCGATCCACCTCGGGAGGGTTAGAACCATCGACGATCACCTGCCGGGGTGGACTTTCGCGAATCCACTTTCGCAGAGTCTCGGTCGGCAGCGGCTGACCGACGGGAATGGCGACAAACCCGAGCGTGCGCGGGACACCCTGTCCCGGGACCACTTCCATCCACGCGAACTTCACGCGGGTGTTTCCCGCATCGACAACGATCACCAGTCACCATCCCGTTCTGCGCTGGCGAGTAAGAGGTCCGAAGACTGAGCGATTCACATCCGCCCATCCCTCCCCGAATCGCCCACTACTCCGCCGCGATCCGGATGTTCTTGAACTCCGCCCACATCGGCTTGCCCGCGTGCAACTGCACTGCCAGGATGCCATCCAGCAGTTGCAGGTCGGGAGCGTTGTCGGTGAAGTCAAGGATCAGCTGACCGTTCATGTAGTGCTGAATGTGGTTCCCGTGGCCGATGATGACGACATCGTTCCAATCATCGAGCTTGAACAGCTTCTGGTATCCGGCTTCGTCGATCAGCTTGCCGGTGACTTTCTTACCGTCCGGTTCCCAGGTGGCCTTCTCGCCGACCAAGCAGATCCGACCGCGTTTGCCCTTCTCGTCGTAGATGAATCCGGAAGTGTTGGGGAACTTGCTCTCGTTGCGGAGTTCGTGCTGGTAGCCGCGCACGACCCACTGGTTCTTCCCCTTTTCATCGGTGAGGTGCTGGGAACGGTACTGAATCCCGGAGTTGTTCGTGGCGTTACAGCGGAACGAAAGCCGCAGATCGAAGTCCTTCGTGGTGCCGTCCTTCCAGATCAGGAATGTATTGCCCTTGGCCGGGTTGGCTTCGGTCGTCTCACCATGAATGACGCCGTCCTTGACGCTCCACAGGCTGGTGTCGCCGTCCCACCCGGTCAGGTCTTTCCCATTGAAGATCACCTGGGACCCGGTCGGCTCAGCGGGAGGAGCCACGGGTTCCTCGGCGAATAACATCCCTGGAACAACGAGAGCGAACAGACAGAGCAGGCGACGAATCATGAGCAACCTCTGACGAACATTTCCGAGACTCGCATCGAGAGACACCTTCCCGACAGTCCATTCATTGTGTCCGACTCGAGAGAAAATGGACAGCGAGGCACTCGTCGACAAGCGTCAACGGAGCAACGTGTGTGCATCAGAAAAGCAGCTTATACTTCGCGCGGCTGGGAATGAGGTCTTGGCAGGATCGCTGTTTTCGGAGAAGATTCGCTTCGGTTGGCAGAGGGACGATCGAACAGCGTGACGCAGGAGTCAAGGATGGCTCGACTGGTGTTTACAGAGTCTGAGCG
>JANPCU010000287.1:0-2704 GCA_031431195.1 Planctomycetota bacterium | reverse complement strand
ATCATGTTCGCTTCGGTGGCGACCAGGAACTTCGTCGGCTCCTTGCGGGCGAAGACGTACTGCCGCATTTTCTCCGTGCCACCGACCACGTCCGAGATTTCCAGAATGTTCGGTGGACACTCCGGGTGTGCGATCACGATGCAGCCGGGGTTGTGCTTCTTGGCCCGGAGCAGATCCTGAATACTGAACACCTCATGCACCATGCAGGAGCCGGGCCAGAGGATCATCGGGCGACCGGTGACCTCGGTGATGTACCGACCCAGGTGCTGGTCCGGCACGAACAGAATCTCTTTATTCTTGTCGACCTTGGTCTCGATGATCTCGCGGGCGTTCCCACTGGTCACGATCCAATCGCACAATGCCTTCACCGCAGCTGTGGTGTTGATGTAGGCGACGGTCTCGAACTCGCGGCCTTGGGCACGTAGGGTCTGTTGATACAAATCGAGCCGGTCGGCGGGGCAGCTATCGGCCAGTGAGCATCCGGCGTTGAGGTCGGGGAGCAGCACCCGCTTTTCGGGGTTCATGATCTTGGCAGATTCGGCCATGAAGTGGACGCCCGCGAACACGATGGTCTGGGTCGTGACCCTCGTCGCATCGCGGGCCAGCTTCAGTGAATCGCCGGTAAAGTCGGCGATGTCCTGGATGTCGCCGTCGACGTAGAAGTGAGCCAGGATTGTGGCGTCGCGCGACTTCTTCAGCGACTCGATCTCCTCGATCAGATCGAGCGGATCTTCGGTCGACTCTTGGGGAGTGAACGGACTGGAGAGGACCGGGAGTTCCGTGAAGTGAGGCATAAATCGGCTCTGCGTCATGAGGCCCGTGATCGTGGGCGACGCCGGAGCACCAGTTGCTCAGCGTTGCTGCAGAGATCATATCCGGTGGGCGGGGGGCACGGCAGTCTTTTTCGTGGCGAGCGCTCCGCTGCGAAGACTTCGCGTCGCGGCTAAACATGAGTTAGCTTTGCCCGGCGGCGAGTTGATGGGCGAGTTCTAGAACTTTCATGTTAGCCAGACCGTTCTCGCCGGGATCGACCAATTGACCGGCAGCGATCGACAGGCAGAAATCATTGACCTGCTCGGCGTACTGATTCGCCGTGGGGATCGTGATCTCCTCCCAGGGTGTCGCCCCGTCGCAGTTCCGCTTGATCTTGAGGACGCTGTTGTCGGGTGGCACGAAGGCGTCCTCGAGCAGAATGCGCCCCTTGTCACCGACGATCTCGGCCTGGCACCGGTAAGGCAGTTCGAAGCTGCAATCGATATTGGCCAGGATTTCGCCGGGAAAGGTCAGGCCGATTCGCATCGACATATCGACGCCGGTCGGCCACCAGTGAGCACTGGAGTCAATCCGCGAAGGCTCCGACTCGGCAAAGAAGCGGGCACAATTCACCCCGTAGCAGCCGACATCCCACATCGCCCCGCCGCCACGATCAGGATCCAGACGCCAGTCGGTCTGATCAATGTCGAACGAGAAGCTCGCCACGATCTGCCGCAGCTGCCCAATGGCTCCCGACCGCACCAGTTCGCGAGCCATTTTCGCCCGTGGGTGATGCCGCCACATGAACGCTTCTTGCAGGATGACACCGGCCACGTGGCAGGCGTCGATCATCTCGCGCGACTCGTCCGTATTGAGGGCCAGCGGCTTCTCGCACAGCACATGCTTCCCCGCTTTCGCAGCGGCGATGGTCCAGCGGTGGTGATGCTCGCCGGTGCAGGGGATGTAAACGGCGTCGATCTCGGAATCGTCGAGCAGGGCTTGATACGAGTCGTACGCTTTCGCCGCTCCGTGGGTGGTCGCCCACTCCTGGGCGACGCCGGGTCGTTCACTGGCCAGCGCATGCAGTACCGCCGTGGTCGACCCCTTCAGCCCCGGAATCAGCCCGCGTTGCACAATGCGACCGCATCCCAGGATGCCAAACTTCAAAAGACTCATCGGATCTCAACGTGTGGGTGGAACATGCCAGCAATTTTGCTGCCTTCGCAGCTTAGCGACGAGTTGCCTAACCAGCCAATGTCGAGCGGGGAACGTCGACACTGATGCCTGAGTCACACACTCTGCTGACGGGCTGGAACATTCGGCCTGCGGCGAGAATATTCTGAGACGAAGGAGTGTGGGTCAATTTCCACGGGCCGCTCGCTCGTGCGCGTCTCTGATTCATCGTGTGTGCGTCAGGAACGTTGGCAACCAAAACCAAAGGCCAATATTCACACGATACTCGCGACACCCGCAGGGGACACCTCGAACGCGACGGACGTGCGGAGTGAAAACGCCGAGGGCGCGGAGGACGCAGAGTTCGCAAGGAACACCTGTTCTCTGCGCCCTCCGCGCCCTCTGCGTTTCACACTTCTGGGGCGCTGGATGGAGGTTTCTCCTGCGAGGGGACCGGGAACGGTGATGAATCTCGACACTCCGCGCCAAAGCCGACAGAGATCGACAGGAGTGGGAAACTCGTCCTGCTCCTCACCTCGATGTCGCAGGTGTGGGACAAGTCAGTGGGGGTCCACTGATTTCGCAGATTTCCACAGATTCAGAGTCCGAGAGGGGCAGTTGTGGTTCCGTCTGAATCTCAGAACTGTCCGGCTAACTTTCAGCGGTCGCATTGGCCGTGAGGTAAATAGCATAGCTTTCGATGTCTCGATTCCCGCACGATTTCAATTCGGACGACCGTTCGCCACTCTGATTTTTCCGTTTTCAGAGTGGAGAGAGC